>NZ_CP067100.1:3030352-3339578 GCF_016616235.1 Bradyrhizobium diazoefficiens
GTGTAACGCCGGCGGCGACGCAGGCGGCGAGGTTGGCTTCCAGATTGGCCTCGGTCCAGGCCTCGTTGGCATCGACGATCAGCTCGGAATCGGGGGCGGCCTTGCGCACCGCTACGATCCGCTCCGGATCGCCGTCGCCGCCGAGCTTGATTTTGAGCAGGGGCCGGTGCGCCGCCTTGGCAGCAGCCGCCGCCATGTCCGCGGGCGTGCCCAACGAAATCGTGAAGGCGGTGGCGCGCTCGCCCGGCGAGGGGCGGCCGAGGAGGCTCCAGGCCCGCAAGCCCGCCGCCTTAGCCTCCAGGTCGATCAGGGCGCAATCCAGCGCGTTGCGGGCTGCGCCAGGCTTCATGGCGGCCTGGAGGGCCTCCCGGTCGAGACCGCCCTGGACGGCCTCCTGCATGGCCTCGATCGCGGCCAGCGCTGCCTCGGGCGTTTCGCCATAGCGGGGATAGGGCACGCATTCGCCGCGCCCGGTCAGGCCGTCCCGGCTCAGCTCGGCCACGACGGTCACGGCCTCGGTCTTGGCGCCGCGGCTGATGGTGAAACTCCCGGCGATGGGAAAGCGCTCGATTTGCGCGCGAAGTGCCGGAACTTTGCTGGAAGTCATTTTGAACTCTGGCGAAATCTGAACCTGCTAGTTACCTCTAGCAACTAACATTAACCAGTTGGGGATACCTTCTCTGGGTAAGGGCGCGTGCGCAACCATCTGATTTTCTCCGCCCCGGCACGGGAGCGGACATCTTGAGCGGCGATCCGAAGCTGGAACGGATAGCCAAAGGCAACGCGCTGGCCCTCTGCGCCACCGGAACCTGGACCGCGAGCTTCGCGCCGGTCCTGGAGCGGATGGTGGCGGACGCCGAGAAGCTCGCCGGCGGCTCGCAAAGCATCTTCATCGACGTCTCCGAGGTCGCCAGACTCGACACGTTTGGCGCCTGGCTGATCGAGCGGCTGCGCCGCAGCCTGACGCAGGGGCCGGTCGAGGCGCAGATCGCCGGGCTCTCCGCCAATTATTCGAGCCTCGTCGACGAGGTGCGGCGGGTCCGGGCGACCCCCGTCATCGAGACCGGCACGATCACCATCACCGGCATGCTGGAGCAGATCGGCCGCGGCGTGGCGGGTGTCGCTGGCACGGTCGCGGGCCTGATCGACATGCTCGGCGCGGTGCTCGCGGCAGCCGGGCGCGTGCTGATCCATCCGCGCTCGCTCCGCCTGACCTCGACCGTGCATCACATGGAGCAGGTCTGCTGGCGCGCGGTGCCGATCATCGTGCTGATCACCTTCCTGATCGGCTGCATCATCGCCCAGCAGGGCATCTTCCATTTCCGCAGGTTCGGCGCCGACATCTTCGTCGTGGACATGCTCGGCGTGCTGGTGCTGCGCGAGATCGGCGTGCTGCTGGTCGCGATCATGGTCGCGGGCCGCTCGGGCAGCGCCTACACCGCGGAGCTCGGCTCGATGAAGATGCGCGAGGAAATCGACGCGCTGCGCACCATGGGCTTCGACCCGATCGAGGTGCTGGTGCTGCCGCGCATGCTGGCGCTGGTGCTGGCGCTGCCGATCCTGGCCTTCCTCGGCGCGATGGCCGCGCTCTATGGCGGCGGGCTTGTCGCCTGGCTCTACGGCGGCGTCGATCCCGAAGCTTTTTTGTTGCGGCTGCGCGATGCCATTTCGATCGACCATTTCATCGTCGGTATCGTCAAGGCGCCGGTGATGGCCGCGGTGATTGGCATTGTCGCCTGCGTCGAAGGGCTCGCGGTGCAGGGCAGCGCTGAATCGCTCGGGCAGCACACGACAGCGTCGGTGGTGAAGGGCATCTTCTTCGTCATCGTCATGGACGGCGTGTTCGCCATCTTCTTCGCCTCGATCGGGATGTGACGATGGCGCAAGAAATCCAAAGCGCGATTCAAAACCCGATCATCCGCGTCCGCGGCATCACCGTGCAGTTCGGCACGACGCGCGTGCTCGACGGCCTCAACCTCGACGTCAAGCGCGGCGAGATTTTGGGATTTGTCGGCCCCTCGGGTGCGGGCAAGTCGGTGCTGACGCGCACCATCATCGGCCTGGTGCCGAAGGTTGCGGGCTCCATCGAAGTGTTCGGCGTCGATCTCGATTCCTCCAGCACGTCGCAGCGGCGCAACGTGGAGCGGCGCTGGGGCGTGCTGTTCCAGCAGGGCGCACTGTTCTCCTCGCTAACCGTGCGGCAGAACATCCAGTTTCCGATGCGCGAATATTTGCGTGTGTCGCAGCGGCTGATGGACGAGATCACCATCGCAAAGCTCACCATGGTCGGCCTCAAGCCCGAGGTGGCCGAGCGCTTTCCCTCCGAACTGTCCGGCGGCATGATCAAGCGCGTCGCGCTGGCGCGCGCGCTGTCGCTCGATCCGGATCTCGTTTTCCTGGACGAGCCGACCTCGGGCCTCGACCCGATCGGCGCCGGCGATTTCGACGAGCTGGTTCGGACGCTTCAGCGCACTTTGGGGCTGACGGTTTTCATGGTAACGCACGATCTCGACAGCCTTTACACAGCCTGTGATCGCATCGCCGTTTTAGGGAACGGCAAGATCATTGCGGCAGGTTCGATCGCCGACATGCAGGCCTCGCAGCATCCCTGGCTGAGGCAGTATTTCCATGGCAAGCGCGCCCGCGCGGTCATGGGTTAAGTAGCTGGGCTGAGCAGCCGGAGTACCAGATGGAAACGCGGGCGAATTACGTACTGATCGGATCGTTCACGCTGGCGGTGATCGCCGCGGCGATCGGCTTCGTGCTGTGGTTCCAGTCGCTGCACACCACCAAGCAGCGCAGCCCCTTGCGCGTCGTGTTCGAGGGTCCGGCCGCGGGCCTGCGAAACGGCGGCAGCGTCAATTTCAACGGTATCCGGGTGGGTGAGGTGGTCTCGGTGAAGCTGGACAACCCGCGGCGGGTTGTCGCACTCGCCATGGTCGAGAACAACGCGCCGATCCGCAAGGACACCCTGGTTGGCCTCGAATTCCAGGGCCTCACCGGCGTGGCCGCGATCTCGCTCAAGGGCGGCGAGGAGGCGGCGCCTGCGCCGCCACTCGACGAGGACGGCATCCCGACGCTCACCGCCGATCCCAACAAGCTCCAGGACGTCACCGAGGCGATCCGCGCCACGCTGCAGAACATCAACAAGATCGTCGCCGACAACCAGGAATCGGTGAAGAACTCGCTGAAGAATCTGGAGACCTTCACCAACTCGCTGGCCCGCAACTCCGAGAAGATCGACGGCGTCATGGCCAAGGTCGATGGCGTCATGCTCAAGGCGGACAACCTCATGCTCGGCCTCAACACGCTCGCCGGCGGCAAGGACGGCGGCGAGCTATTCCAGGCCGTGAAGTCGATCCGCGAACTCGCAGACGACTTCGACAAGCGCTCGGGCGCGCTGATGACCGACGGCCGCCGCACGCTCGGCGACATCAGCCGCGCCGTGAATAACTTCGACCGCAACCCGACCCGCGTCCTGTTCGGCGCCAGCAACAGCGCGCCTCCGCCTCAGCCGGCCGAGCCGCCGAAGCCGGCGGCGCAGGAGCGCCGGCGGCAGTAGGAGCTCTCTCCTCCGTCATTGCTGCGCAACTTTCCTATGCGCAGCGAGCTGTTTGCGCGATGGACACCCCAAACAAAAACGGAGGCCGTGAGGCCTCCGTTTTGCTATTCGCCACTCGCCATTCGCGAGCGTCGTCTCACCCCAGCCGGCCCGCCGCATGCGCCAGCAGCGTGTACACCAGTCCCGTCTCCGAGGTCAGGTGGCTGCGCAACTCCTGCGGGCCGCGGCCGTCGCGGGCGACTTCGTCGAGCAGGCGCTCGAACTCGGCGACGTAGCGGTCGACCGTGCCCTTGAAGTTGCGGTCGGCGCGGTACTTGCGGGCGACCTCGTCAAAGGCCTTCTGGCCGGCGGGCGTGTAGAGGCGCTTGGTGAAGGCCTTGTTCTCGCCGCGCTGATACCGGTCCCACATCTCGGCGGCGAGGTTGCGGTCCATCAGGCGGCCGATGTCGAGCGACAGCGATTCCAGCGGATTGCTGCCGTTCTGCGGCGCCTGCGGTTGCGGCGCGGGTGCGGCGCGGCCACGTGGGGCCTCCCGGCCGGTCGGCGCGCCCTGGTTGGCGTCCGTCCGATTCAAGAGGTCCGACAGCCAGCCGTCACGGCCCTGGTCGTTGCCGGAAGGCGCAACCGGCGGCGCTTCGGTGCGGCGCGCGGGGGCGGGCATGCCAAGATCCGGCGGCGGCAAGGTCGAGGCGCTGCCGGTGTCGCGCATGCGCGTCTCGGTCCCACGACCGCCCGCAGTCGCCATCATCGGCTCTTCCTGGCGCTGGACGGCGACAGAGGCGCGGCCCGTCGTCGAGACGTCGAGACCACGGCCGTGCTGGGCCACGATGCGGTTGAGCTCGGCGAGGGCCTCGATCTGGTCGACGATCACCTTGCGCATCTGCGCAGTGCTCTCGGCCGCCTCCTGCGGCATCTCGAGCACGCCGCGGCGCAGCTCGTTGCGGGTGGCTTCGAGCTCGTTGTGCATCTCGAACGCCATCTGCTTCATGCTGGAGACGAGGTTGGTGAACTTCTCGGTCGACTGCTTGAACATCGCATCCGCTTCGTCCGTGGTCTGGCGGTAGATGTCGTGCATGGCCTCGATGGTCTGCCGGTGTTCCTCCTCGGACGCCGCGCGCACCGCCTCGAACTGGCGGGTGATCGCGGCCGAGCCTGCGCCGGCTGTCTCCGCGACGACGCGGGCGATGTCGCGGGCCCGCTCCTCGGCGGCGGCCAGCGATTCATCGAGCAGGCCGGTGAAACGCGACAGCCGCTGGTCGAGATCGGCGGTGCGGAGGTCGATGGTCGTGACGAGCGATTCCAGCGCCTGCTTGCGCTCGGCGAGCGAGGCGGTGGTGTTCTTGTTGCTCTGCTCGACGACCTGGGCGGCCTCGACCAGCGCCTTGCCGTGGGCATCGAACTGCGTCGACAGCTCGCCGAGATCCTGCAGCGCCTTGGTGGTCTTGCTGTTGAAGACGTTGAGCTGATCTTCCAGGTTCTGGGTCGCAGTGCCGTTGCGCGAGGTGACGTCGTTCATCGCCGAGACGAAGTCGGCGACGCGCGTCACCAGCGCCCGCTCGAGCGAGTTGAGGTTGTCGTGCGCACCGGTCAGCACCTCCTGGAGCAGGATGTTGCCTTCGCGCAGGCGCTCGAACAGGGCGACCGTGTCGGTGCGCAGGATCTTGCTGGTCTCCTGCATCTCGGTGACGGCCGCTATCGAGACCTGGCGCGACTGGTCGATCGCCGTGCGCGAGGCCTGCTCGAGGTCCTTGAGCGACTTGCCGACCGCGCTGGTGGCGACCTCGCTCGCCGCGTTGATGGTGCGGGCGACTTCCGAGCCGTTGCCCATCATGGTCTGCGAGAACGCATGGCCGCGCGTCTCGATCGACTTCAGCGCGTCGGAGGTGACGCGGTCGATGTCGAGCGTGAGCTGGCTCGTCTTCGAGCCAATCGCGTCGACCAGGGCGCCGCGCTTGGCGTCGATCATGTTCGCCAGGCGGTCGGCCTGCTGCTGCACATAGGTGACGATCTCGTCGGTCTTGCCGGTCATGGCCTGGCCGAAGCTGCTGCTGGCCGCGAGCACCGAACGTTCGACGTCGGCGGAGCTCGACTTGACCCGCGAACTCGCCTCGTTCGAGGCGGAGATCAGCGCGTTCTGGGCGTTGAGCGCGCTGGTCTGGATGTCGTTGGTCGCATTCGCCGTGGCCGCGCTCAGCGTCCGCTCGATCTCGGTCGAGATAGTGCGGATCTGGCTGGCGGCATCCGCCGAGGTCGAGGTCAGCGAGGTCTGGGCCTCACGCGCGCTGTTGAGGATAGTCGAGGCAGTGTCGGCGCCGACCGCGGTCAGCGTGCGCTCGATATCCGTGGTCAGCGACTTGATCTGGCTCGCCGCATCGCTCGAGGCGGAGATCAGCGTGCCCTGCGCTTCGCGCACGCCACTGGTGAGTGCCTCGATGGTGGCGCCGCCGGCGGTCGCCAGCGCGCGCTGCATCTCGGCCGCGAGCGAACGGACCTGGCTGGTCTGTTCCGCCGAGACCGCGAGCAGGGTGCTCTGGGCATCGCGGGCGCTGGTGGTGATCGTCTCGGCGGTGGTCTGGCCGACCTGCGAGAGCGAGCGGTGCACTTCGGCCGCGAGCGACTTGACCTGGCTCGCCGCATCCGAGGACGCCGTGACCAGCGTGCTCTGGGCTTCGCGGGCGCCGGACATGATCGTCTCGGCCGTCGCGGTGCCCGCCATCGAGAGCGAGCGCTGCACGTCCGAGGACAGCGCCTTGATCTGGTTGGCGGTCTCGCTCGAGGCGGCGATCAGCGTGCTCTGCGCATCGCGGGCGCCGGCGGTGATCGATTCCGCGGTGCTGGTGCCGGCCAGCGACAGCGAACGCTGCACGTCGGCGGTGAGCGTCTTGACGTGGTTGGCCGCGTCCGAAGACGCGGTGACGAGCGTGGTCTGCACCTCGCGGGCGCCGGCCAGGATCGAGGCTGCGGTGGCGGAACCCGCCGCCGACAGCGTGCGTTCGACGTCGGCCGACAGCGACTTGATCTGGTTGGAGGTATCGCCGGAGGCGGCAACCAGCGTCGCCTGCGCCTCGCGGGCGCTGGTCAGGATCGAGTTCGCAGCTCCCGTGCCGACCGCGGTCAGCGCGCGCTCGACCTCGGCGGAGGTCATCTTGAGCTGGGCGTTGACGTCGGAGGAGACCGTCAACAGCGACTGCTGGGCGGTGCGCGCACCGGTCTGGATCGTCTCGCTGGTGTTGACCACGAGGTTGGTGAGCGAGCGCTCGGCGTCCTCGACATGCGAGCGGATCGCGGTCGAGATCATCTCGGCACGCGAGATCATGTCCTCGCTGGCCTGGCGGCCGCTGCTCTCGATACGGCCAGCGACGGCCTCGACGCGCGAGCCGAGCAGGTCCTCGAATTGCGCCACGCGCACGTCGATGTCGCTCGCGACCGAGCCGACCTTGGTCTCGATGGCCTGCTGGATATCCTGGAAGCGCGCGGTGACCGTGTCGGTCAGATGCATGCTGCGGCCATCGATGAGATCGGCGACGCTGGTGATGCGGCGGTCGACCGCCTCGATCGCCTGCGCGGTGCCGTCGGTCAGCGTCGAGGTCAGCATAGTGAGGCGCGTGTCGATCGACTGCACGGCCTGCGAGGCGCCGTTGGTCAGCGCGGTGGTGAGATGGGTGAGGCGGGAGTCGATGGACTCCAGCGCCTGCGATGCGCCGCTGTTGAAGGTCGTCGTCAGATGCGTCAGGCGTGTATCGATCGCCTGGATCGTCTGCGATGCGCCGTCGGTCAGCGTCGTCGTGAGGCTGGTCAGACGGGAATCGATGGACTCGAGTGCTTGCGTCGCGCCGCCGGTGAGCGTCGTCGTGAGATGCGTCAACCGCGTATCAACCGAGTGGATCGCCTGCGCCGCACCATCGGTCAGCGTCGCGCTGAGCGTGTTGAGACGCCCGTCGATCGTCTCGGTGACGGACCTCGCGCGGGTATCGAACGACGCTTCGAGCGCGCTGACGCGGCCGCCGAGCTGCTCGTCGAAGGTCTTGATGTGGCCTTCGATGGTGCCGTCGAGGCTGGCGATCTTGTTGTTCAGCGATGCGTCGAGGTTGCTGACGCGTTCGCCGATCGTCGTCTCGAACTGTACCAGCCGCTGGTCGAGCTCGGCCGTGATCTGGCCGCCGTTGGAGGTGAAGCGGGTATCGAAATTGTCGACATAGGTCTTCAGCGTCTCGGCGATGTCCTGCGTGCGCTGGCCCATGCGCTCGACGATCTCGCCGCCGAACGTCTTTACGGTGCGGTCGAACTCGGAGATGTGGCGGGTGATCAGCGCGCCCAGCGTGCCGGAGTCGCGGGCGAACTTCTCGACCAACTCGGTGCCCTGGTTCTTCACCAGCTCGTCGAACGCGCTCATCTGCAGCGACAGCGAGTCGTGCGCGGTCTCGGTCTGGCTGACGACCTTGGCGACGAGGCTGTTGACCGTGGCGTCGAGCGCCTCGCTGGCCTTGTCGCCGCTCGTCATGATCTGGCCGGCGAGGCGGTTGCCGGCGTCGTCGATCTTGGCGGAGAGGTCGTTGGAGCGCAGCTCGAGCTCGAGCAGCAGCGAGTCCGACGAATTCTTCAGGCTGTCGTGCACCAGCTCGGTGCGCTCGGAGATGCCGTCGACGATCGCGGCGGAGCGCTGCTCGAACTCGCCGGTGATGCGGTCGATGCGCTCGTTCAGCATCTCGTGGACGCGGTCGGCGAGGTCGACGAACTCGTCATGGACGTGGCCGGTCTTGAAGTTGAGGCTGGTGGTCAGCCGCTCGCTGGCGTCGAGCACGGCGCGCGTGGTCTCGTTGCTGGCCTCCTCGAGGCGGTCGAGCAGGTCGCCGCCGCGCTCGCCGAGCGCCAGGATCATGTTGTCGCCGGCATTGCTCAGCGCCTGGGTGATGTGGGCGCCGCGCTCTTCCAGCGCGCCGGTGATGGACTTTGCGACCTCGTCGACGCGCGAGGCGATCGCGTCCGAGATCAGCGCGATGTCGTGGCGCAAATCGATCTGCACGCCGGAGATGGCGCTGCGGACCTGCTCGGCCTGGCCGACCAGATTGTCGCGCTGATGCGCGATATCCTGGAGCAGGGCGCGGATGCGCACTTCGTTGTCGCTATAGGCGCGCTCGAGCGCCGCAACCTCATTGGCAACCAGCGTCTCGAGCTCGCCGGCGCGCGCAATGGCGCGCTCGATGCCGTCGCCCATCGCCGCGACCTCGCGGCGGATCGCCTGGCCGACGGTGACCATGGAATCGGAGGCGGAGCCCTCGGGCTCGGAGAAGCGGATTGCGACCTGCGCCATCGCCTGCGCGATCATGCGCATCTCCTGGCCGCGCCAGACCAGGCTCGCCAGGAAGTAGAACAGCATGATCGGGGCGAAGAACATCGCGATCAGGCCGGCGATGACGAGCACGCCGCCGCTCTGGCCCATGGCGGCCTGGATCGAGGGCAGGAAGCCGACCGTCAGCGCGGCGCAGGCGGCGAGCCAGACGCCGGCGAAGATGGTGGCGAAGGTGTAGACGCTGCGGGCAGGGCGGCCCTTCTGAAGCGCCTGGAGCAGCTGGCCGATGGTCTCGCGGTCGTCATTGGCGGGGCGGCGCGCGGCGCGAGGCTCCTCGACCGGATCGAATACGGTGGCGCGCTCATTGGCGGCCGGGCGCGGCTCGAAGGTCGGCTCGTCGAAGCTCGGGGGCGCGGGCGGCGCCACCGGAGGGGCCGTTTCGTTGCGCATCGTGGCGTTGCGGCTGGTGTCCGCAGCCGTGTCGCTGATGTTGAGGGCTTCCTGGATCGCAGAAAGCGCGACTTCTGTGGGGTCTTTGACCTTTTTCGGAGTGTTCGCCATGTTCAGTCCGAGCCCTCGTTACTTGTACGCGTCCCCCGCGAGCCCTGCGCGCTACGCAAGCCCACAGACCGGATCATGCCGCTTGCGCGGATCTCCGAGCCGTCCCCACCCGGACGGCTTGTCCGCTAATTTCCGCAACATCCTATTGGCAGAGCGTCGCGAATGAAATGCCTGCGATTAAGACAATCTTAATCATCGTTAACAGGATCGCGCTCTAACGCCTTAGCAATAAATGCAATTCTCCACCGAACTTGACGGATTGCGGCAACTTTTCGTCAATAAACCGGCGGAATTACGTAAAACGGCGCGAACATTTCGTTAACCATTTTCATGCTTGGGTGGGGCGAACTTACCGCCGGAGCGGCGGAACCATCGCGCGATGCCGGGGCCTGCGCCATGACGCCTGAACTGCAACGGATGGACTGGATGCCCTCGCCCCCGCTTGCGCCCATCGACAGCCCGCTCGACCTCGACCACCTCTCCCGCATGACGTTCGGCGATGCCGAGCTGGAGCAGGAAGTGCTCGCGATGTTCGCTGAGCAGGCGGTCCGCCTGGTGGCCGCGATGACCGCGTTGCCGGCCGAGTCCGGCGCGCTGGCGCACAAGCTCAAGGGCTCGGCGAGGGGGATCGGCGCCTTTGCCGTCGCCGATGCTGCCGCCAGCCTCGAGATGGCGATCCGGACCGGCCACGACCGGCCGCACGCCTTCGCCGCGCTGAAAGAGGCGGTGGCCGAGGTTCGCGCCGCCATCGCGGCGATCCTCAAGCACTAGGCCCGACGACCCCATCATGCGGGGGCCTTGCGCATTGGCCTTCTGTCTGGACACATTTTTAGCACGCGAGGCGGGGTCCACTTCGCGCGAAAACGCTATAGCGCGGCCCTGACCGACCCGTTATAGGACAGCCCGGATACTCCTTTTCCCAACATCGCGGCAGCACGAGCACACATGGCCAAGATTCACTTTGTCGACCACAAGGGCGAAACCCGCACGGTGGAAGTCGAGAACGGCGCGACCGTGATGGAAGCCGCCATCCGCAACAGCATTCCCGGCATCGAAGCCGAATGCGGCGGCGCCTGTGCCTGCGCGACCTGCCATGTCTATGTCGACGAAGCCTGGCGCGAGAAGGTCGGCAGCCCGACGCCGATGGAAGAAGACATGCTCGACTTCGGCTTCGACGTGCGTCCGAATTCGCGCCTGTCCTGCCAGATCAAGGTCTCCGACGAACTCGACGGGCTGGTCGTCGCGACGCCTGAACGCCAAGCCTGATCCTCAAAGCCTGATCCTTATCAAGCCTGATCCTCATTACGACGCACGCGGTGGCGCGACCTCGATGCCGCGCTTGTGCCAAGGTTTCAGCTTCTCGACGACTTCGGGAACGAGCGGCGTCGGCCGCCGCGTTGCCTCGTCGATCATGACGCCGACCGACGTCGCAGACGCGATGCATCTGCCTTCGGAGAACACCACCTGCTCGAAGGTCACCGACGTCCGTCCCAGCTTCACGACGCCGAGGCCGAGCTCGATCGTATTCGGCCAGTGCAGCTCGGCGCGGAAATGGATGTCGAGCCGCACCATGATCCAGGCGAGGCCCGGCGGGGTCAGCCCGTATTCGGGACGCTTCATCAGCGTGACGCGGCCGGTCTCGAAATAGGTGGCGTAGACCGCGTTGTTGACGTGCTGGTTGGGATCGAGATCGCCGAAGCGGACATTGTCACTGAGGCGAAACGGATAGTCCTCAAGGCGTGGCGTCATATCGAGGCGGCTTGGTGCGTTCACCGGTTGATCTCCGTCATAGCGCAGCCCGTTACAGCCCAGTTATCCTGACCCGGCAAGTGGGCGCGGCCGCGGGGCGCTCCCGCTTTTATGCCTTCCCTGATCCATCCCCGTTGGCTAGACAGGCAGGGTCACCTCTGCCCACCGGGCGCCGTCCAACCGATAAAGATCGATAAAGAGACGACATGAGCGACGTGATCAAAACCGATGTGCTGATTATTGGCGCCGGCCCGTGCGGCCTGTTTGCCGCCTTCGAGCTCGGCCTTCTCGACATGAAGGCGCATTTCGTCGACATCCTCGACAAGGTCGGCGGCCAGTGCGCCGAGCTCTATCCGGAAAAACCGATCTACGACATTCCCGGCATCCCGCAGGTGTCGGGGCAGGGCCTCACCGACGCGCTGATGGAGCAGATCAAGCCGTTCCACCCGACCTTCCATCTCGGCGAGATGGTGGAGACGGTCGAGAAGATCGGCGATCCCGCCTTTCGCTGCACCACCGACACCGGCAAGGTGTTCGAATGCAAGGTGGTGGTGATCGCGGCCGGCGGCGGCTCGTTCCAGCCGAAGCGTCCGCCGGTGCCGGGCATCGAGGCTTATGAAGGCACCTCGGTGCACTATGCCGTGCGCAAGATGGAGGCGTTCCGCGACAGGAACGTGCTGATCGTCGGCGGCGGCGATTCCGCGCTCGACTGGACGCTCAACCTCCATCCGGTTGCGAAGCGCATCACGCTTCTGCACCGCCGCGACGAATTTCGCGCCGCGCCCCACAGCGTCGAGCAGATGCGGACGCTGGTCGCCGGCGGCAAGATGGATCTCAAGCTCGGTCAGGTCACCGCGCTGTCAGGCGCCGAGGGCAGGCTCGCCGGGGCCACCATCAAGGGCAACGACAACAGCGTGAGCGAAATCGCCTGCGATACGATGCTGCCGTTCTTCGGGTTGACCATGAAGCTCGGCCCGGTCGCGAACTGGGGCATTGCGCTGGAGAACAATCTGGTGCCGGTCGAGACATCCGCGTTCGAGACCAACGTGCCGGGCATCTTCGCGATCGGCGACATCAACACCTATCCCGGCAAGATCAAGCTGATCCTGTGCGGCTTCCACGAGGGTGCGCTGATGTCGCAAAAGGCCCACCGCTACGTCTATCCGGAGAAACGGCTCGTGTTCCAGTACACGACCTCGTCCTCCAGCCTGCAGAAGAAGCTCGGTGTCAACTGACGGCGAGAAGGCGGAAGGCTATGCCCCATGTTTCTGGTGCTGGAAGCGTTCGCGAAATCGCCGTAGTCTGCGGCCATTCCAGTTGCCGCCTAGCAAGGTGATCATAATGCGGAATCTCTTTTCCAGCTTTCGGCTGCTCGCGCTGCTGGCGCTAGGCCTTGCGCTGACGTTGGGCGCGGTGAGGCCGGCTGCCGCGCAGGCGCAGCAGCCGACCGCCGCGGGTCTTTGGCAGAAGGTCGAAGACGGCAGGCCGGTCGGATGGTTTCTCTTCATCGACCACAACGGCATCTTCGAAGGCGTGATCGCAAAAACCTTTCCGCGTCCCGGCGACGATCCGAACGAGGTCTGCGCCAAATGCACCGACGATCGCAAGAACCAGCCGGTGCTCGGTCTCTCCTTCATCCGCGACATGAAGCGCGATGGCTTGAAATATGAGGGCGGCAACGTGGTCAATCCGCGCGACGGCAACATCTGGAAGGCCAAGATGACCGTGAGCCCGGATGGCCAGACCCTGACCATGCGCGGCTTTCTCGGCATCTCGCTGTTCGGCAAGGACGAGACCTGGACGCGCCTGCCCGACGCCAACATCGCCCAGGTCGATCCCGCCATTGTCGCGAAATATCTGCCCGCACAGGCCGCCGCGACCAAGCCGACCGCGCCCGCGCCTGCGGCGAAGAAGGGCGGCGCGATGATGGCGCCGGCAAGGCAGTAGGCTGTCTTCGCATCCCTGAAAGTCCAGGCGGCGTCGGATCCAGGGTCGCCCCCTGAACCTTACGTCACCGGAGCTGGATTGAACAGCGTGAGGTCGTTGTGGATGCCCCAGCGATCCGACCATGGCTTGGTGCGGCCGCTGGCGACATCGAGGATCAGGCGAAACAGGTCCCAACCGGTTTCCTCGATCGTCTTCTCGCCGGTGGCGATGCTGCCGGCGTCGAAATCGATCAAATCCTTCCAGCGGCGGGCAAGCTCGGTGCGGGTCGCGACCTTGATCACCGGTGCGGCTGCGAGGCCGTAAGGCGTGCCGCGGCCGGTGGTGAACACCTGCAGTGTCATGCCGGAGGCGAGCTGGAGCGTGCCGCAGATGAAGTCGCTTGCAGGCGTTGCCGCGAACAGCATGCCCTTCTGCGTGGCCTTCTCGCCGGGCGAGAGCACGCCGGTAATCGCGCTCGAGCCGGACTTGACGATCGAGCCCAATGACTTCTCGACGATGTTGGCGAGGCCGCCCTTCTTGTTGCCGGGCGTGGTGTTGGCGCTGCGGTCGGCGCCGCCGCGGGCGAGATAGGAATCGTACCAGGCCATCTCGCGCACCAGCGCGCGGCCGACATCCTCGTTGATGGCGCGGCGGGTGAGGAGCTGGATGGCGTCGCGCACCTCGGTGACTTCCGAGAACATCACGGTGGCGCCGGCGCGCACGAGGAGATCAGCCGCGAATCCGACGGCGGGGTTGGCGGTGACGCCGGAGAAGGCGTCGCTGCCGCCGCATTGCAGGCCGACGACGAGATCGGACGCCGGGCAGGTCTCGCGCTTGCGCTGGTTGAGGATTTTAAGCCGTGCTTCGGCCTGGGTCATGATCGCATCGACGATCGCACCAAAGCCGTCGAAGGCTTCGTCCTGCATGCGGACGATGGCGTCCGTGATGCCTTCCGGCACCAGCCGCTCCGGCGCGAGCTTCTCGCAACCGAGGCTGATGACAAGAATCTCGCCGCCGAAATTCGGGTTGAGCGCGAGGTTCTGCAGCGTGCGGATCGGCACGACCGCATCGGGCGCGGTGATGGCGACGCCGCAGCCATAAGCGTGCGTCAGCGGCACGACGTCGTCGACATTCGGGTACTTCGGCAAGAGCTCGGCGCGGATGCGCTTGACCGCATATTCCATCGTGCCCTTGACGCATTGCACGGAGGAGGAGATGCCGAGGATGTTCTTGGTGCCGACCGAGCCGTCCGGATTGCGGAAGCCCTCGAAGGTGAAACCTTCGAGCGGCGGCAGCGGCGCGGGGACGGCGGTCGAGATCTCCAGCTTGTCGAGGGCAGGGGCCTCCGGCATCCGAATGCGGGCCTCGTCCACCCATTCGCCTGCGAGGATCGGCGAGAGCGCATAGCCGATGATCTCGCCATAGCGGATGATCGGCCGATCTTGCGCGATGTCGACCAGGGCCGTCTTGTGCCCCTGCGGCACGAAGGCGCGCAGCGTCAGCCCGCTGGCAAAACGGGAGCCGGCGGGGAGCCCGAAATCATTGACCACGATCGCGACATTGTCGCGCTCGTTGAGCTTGATGTAGCGGGGCTGCTCTTTCGCTGCGACGTCCTGGTCCATGTGCTGTCCTCAACAACAGAAGAAGCCGTATTCGCGATCACCTCTCCCCAGCGGGGAGAGGTCGATTGCGAAGCAATTCGGGTGACGGGGCTCAGGTCCACGAAGCCGCGTAACCCCTCACCCGGAGCGCATCGCAGATGCGATCCGATCTCTCCCAAAGGGAGAGGTGGGCACCTGCGCCGCGGCCCGATGATCGCTTATCAACCCGGATAGGTATAGGCCGTCTTCACCGCCGTATAGAACTCGCGTGCATAGGAGCCCTGCTCGCGGGCGCCGTAGCTCGAGCCCTTCCGGCCGCCGAACGGCACGTGATAATCGACGCCGGCGGTCGGCAAATTGACCATCACCATGCCGGACTCGCTGTTGCGCTTGTAGTGCGAGGCGTATTTCAGGCTGGTGGTGCAGATGCCGGAGGCGAGGCCGAACTCGGTGTCGTTCGAGATCGCCAGCGCTTCCTCGTAGTTCTTGGCGCGGATGACGGCGGCGACGGGACCAAAAATTTCCTCACGCGCGATGCGCATGTTGTTGTTGGCCTCGGTGAACAGCGCCGGCTGGAGATAATGGCCGGGATTCTCGCGCTTGAGCAGCTCGCCGCCGAAGGCGAGCTTGGCGCCTTCGTCCTGGCCGATCTTGATGTAGCGCAGGTCCTGATCGAGCTGGTTTTGGTCGACCACGGGTCCGATATGCACGCCGGTCTTGAGGGCGTCGTCGACCGACAGGCCGTTGAGGCGCTCGGCCATCGCGGCGACGAAGCGGTCATGAATGCCTTCGGTGACGATCAGGCGCGAGGACGCCGTGCAGCGCTGACCGGTCGAGAAATAGGCACCGTTGACGGCGACCTCGACAGCGGTCTTCAGATCGGCGTCGTCGAGCACGACCAGCGGGTTTTTGCCGCCCATCTCGAGCTGGAATTTCTTCATGTTGCTCGACATGACGCAGGCCTGCGCGATCTTGCGGCCGGTCTGCACCGAGCCGGTGAAGGAGATCGCAGCGACATCTGGATGGTCGAGCAGGGTCTGCCCGACCACGGAACCGGAGCCGACCACGAGATTGAACACGCCGGCGGGAAGGCCGGAGCGAGTGATGATCTCAGTGAGAGCGTGTGCCGAGCCCGGCACCAGCTCGGCGGGCTTGAACACCACGGTATTGCCGTAGCAGAGCGCGGGGGCGATCTTCCAGGCCGGAATCGCGATCGGGAAATTCCAGGGCGTGATCATGCCGACGACGCCCATCGGCTCGCGGGTGATCTCGACCTCGAGGCCGGGCCGCACGGAGGCGCCCTTTTCGCCGATCAGGCGCAGCGCTTCGCCGGCGAAGAACGCAAAGATCTGGCCGGCGCGGGCGACCTCGCCGATGCCCTCGGGAAGGGTCTTGCCTTCCTCACGCGCGAGCAGGCGGCCGAGCTCTTCCTTGCGGGCGAGGATTTCGAGAGAGATCTTGTTCAGCGCGTCGTAGCGCACTTGCGGCGTCGACTGCGCCCAGGCAGGGAAGGCGGCTTTCGCGGCGGCGATCGCTTTCTCGGTCTGCGCCTTGTCGGCCTTGGCGTATTCGCCGACGAGATCGTTGGTGTTGGAGGGGTTGATGTTCCTGGTGACGCCGGAGCCGTCGACCCATTCGCCGCCGATGTAGTTCTTCAGGATTGCAGTCATCTCTTTTCCTCCGAGGAAGTCTTGTTTTACCGAACGAGGCAGGGCCGCTTGTCGTCAAAGCTCCAGCCGGGGATCAGATCCTGCATGGCGAGCGCGTCGTCGCGGGCGCCAAGCCCATGCTGCTTGTAGAGCTCATGCGCGGCCTCGATGGCCGCGTGGTCGATCTCGATGCCGAGGCCCGGGCGATCCGGCACCGCGATCTTGCCGCCCTTGATCCGGAGCGGCTCTTTCGTCAAGGCCTGGCCATCCTGCCAGATCCAGTGGGTGTCGATCGCGGTGACCTTGCCGGGAGCCGCAGCGCCGACATGGGTAAACATGGCGAGCGAGATGTCAAAATGGTTGTTTGAGTGCGAGCCCCAGGTCAAGCCGTTGTCACGGCAGGTCTGGGCGACGCGCACCGAGCCTTGCATGGTCCAGAAATGGGGATCGGCGAGCGGAATGTCCACGGCGCCCAGGCGCAGCGCATGAGAGAGCTGGCGCCAGTCGGTGGCGATCATGTTGGTCGCGGTCGGAAGTCCCGTGGCGCGGCGGAACTCGGCCATGATCTCGCGGCCGGAGAAGCCGCCTTCCGCGCCACAGGGATCCTCGGCGTAGGCGAGGATGCCGTGCATGTCCTTGCAGAGGCTGATCGCCTCATCCAGCGACCAGGCGCCGTTCGGATCGAGCGTGACGCACGCATTGGGGAAGCGCCTTGCGATCGCGGTGACGGCCTCGATCTCCTGCTCGCCGCGGAGCACGCCGCCCTTGAGCTTGAAATCGGCGAAGCCGTAATGATCGTGGGTGGCTTCCGCGAGCCGCACCACGGTCTCGGGCGTCATCGCCTCCTGGTGGCGAAGGTTGAACCAGTCGGGCTTGCCGGTCTCGCCGCTGACATAGTCGAGCTTGCTCTTGCGCCGATCGCCGACGAAGAAGAGATAGCCGAGCGTCTCGACGCTCTTGCGCTGCTGGCCTTCGCCGAGCAGGGCTGCGACGGGCAGGTTGAGATGCTGGCCGAGCAGATCGAGCAGGGCGGATTCAATCGCGGTGACCGCGTGAATCATCACGCGAAGATCGAACGTCTGCTTGCCGCGGCCGCCGGCGTCGCGGTCGGCGAAGGCGGTGCGGATATCGGCGAGGATGTTGTTCATCGCGCCGACTGTCTTGCCGATCACGAGATCGCGGGCATCCTGAAGCGTCTGCCGGATTTTTTCACCGCCCGGCACCTCACCGACGCCGGTGTGACCGGCATTGTCGGTGAGGATGACGATGTTACGGGTGAAGAACGGCGCATGCGCGCCGCTCAAGTTGAGGAGCATGCTGTCGCGACCCGCGACCGGGATCACCTGCATCGCCGTGACGACGGGGGCGCCGGAGATTTCCGTCTGGGCCATCGCGCGCTCCTCCTTGTTTGCCGACCGCTATTCTGCCGCCCGTTGTGTCGATCGGATGGCAGGCAGATTTTGCACGAGTGCGGTCAGTTCCGCCATCTCCTGCTCGGTGAGATCGGTGAGCGGCGGGCGGACAGGGCCGGAATCGCGGCCGATCACCTTCATGCCGGCCTTGATGATCGAGACCGCATAGCCCTTCTTGCGGTTGCGGATCGCGATCAGCGGCAGGATGAACTCCTTCAGGCCGGCATGAATGGCGGCATGGTCGCGCTTGCGCACGGCGGCGTAGAAATTGGTGGCGAATTCCGGCACGAAGTTGAACACGGCCGAGGAATAGGTCGTCACGCCCATGTCGAGATAGGGCAACGCGAAGGTCTCGGCGGTCGGCAGGCCGCCGACATAGGTCAGGCGGTCGCCGAGCTTGGTGTAGACGCGGGTCATCAGCTCGATGTCGCCGATGCCGTCCTTGTAGCCGACGAGGTTCGGGCAGCGCTCGGCAAGGCGGGCCAGCGTGTCGGGTTGGAGGATGGCGTTGTCGCGGTTGTAGACGATGACGCCGATCTTCACGGCGGCGCAAACCGCCTCGACATGGGCGGCAAGGCCCTCCTGCTCGGAATGGGTGAGGTAGGGCGGCAGCAGCAACAGGCCGTCGGCGCCAGCCTTCTCCGCGCCGATCGCGATCTCGCGGGCAATCGCGGTGCCGTAGCCGGTGCCGGCGAGCACGGGCACGCGGCCCTTGGTCTCGTCGACGGCGATCTTGACGACTTGCGGGACTTCGGTCGGCGTCAGCGAGAAGAACTCGCCGGTGCCGCCGGCGGCGAACAGGCCTGCGACGTCATAGCCGCACAGCCAGTCCATGTTGGCGCGGTAGGTGGCCTCATCGAAAGAGTAGTCGGCCTTGAACGGCGTGACGGGGAAGGACAGGAGGCCCGATCCGATTGTCTGGGCCATTTCCTGCGGGGTCATCTTGCTCATATGGGCGCTGCTCCCTTGTCTCGTGTTGTGGAGGACGCAAGCAGAGGGCCGCGCGTCCATGCGCGGTTGTTTAGGAGACGGTTCGATGCGCGTCCAAGCCAAAGCCTATATCGACCGATGCGGATTGAGCATCAATCGTCCGTCAGCTCCGCGGAGGACAATTCGCCGGCGATTTTGACCAGCGCCGACAGCAGCGGGCTTTCGTCGTCGCGGCGCCAGACCATGAAGAGTTCGACCGGAACGCGGGTGCGCAGCTTCAATGGTCGCAGCCGCACGTCGGAGATCTTCAGGCTCGCGGCTGCGGCGGGCACGATGGCGAGGCCGAGGCCGGCGCGGACCATGGCGAGGATCGAGTGGATCTGGCTGAGATGCTGGACGTAGCGCGGCAGCACGTCGGCGCGGGTGAACAGCGCCACCAGCAGGTCGTGGAAGTAGCGGCTCTCATACGGCGAGTACATCACGAACGGCTGGTCGTCGAAATCCTTGATGGTGATGTTTTCAGCACTCGCCAGCGGATGCTTCTTCGGGATCGCGGCGAGCAGGGGCTCGGCGACGACACGGCGGCTGGTGAGCTCGGGGCGCGCGATCGGCGGCCGCAGCAGGCCGGCATCGATCTGGCCCGAGGTGAGCGCCTCGAACTGGTCGCCGGAGACCATCTCTTTCAGCGAGAAATCCACCTCGGGTAGCTTGGCGCGGCAGGCCGCGATCAGCTCTGGGAGGAAGCCGTAGGCGGCGGCAGCCGTAAAGCCGATTTTGAGGGAGCCGGTCTTGCCGAGCGCGATGCGGCGGGCGACTTGGGAAGCGCTTTCGGCAAGCTTCAGGATGCGCCGCGCCTCGGGCAGGAAGCTGCGCCCCGCAGGGGTCAGGCGCACCGAGCGGCTGGTGCGCTCCAAGAGCGGCGCATCGATGATGTGCTCGAGCACCTGGATCTGCCGGGACAGCGGCGGCTGGGTCATGTTCAGCCGCGCGGCGGCGCGGCCGAAATGCAGTTCCTCCGCCACCGTGACGAAACAGCGGAGCTGGTTGAGGTCGAACATCGATACATGCCTTAGATGAATAAGGCGTTTCCCCGGCACTTCTAGCATCGATCACTCCCAAAACAAAGACGGCGGCCGTGAAGCCGCCGTTGAGTTGCCTGGTCAAGCTCCCGTGGGAGCCCTCAGGAGGAACGTTTGAGCACCACCCGCTCGATCTTGCCGACGATCACGAGATAGGCGAAGGCGGCCACCAGCGCGTTGGCGCCGACGAACACCAGCGCGCCGTTGAACGAGCCGGTCGCCGCCAGGATGTAGCCGATCACGATCGGGGTGGTGATCGAGGAGAGGTTGCCGAAGGTGTTGAACAGGCCGCCGGAGACGCCGCCGGCTTCCTTGGGCGAGGTGTCGGAGACGACCGCCCAGCCGAGCGCGCCGATACCCTTGCCGAAGAAGGCGAGCGCCATGAAGCCGACCACCATCGCCTGTCCATCGACATAGTTGCAGGCGATGATCGACATCGACAGCAGCATGCCGCCGACGATCGGGATCTTGCGCGCCATGGTCAGCGAGCCGGTCTTGCGCAGGATCGCGTCGGAGATGATGCCGCCGAGCACGCCGCCGATGAAGCCGCACAATGCTGGGAGTGTTGCGACGAAGCCGGCTTGCAGGATCGACAGGCCGCGCTCCTTGACGAGGTAGACCGGAAACCAGGTCAGGAAGAAATAGGTCAGCGTGTTGATGCAGTACTGGCCGAGATAGACGCCGAGCATCATGCGGTTGGAGAGCAGCTGGCGGATGTGGTCCCATCCGGAGTCGGAGTCGGGCGCGCGCTCCTGCATCAACTCGTTTTTGGGCGCATCGAGATCGACCAGCGCGCCGCCGTCCTTGATGTAGTCGAACTCGGCTTCGTTGATGCTGGGATGCTCCTTCGGGCCGTAGACGGTCTTGATCCAGACGAGGCCCATGGTAACGCCCAGCGCGCCCATCACGAAGAACACGTAGCGCCAGCCGTAGTCATGGGCGATCCAGCCCATCAGCGGCGCGAAGATCACGGTCGCGAAATATTGCCCGGAATTGAAGAAGGCCGACGCGGTGCCGCGCTCGTTGCCGGGAAACCACGCCGCGACGATGCGGGCATTGGCGGGGAAGGACGGCGCCTCCGCGACGCCGACCAGCAGGCGAAGCGCGAACAGCACGACGATGGCTGCACCGCCGCTCAGGAAGCCAACCCAGCCCTGCATCAACGTGAACAACGACCAGATGATGATGCTGAAGGCATAGACGAGGCGTGAGCCGTAGCGGTCGAGCAGCCAGCCGCCCGGCACCTGCGCGACGACATAGGACCAGCCGAAGGCCGAGAAGATCCAGCCCATGGCGACGGGATCGAGATGCAGCTCCTTGGACAGTGCGGGTCCCGCGATCGAGAGCGTGGCGCGATCGGCGTAATTGACGGTCGTGACCAGGAACAACATGGTCACGATGAACAGCCTGACGCGAGACCTCCTCACGTCCGCTGCGGACACCACTGCGCTCATCACGCGCCTCCTTGAACTCAAAACGTTTCCTCACGACGACTCCTAGAGGCGCACGCAGGAAAGTGTCCAAGCTCAAGGGGGTATCGATTGATACCGTTTTTGGATCGATGGAACGGCAGGGTGGGCCGGGTAGGCTAGTGCGCACTTTGCCAAAGCACGTCATGCCGAGCCAACGGGCCGCGTTTTGCGCGGACCGGTTCGCAATGACCGCGGTGAGGTCGTTCACATGTAAGGGGGCGAGCCTCGAAGCTCGCCCCGATTGGTTTCGTCAGTCCCTATTCTTTAGCCGGAGGCCCGGCAGCAGGTGGGTATGGTCCTCGCCGCGCACCGCCTCGAGATCTTCCGGGTCCAGGCCGAGCGCCTTCAGGATGGTCGGCGCAACCTGCCTGTTCGCGACGTGCTCGCGGACGATCGTGGCATCGAGTTTCGGATTGGAGACCACGAGCAGGACGTGCGTATCGTCATCGGCGAAGCCGCCATGCTCGGCAATCTTCTTCTTGCTCTTGCTGTAGATCGTGCCGGGAATCGGCTGGATGATGATATCAGGCGTGCGGCCGGCGGCCGGATCGCCGAACTTGTCGACGAGCTGCTCACCGGCATAGATCTTCTCGATGTGGGCCCGATTGTTGCCCTTGCGGTCAGCTTCGAGGATCGCGACGGCCTTCTCGGCATCACCCTGGTTCTTCAGCCAGATCAGCGCAACGTCATCGGCAGTCTCCTGAGCCAGCGCGACGCCGCCATTCGTCAGCAGGTCAGCTGGATCGGTCACGTCGGCGCGCAGGCCGCCGCCCAGCTTCGGATTGGTGCTGCCGGTCAGCATATGAAGCTTGGTGACGTCGATCGGCGACTGGCCGTGCTTGGCCCCGACGATGACCAGCGTGTCGCGGGCAATGTGCTGGTCGGCCAGCGCATCCAGCATCTGGCCGAGCGAGGCATCGACGAAGTCGAGCGACGCCTGGAGCTGCGGGCTCGGCGTCGCCGCCGCGTCCAGATATCCGTCGGCAGTCACTTTCTGGCCGACGCTGACGGCCTGGAAGTTCATGCCAAAGATTGCGGGAACGCCGACCTTGGCCTTGCCGGTATGGTCAAAACCCTTGATCCAGTTGAGCACGGCCGCGACCTTGAACTGGTCATAGGTGCGCGTGAAGCTTGGATCGGTGGTCCAGTCCGCGTCGGGCTGGCCCGGCACCGAGGTCGAGTTGATCTCGGGTGCATAGAGCTCGTCGAGGCCCTTGCCGGACGGACCGCTGATGATCTCATAGGCGGGGTGCTTGTCCGACCAGGCGGTGCGCTTGCCCGCCGCATGAATGACTTCCATGATCGTGTTGAGCTGCAGGAACTGATGCGGGTAGACCGGCTCGCATTTGCCGTTCTTCAGGCCCATCGGCAGGTGCGCTGGATTGATGTGATCGGAGCCTGCAGCACCGCCGCCATCGAGCTTGGTCAGGTCGTAATCAATGGATTCGTCGAACAGCGTCTCAGTTCCGGGACTGCCCTGGCAGTTGCTGCCGGGCGCGAACAGTGTGCGGTCGTAGCTGTCGTCGTAGAACACGCCATGAGTTTTCGGAGTGCCGCCGGTCATGAATGCGAGCAGGCCCGGGAAGGAGTCGGAGGGCCGGGAAGTGTGCGCATCGGCGAAATGTACGCCATGCGCGAGCAGCCTGGCGAAGCTCGACGAAGGGTGGGCGCTGACATAGCGTTGCAGGTCGACCTCATGCATGCCGTCGACGCTGATCAGCAGGACGTGCTTGACGTCGCCGTTGCCCGTCTCCTCGGCGTGCGCGAATGATGGGGCCAGCAGCGAAAGGCCAACCGTCGAGACAAAAGCCATAGCGACGGCCGCGAAGGGCCGTTTTCCGATCGTCATTGATGAGCTCCCCAGTAATGTCAGGTGTTGGTTGACGTGCAGGCAGGCGACACTGCGCAGCGGAGAGCCTGCGCTCACCGCCACGTGCGTCAATTCGTAGCATCGGGAAAATTAGGTAGCGGCGATGAACCTTGGATGACGTCGCGATTACGCCGTACGCGAAAATATTTGTGTGCGTGGTGCTGTCAAATCATACCAACCAGGTTTTTCGGATGCACGCGGTGAAGATGCGCTGGTTACTGCTGCGCGCCGCCAAGCAGCGGCGCGAGCAGCCCGCGCGTGACGCCTGGCGGCACGGCGTCTAGCCCAAGCACGGCGCTCGCAGCCGGCAGCGCTGCATCTGCCATCGCAGCGTGGCCTTCCGCGCTCGGATGCACGGCACCACCGTAGACAGCGGATAGCACGCCCCAGGTCGCATCGTGGATGTCGGTCGGCTGGCTCGCCGCGGGCAGGCCCTGCGGATAGGTCATCGCGGCGAAATAGCTGTCGTTGGCGTCGCGGATCCAGCGGGCGCGAGGCAGGTAGGCGCGGTACTCCGAGGCGCCGCGGCCGCACAGCATCGGCTGGCTCGCCGCGCTCACGATGTCCGGATTGAAGCTTTGGCCGTTCTCGGCGAAACACGTCCGGTCGAATTCGGGGTCGTTGCCGGAATGCGCGCAAAAGCCGTGATCGGCGAACGCGGCCTGGTGCGCGTCGACGAAGGTCATGCGATCGGCCTCAGGATCGCGGCACAGCGCGCCGCGGGTGCAGGTGGCGAGCCCCTTCAGCTGCGGTAGGAATTCGGTGTCGACGAAGGTCGAGACGCGGGCGAGGCGCTGCGGATCGGCGTTGAAGGCGGGATGGATATCGAAGCCGGCGCGGCCGCCGCGGCAGGGCACGCCGCCGTCGGCGAGCGCCGGATTGGCGTAGGAGACATAGACCACATGCGAGAGGTCGCCGCCGACGAGCGGCTTCAGTGCCTCGCGCAGGCGGACGAAATTCTGCGGCAGCTCGCGCGTCAGCGCGTCGCGGGAATCGTCGACGCTCGCCATCACGCCGGAGCGGCGGAACAATGCGCGCTCGGTCGCAGTGTCGACGATGACGTCGGCGACGAGACCGGAGAAGTAGACGTCATTGGCGCCGACCGAGAGCAGCACGAGGTCGAGCGTGCGGTCGGGCTGGCGCTTCCTGGCGGCGGTGAGCGCTTCGCGCAGCTCGGCGACCTGCGCATTCACGCTGGTGGTGCAGACGCCGGTCTTGCCGGGCGGACACTCGCGGGCACGCTGCGAGCCGAGCAGTCCGTCGCCGATGCTGGCGCCGGTGCAGGCGAGCGGCAGGAAGGTCACCGCGATGTGGGTGTAGCGAACCGCGAGCGCCAGCGCGGTGCGGGCCTGATAGCTGTAGAGCGAGCGGTGGCAGGGCGCGTTGAACCAGAGCGCGCCGTAACGCTGCCAGTTGGCAAGCGTATCCGGCGCCTCGCAGGCGCGGCCGCCCTTGTAGCCGGCGCGGCTCGGCCGGTAGTATTGCGCGCCGGCGGTGCCGAGATAGGAGCGGAAGCAGAAGCCTTCGTCCGATAGCGCCAGCGGCCGGTCCGGATTGCCTTCGCCCGAGGCGATGCTGTCCCCGAGGCCGGCGACGAAGATGTCGCGGACCGCGATCTCGGTTTGGACACGCTGGGTCGGATCGGAGCCGGAGGAGACGTCGACGGTTGCGACCGTCTGCTTGCCGTAGCGGACGCGCAAATTGATCGGCTCGGCGCAGTCGAACGTCGATTGTTGCGGCCCGTCGCCGTCGTCGAAGCTCCAGGCGCAGGTGGCGCCGACCGGCACCGCACCAGTGAGGCGCACGGTGACGGGGTGGTCGATGGGGGTGAGATAGTTCTCTTTGACGTTATCGCGATTGCAGGGCTGGTTGACCCGGCCCTGCAGGTCGATGCAGAGCCGGTTGACCATGTTGCGGGCCCAGCCGCGGCCCTCGCTTTGGAGCTCCAGCGACTGCTCGGCGGCGAGGATGCTGCGGTTACGCGCGTTCTCGACATGGAGCAGGAAGTCGCGCTCCTCGCGGAACAGACGGAAGCGGTTGCGCACCTCCCAATTGATCTGCATCGCGCCGGCATCCTGCGCGGCAGCGCGTTCGGGCGGCAGAGCGGTCAGAATCCCCGCAAGCAACAGGGCGCCTGCGGCGAGGGTACGGAGGGAAAGCTGGATCATGGCCCGCGTCTTCAACGGCAAAGTTGAGGCGGAAATAAGAGAGGATTGCTCGCCCGCCTGCAACGTTTGTCTGGCTCTTTGCGGGCCGCGTGCAACTCAGCGCTTGCTGGCCTGCCGCACCAGGCGCTCGCGCTCCATCGGGGTCACCTGCTTGGGCAAATTGGCCTGTGCGCAGGCTTCCGCCAGCCGCCGCCGCTCCTGCCAGGGCTGGACCACGTTCATCCAGAGCTCGCGGGTGCCCATGATCGAGATGGCGAGGCCGAACGGGATCACGAAATAGAGGATGCGGAACACCAGCAGGGTCGCCAGAAGCTGTTCGCGGCCGAATTCGGGCAGCGCCACCAGCATGGCGGCGTCGAACACGCCGATTGAGCCGGGGGCATGGCTGGCAAAGCCCAGCAGCGTCGCCAGGATGAACACGACGGCGAGCGAGAGGAAGTCGATCGGCGGATTGGCCGGGATCAGGAGGTACATCGCCAATGCGCAGAAGCCGAGATCGACCACGCCGATCAGGATCTGCACCAAGGTCAGCGGCGCTGACGGCAGCACCACCTTCCAGCCCTTCTGGCCGAGCTCGCGGCGCTTCTCGCCCATACAGAGCCAGACCAGGTAGGCGGCGATCGCGGCGAGGCCACCGAATGCGATCAGCCGATTGATCGAGGAGGGCAGCTGATCCATGTACGAGGCGGCGTCCGGATGGATTGCCATGCCGATCGAGAGCACGAAGATGTTACCGAGCCAGAAGGTCAGGCCCGACAGGAAGCAGATCTTCGCGACGTCGATCGCGTTCAGCCCATAATCCGAATAGATCCGGAAACGGATCGCGCCGCCGGTAAAGACGGTGGCGCCGATGTTGTGGCCGATCGAATAGGACGTGAAGCTGGAGAGTGCTGCGATGCGATAGGGCACGTGCTTCTTGCCGATCGTTCGCAACGCAAAAAAGTCGTAGAAGGTCAGCGTACAGAACGCGAAGACGACACAGATCGCCGCCAGGCCGATGTTTTCCCGGGGAATCTCGGTCAGCGCGGTCAGGATGACGCCGGTATCGATGCCTTTGAGGGTCCGCACAAGCGTAGTGACCGCGAAGGCGATGATGAAGACGCTCGCGGCAACTCCGAGCCGTCGCCAGCCGATCCATCTTTTGAAGCCGCGTTTCAGCGCGGGCAGCAGTCCGTGCATTCATCCTCCCGGCAGGGGGCAAGACCGACCGGGCCAGGCATTGGCCGGTCGGACGCGATCACCGCCACACGTTGGCGTCGATCGCTAGCATGATCCAGCTCATTTAAGGCAAAAACCGCGACTTGTGCAGCCCTTGACAAGGATAGGTTCTGCATCAGACCCGCTACTTTTGTCATACGCAGTTCACATCGGAGGCGCGTTAAGCATATGAGTCGTGACGCCGGCCCGGATCGCCGTCCGTGCCTTGGCAGGGTTTCAAATCCTGGCGCCGGCGCCCTTGTTCCAGCGTAAAGCGATGCACGCTTTTTTGGAACGTGGATGGCATGTGCTCGTTAGCGCCCCATCAGCAATCGAACATGGCGGAATGTCCGGCTTTTCGCGCAAGCCGATGCCCCCGTGTTCCCGAAACCCGAAAGGATCGGACAGATGGGACTGTTCACAAAAGACATCAAAACCATGAACGACCTGTTCGTGCACCAGCTCCAGGATATCTACTACGCGGAGCAGCAGCTCACCAAGGCGCTGCCGAAGATGGCAAATAAGGCCACCGATCCGCAGTTGAAGCAGGGCTTTTTGACGCACCTCGAAGAGACCAAGCAGCACGTCGCGCGCCTCGAGGAAGTGTTCAAGATGCACGGTGCCCAGGTGAAGGCGGTCGACTGCCCGGCAATCGACGGCATCATCGAGGAAGCCGACGAGACCGCCGGCGAGGTCGCCGACAAGGCTGTGCTCGATGCGGCGCTCATCAATGCGGCGCAGGCTGCCGAACATTACGAGATCGTCCGCTACGGCAGCCTGATTGCCTGGGCCAAGCAGCTCGGCCGCAACGATTGCGCCAGCGTGCTCGCCAAGACGCTCGAGGAAGAGAAGGCGACCGACAAGAAGCTGACCACCATCGCCGAGAGCAAGGTCAATCTGCGCGCGGCGAGCTAAGCCGAACGAACTTCCGTCAGGAGACGCCGTGCAGCCGCGCGGCGTCTCCTTTCGGGCTTTGCCTATTCTATCTGTTCTGCGGCACCGCCTGCTCGTCCCGGTATTTCAGTCCGAACATCAGGGCAACCACCGCGAAGGCCGCAATGGTCGCCGCAAAGACCAGGCTCGCCACGGTCATGCTCGTTACTGTCGAGAGCACGCCGATCCCGATCACTGGAAGCGCGTTGCCGAGAAAGCAGCAGATGAAATAGGCCGAGACCACCTCGGCACGGCGATCATCCGGTGCGATCTGGTTCACCACCTGCAGGCTGCCGCGATAGCCGAGGCCTGCGGCGACGCCGCAGATCGCGGTCGACGCGATCATGATTGCGAGCGACCCAACGAATTGGGCGGCCGCGAGCAGCGCAAGGCTCGGCAGCATCAAACCGAGCGACCACAGCATCGCGGTGCGGCTGGACAGTGACCGCGTCAGGGCGATGACCAGGGCAACGGCAGCGGCGAGCTCGAGGAAGATCGCGCCGGCGACGGCGTGGCTGGTGACATGCAGCTCGTTGGCGAGCACGCTCGGTGCAAGCGCGGCGAAAAAGGCAACGAGGGCCATGGCGCCGAAGCCCGTCACGGCAGGCGCCACGAACCGGGGCCGGATCGACGACGGAACGCCTGCGCGCGGCCGGATCGACAGCTGCGCGAACGCGGCCAGCGGCCGATCCACGGTCTCGCGCGCGAACGCGAGCAGCGCCGCGACGATGACCAGCACCGCGAGATAGGCGATGAACGGGGTTCGCAGCGGAAGCGCGACATATTCGGCAAGCAGGCCGGCGATCAGCGCGCCGAGGCCGAGGCCGGTGAAGTTCGCGATCGTCGCAATCACGGTGGCGCGCGAGCGGTCCTGTTCCGCGATCAACTCGGCAAGCCACGCGGTGCCTGTTCCGGCGCCGATCCCGATGGCGAGGCCGCTCAGCACCCGCGCCACATACAGCGAAGCGACCCCGTGTGCGAACAGGAAGACCAGCGCGCCCGTGATGGCGATGCCGATCGCAATGACCGCCGTGCGCCGTCGCCCGACCTCGTCCGACATCCGGCCGAATACCAGGAGCGCGGTCAAATTGCCGATGACGTAGACGGCATAGATCAGCGTCAACGTGATCTGGGAGAAGCCGAACTGCTGCTTGTAGATGACATAGAGCGGGGTCGCGATGGTGCTGCCGGCGAACAGCGCCCCAATCAAGCAGCCGACGGCAATGATGGTTGCGGTCTTGCCGAGCTCCGATGTTCCTGGAATCGAGGTGTTGCCAGCTCTCGCCATGACGTCCTGCCTTGAAGGGAACATGAAAGGATCAATCGAAGCGATCTCGCCCTGTTCCCATGCTTCCGCGCGGACGGGACTTGCACGGCGAGCAGGGCGCGACGCTTCGTCTCCCGCGAAAAACTACGATGTATCGTGCGGCGATGCTTCGATCATAACCGAAGCATGATGGCGCGATGGAGGTGTATGTTTCGCATGGGGCTGCAATCGAGGTGGCAGCATGCGAGCAAGCACCATCAAATTCGAAATCTTCGACGGCGGAGCCGGCATCTCGCATGCGGGCTCGCGCCTTGCAACGTCCCTCACGCTGGCTGCGATGAGCCTCGGCTATGCCGTGGTGCAGCTCGACATTACTATCGTCAATACCGCGCTTGATGCCATGGGCAAGACGCTCGGCGGCGGCGTTGCCGAAGTGCAATGGGTGGTCAGCGCCTACACCATCGCGTTTGCCGCCTTCATCCTGACGGCGGGCGCGCTCGGCGACCGCATCGGCGCCAAGCGCATCTTCATGGCGGGATTCGCGATCTTCACCGCGGCCTCACTGGCGTGTGCGCTATCGCCCAATGCCATCATGCTGATCGCCGCACGGCTGGTCCAGGGATTGGCGGCGGCGATCCTGGTGCCGAACTCGCTCGCGCTGCTCAATCATGCCTATGCGGACGATCGCGCGCGCGGCCGCGCCGTTGCGGTCTGGGCGGCAGGCGCCAGCCTTGCGCTGACCGCCGGCCCGTTCGTCGGCGGCGCACTGATCACGCTGGTCGGCTGGCGCGCGATCTTCCTGGTCAATCTGCCGATCGGGCTCGCCGGCCTGTGGCTGAGTTGGCGCTACGCGACCGAGACCACGCGCGCAACCTCGCGCGAGATTGATCTGCCCGGACAGCTCGGCGCGATCGGTGCGCTTGGTGCGCTCGCCGGCGCGATCATCGAAGCCGGCGCGCTCGGCTGGGGCCATCCTGCGGTAATCGGAGCTTTTGTCGCGGCGGCTGTTCTCGCCGTGCTCTTCATCTGGCGCGAGAACCGCGCGGCGCAGCCGATGCTGCCGCTGTCGCTATTCAGCCACCGGCTGTTTACCCTGACGACGGTCGTCGGCCTCCTCGTCAACGTCGCGATCTATGGCCTGATCTTCGTGCTCAGCCTGTACTTCCAGCGGGTCAACGGCCTCTCGGCATGGTGGACCGGCCTCGCCTTCGTGCCGATGATGGGTGCAGTGCTACCGGTCAACTTGCTGGCGCCGCGGCTCGCCGAACGCATCGGATCCTGCCCGACCATCGTCGTCGGTGCCTGCATCTCGGCATTCGGTTGCCTCGGCCTGCTCTGGATCGGGACCGGGACGAGCTACTGGGCGATCTGCACGCAGTTGATCGCCATCAGCGGCGGACTTGGTCTCTTGGTGCCGCCGCTGACCTCGACCTTGCTCGGGAGCGTCGAGAAGCCGCGATCCGGCATTGCCGCCGGCGTGCTGAACGCGACGCGGCAGACCGGCAGCGTGCTCGGCGTCGCGCTGTTCGGCTCGCTGGTGGCCCCGGAAGCAACCTTCATGATCGGGATGCATCTGTCGCTGATCATTTCCGCCGCCGTCCTGCTGCTTGCTGCGGCCGTGATCGGCCTTGGCGCGAAGGTACAGGGGTAAACAACGCGAGCGACCGCACACATTGTCTGTTCACCATTCTTCGAACCGGCGCAGAACTGGTTACCGACTGTCCACCCTCTGCCGGTTCTAGTGCGCTGGAACAGGGGCGGGCAATGTATCAAATTCTTTACTGTCTCACCGACCAGCATGATTGGCGCCTGGTCGCACTCGGCGGCGCGGTGTGTCTGCTGGCCAGTGCGGCGGCGATCAGCTTGTTTCACCGGGCGCGTGCGGCGCGCGGGGGCGCTCGCGTGGCGTGGATCGCGCTCGATGCTGCCGTTACCGGCTGCGGCATCTGGGCCACCCATTTCATCGCGATGCAGGCGTACGGGCCGGGCGCCGGCGGCGCCTACAACATCCCCGTGACGGTGCTGTCGCTGATCTTTGCGATCGCGGTCACTTTTATCGGTCTCAGCATCTCGGTGTCGACGACGCGCGGACCCCTGATTGCATTCGGCGGAGCCGTCGTCGGCGGCGGCGTGGCGGCGATGCACTACACCGGCATGATGGCGTTGGAGATTCCCGCCCATGTCGGCTGGGCGACCGGTACCGTGACCGTCTCGATCCTGCTCGGCATTGTCTTTGGATCGTTCGCTTTCCTCGTCGCGGGACGGCGCGACAGCGTGTCGAGCGCTCTCGGCGCGACGGTCCTGCTGACGGTCGCCATCGTCTCACATCATTTCACCGCCATGGGCGCGCTGGAGTTGACGCCTGATCCGGCACTCGTCGTCAGCGGTCTTTCGATCCCGCCGGCATCGTTGTCGATCCTGACCGCCAGCGCGGCCGCCGGCATTATCGCCATCGCGCTCGCGGCGGCCATACTCGATCGGCGCGCGAAAAGCGAGATCGGACGTCAGCAGGTCGTGCTGGACACCGCGCTCGAGAACATGTCGCAGGGCCTGTGCATGTTCGACGCGGACGGCAGGATCATGCTGTTCAACGAGCGTTACGCGGCAATGCTCCGTTGCACCGACATCGCGCTCGCAGGCCGCCTGCTGGTCGACGTGCTCAAGGAAGAGCAGGCCAAGGGCCAGTGGCAGGGCGACGCGGATCAATTCTTTGCGCGCCTCGTCGCCGACGCACGCGAGGGCCGCACCACGACCGACGTCGTCGACCGGTTCGGACGCTCCATCCGCGTCGTCAACCAGCCGATGCAGGGCGGCGGCTGGGTCGCAACCTTCGAGGACATTACCGAATGGCTGGAGGCACAGGCCAAGATCTCGCACATGGCGCGGCATGACGCGCTGACCAGCCTGCCGAACCGCGTGCTGTTCCACGAACAGCTCGAGCAGGGACTGCGCCGGACCAGGTCCGGCGACCAGCTGGCAGTGCTCTGCCTCGACCTCGATCATTTCAAGGACATCAACGATTCGCTCGGCCACCCCATCGGCGATGCGCTGCTGAAAGAGGTCGGCCGCAGGCTGAAGGCCACCGTCGGCGAGAACGACACCGTGGCGCGGCTCGGCGGCGACGAGTTCGCCGTGGTCCAGATCGGACGTTCCGAGGAAGCCGCGGCCAGATCCCTTGCCGGCCGCCTCGTCGAGGTGATCTCGGCGCCTTACCAGATCGAGGACCATCAGATCGTGATCGGCGTCTCGATCGGCATCTCGCTGTCGCCGCAGGACGGGAGCGATCCGGACGAGCTGTTGAAGAACGCCGACCTTGCGCTGTACCGCGCCAAGGCGGACGGCCGCGGCACCTATCGCTTCTTCGAGACCGGCATGGACGCGCGCGCGCAGGCGCGGCGCCTCCTGGAGATGGATCTGCGCGCGGCGCTTCAGCGCAACGAGTTTGCGGTCTACTACCAGCCGATCCGCGACGTCGCCAGCGACCAGGTCGTCGCGTTCGAGGCCTTGCTCCGCTGGAACCATCCGCAGCGCGGCCTGATCTCGCCTATCAACTTCATTCCGCTCGCCGAGGAGACCGGCCTCATTCTCCAGCTCGGTGAGTTCGTGCTGCGGCGGGCCTGTATCGATGCGGCGACCTGGCCGGAAGAGATCGGCGTCGCTGTCAACCTGTCGCCGGTGCAGTTCAAGAATCCGACCCTGATCGCGTCCGTGACTGAGGCGCTGGAGACGTCAGGGCTCGCTGCGCGCCGCCTCGAGCTTGAGATCACCGAATCCGTGCTGCTGCAGAACAGCGAGACGACGTTGACGACCCTGCACGAGCTGCGCGCCATGGGCGTGCGGATCTCGCTCGACGATTTCGGCACCGGCTATTCGTCGCTGAGCTATCTGCGCAGCTTCCCGTTCGACAAGATCAAGATCGACCGCTCGTTCGTGTCGGAGCTGGCGACGCGCGAGGATTCCATGGCGATCATCCGCGCCGTCACCGGTCTTGGCCGCAGCCTCGGCATCGTCACCACCGCGGAAGGCGTCGAGAACGACGCGCAGCTCGAGCTACTGCGGCGCGAGGGCTGCACCCAGGCGCAAGGCTATCTGTTCAGCAAGCCGCGGCCTGCCTCCGACGTCGCGAGCATGCTGGAGCGTCCGCAGCTACGCGCGTCGGCCTAGAATTTTTTGTTTGAGCATGATCTCCGCGCAAACGCGTTTGTCGCGAGGGAAAACCGCTGTACAGTTTCCAGAGCATGCTCTAGCCGCGGCGCAGCGCGAAATGCGCGCCGCAGAACGCCATCACGGCACCAAGACAGAGTGCGGCAAGGGCGGCCAGCATGCCCGAGATGGTGGGGACAGCGCTCGGCACCGAGGCCGCCTGGCCTGCGCCAGCGAGCAGGAGCACGCCGACCGCGATCAGGAACTGCCGCATGCGGTGCGGGATCTGGCCATCGGCGGCGCTCTGCATCAAGGTCGCCGTGAAATAGCCGCCGGAGAAGCCGACCGTTGCAATCAGCCACCAGGCGATCGCCGCGCCCGCAGGCATCAATTCATGCGTGTCGGAGCGCCAGAGGCCGCCGAGGTCGAGGCCGTAGCGCGCGCCCAGCATGTGCACTGCAAGCGCGAGCAGCACGCCGGAGATCACGGCGGCGCCGAGAATCAGGCGGCGCGGAAAAAAGGTCGTCTCAGCCATGTCCCGCTTGTAGGATGGGCGAGGGCGATCGCGCAAGCGGATCGCAGACGGGATTGATCGTGAAGATGCAGGTTTCGGACGCGCAAGGCGCCGCAGGTGCGAGCTACGCCTACAAGGCGTCGCTGATCGGCTCGGCGCATCGCTTCGAGCTGACGGAGGAGGGCCTGTCCTGGCACATCGCCGGCCGCTCGGGCCTGTGGCGCTATGACGAGATCAGCGCTGTCAGATTGTCGTTCCGTCCGGTCTCGATGCAGCAGCACCGCTTTCGCGCCGATGTCCGCCACAGCGGCGGCGGCCGCATCGCAATCCTGTCGACGAGCTGGCAGACCGCGGCACTGATGGCGCCGCAGGACAGCGGGTTTCGCGATTTCATCGTCGAATTGCACGCACGGATGGCCAGGGTCGGCAGCCGCGCTGTGCTGATCGCGGGCCTCGGCCGCAAGACCTATGCGGCAGTGCTGGCATTCCTCGCGGTGCTGACAGTGGCGATGATGGGCCTCCTGATCCGCGCGCTCCTGATCGGCGAGTTCGCCGGTGCGCTGTTCATCATCGGCTTCGCCGCTTTGTTCGCCTGGCAGGTTGGTGGCTTCGTGCGGCGCAACCAGCCGCAGAACTACAGCTTTGATCGTGTGCCGAAGGCCCTGCTGCCCTAGACGAGCCGCTACTCCGTCGAGTCGAAATCCTCTTCCTTCGTGCCGAGCAGCGAGACGATCGTGCGCAGGCCGGAATCGAGCTGCTCGAACGAGGGCGGGGCAAGTGCGAGGCGCACCGCATTCGGGGCATGGCCGTGCGCGATCGCAAAGGTCGAGGACGGCGTCAGCGCGATGCCGCGCCTTGCTGCGGCGGCAACGAAGGTCTGCGAGCGCCAGTGCGGCGGCAGCGTCAGCCACAAATGATAGGAGCGCGGATCGGCGGCGTGCTGGTAGCCGGCCAGCAACCGTGCCGCAGTGTGCTGGCGGCGCGCGGCGTCGATGCGCTTCAAACGTGTCAGCTCGGCGACGGTGCCATCGGCCATCAGCCGTTGTCCGGCCGCCAGCGCATGGCCGGAGGCGATCCAGCCGCCGGTGCGCACCGCGCTCATCACGCTCTCGCGCAAGCGAGGCGGCGTGACGAGGATGCCGAGCGCAAGCCCCGGCGCGACCTTCTTGGACAGGCTGTCGAGCACGATGCAGCGGTCAGGCCCGAGCGCCGCCAGCGGCGTGTCGTCGGCGAGGAAACCGTAGACGGTATCCTCGATGATGGTGAGGTCGAGCTTCTCGGCGACGCGCATGATGTCGGCGCGCCGCGTCGCGTTCATGGTGACACCGAGCGGGTTCTGGATGATGGGCTGCAGATACAGCGCCGACAGATGCGCCTCGCGATGCGCCTTCTGGATCGCCTCGGGCCGCGCGCCGTGCTCGTCCACCGGAATCGGGACCAGCGTCACACCTAGCCGCGCGGCGATGCTCTTGACGTAAGGATAGGTCAGTGCCTCGACGCCGCAGCGGCCGCCGGTGGGGACGAGCGCCGCGATCGCGGCTGCGAGCGATTGCTTGCCGTTGGCGGTGAAGACGATCTGCTCGGCTTGCGGTGCAAAATCCTTGCGCGCGAGATAGGCGGCGGCGGCAATGCGCGCGCTCTTGGTGCCGGTGCTGGTCGAGACCCGCAGCGCGGATTCGAGCGCATCGACGCGCTCCAGTCCCGCGAGACTCTTGGCGATCATCGCCCATTGCTGCGGCAACAGGGGGTAATTGACCTCGAAATCGATCCGGGCATCGCGCGGCTCGCTGATGGTCTCGACCTCGCGCCTGACGTCGCCGGAGATGAAAGTGCCGCGGCCGACCTCGCCGACGACGAGGCCGCGGCGGAGCAATTCCGTATAGACCCGGCTCGCGGTCGAGACCGCGATGCCACGGTCATAGGCAAAATTGCGCTGCGGCGGCAGCCGGTCGCCGGGCCTTAACGTGCCGTTAGTGATATCGGCCGCAATGGCATCGGCAAGCTTCACGTACTCAAACTTGGACATTATTGCACCGAGAGCAATCTTTTACTTGCTCCGAGAAGTGTACTGGAGCATTTAAGTTCCATCAAGTTCCGCGATGAGCCGAGGACAGCGAGAGCAATCCGACGGCAAACGAGGTGCAGGCGCTGACAGCGTCCGCGCCAACGGCACCTGCTTCGCCGCGCGGGACAACGGGCCGGAGAAGAAACATGACCAGCATCTCGCAAACTGCCGGGCGGAGTTTACGCCCATCCTCATCGGGCGGATTTTTCCGCGCGCTTGCTAACGGCGCGTATGCGCTGTTCGACCGCCTGGAGCGCCGCTCCGCCGTCAAGACGCTCAGTGAGCTCGACGACCGCGCCCTGCGCGACATCGGGATCACGCGCAGCCAGATCGAGGACGCGGTCTACGGTCAGGTCAAGGCCGAGCTGACGCGGTATTTGTGAGAGTTGTCCTCTTGTCTCGGACGCGCAGCAACGCGTGAGCGTTGCTGCGCAGAGCCGGGACCCAGCAGGACACACGGACGACTGTAGCATGGGCCCCGGTTCTGCAGCGCACCGTCGAAGAGACGCTGCGCTGCGTCCGGGGGCACGAGACCCCGAGTTTTCGCGCACAGATGTTCTACATCGTCATTTGCGAGCGCAGCGAAGCAGATCCTCCGCGGAAAGACTCTGGATTGCTTCGCTGCGCTCGCAATGACGGAGTGTGAGTGACATGGTCGCTCCGTCCGGGCTACAAGGTTTTGAGCTTGCAGATGGATCAGGCGAATGCGACCTGGTCCCATGCTCCGCCGAGGACCCGATCCTCTTCGGAATGGTCGGGCTTGGCGTGCCGTGTTATCGCGGTGCTGCGCTGACGCCTGTGACGGATATCCAGACGCCGCAATTGCGCCGCGGTATTGCCTACGCGGGCAGCGACACGTGCCGCGGCCTGTTTGACGACGAACAGGATCGTCGTGACGCGGCTCAGCACGCCGAGCAGGATCACCACCGAGAAGATGTCGATATAGGCGAGGAAGTCGCCGACCAGCATCAGCTCCGGCGGAATCGGGATTCTATGATAGTAGGCCAGCACGATGATCGCGACCGGGATGAGAGCGATCACCTTCCGCACGGTCAGCCTGTCCAGCAGCGCGGCGAGTTGCACGACCAGCACTTCCCATAACGCATCGCCGATCGCGAGCGGGATCTCGTAGGTCCATCTCCGCCACCATCGCTTCATGACATTGCTCCGAGTTGAGTGCTGACCATCAGTTTGTAGGCTGGCGGAGCGATAGGCGACAGCTGCTTCCAATCGTCATTGCGAGCGAAGCGAAGCAATCCAGCCTCGCTCCTAGGTGGAAGTCTGGATTGCTTCATTGCTTCGCTCCTTGCAATGACAGCGTGGCGCGAGCTCAGTGCCTGACCACCAGCACCGAGCACTTGGCGTAGCGCACGACGTGCCCGGCATTGGAGCCGAGGAAGTAGGTGCGCATTGCCGGCCGGTGCGAGGTCATCACGATCAAATCGGCCTTCATGTGTACGGCTTCCTCGAGGATCTCGTGATAGATGCCGCCCTGGCGCACCACGCTGGAGATGCGGGACGGCTCGATGCCGGATTCGCGCGCGACGATGGCGAGGGCTTCTTCCGAGGTCTGGCGTTGCTGCTCGTCGAAATCGGCCGGCACGTATTCAGCCAGCATCACCGGTGTCATCGGCAGCACATTGAGCAGGCGCACCGAGCCGCTCCAGGTCTGCGACAGCGTTGCCGCGGTTGCGATCGCCGGCTTGGCGAGATCGGTGTCGGCGAGGTCGATGGGCACGAGGATGGACTTGAACATCTGCGCCTCCAGTCTTCCAGTTAGCGTGTCGTGCAGTTAGCTCGTCTTGCCGGCACGCCGCGCGATCAACCCGATCGAAGCAGCTTGGGGCTGACGAGCAGCACCAGTTTGCCGCGGCGGTAGGCCACGTCGCGCCAATCCTTGACATCAAAGTCGAAGATCGCAAGCCCCGCGGTGGGCAGGTTGTCGGCGAGCGCCTTGGCGCCGGCGGGATCGCCGCCGCCCATCAGCATCAGGGCGACCTCATGCATGCCGGGATTATGGCCGACCAGCAGCAAACGCTTGGGGTCGGCGGGGGCGGTTGCAGTGCGAATGGAGTCCAGGATCTGCGCGGGATCGGCGCCGTAGAGTTCCGGCAGCACCTCGACCTCGGGCGCCGCGACGCGGTCCTTCATCGTCTCCCAGGCAATGTCCCAGGTCTGCCTGGCCCGGACGGCGTGCGACACCAGCACGGCGTCGGGGAAGGGGGGATGCGCGGCGATCCAGTTGCCCATCTGCGCAGCATCCCTGTGGCCGCGGTCGTCGAGCCGCCGGTCCTGGTCACGGCCGCTCGGCGCGTCGGTTTCCGTCTTGGCGTGACGCAGCAGCATCAAACGGCGCATGGCATTCTCGAATCGTTCCACGTCCAGAATAATCTACAGGCGCCCGTTGAGGACAAGGTGACAAGCGCCCGGCTGGCATTGTTTGAGCAGGATCTCCGCGCAAAACCGAATCCGGGTTTGTCGCGATAGAAAACCGCTGCACACTTTTCCGGATCATGCTCTAAGAAAACGACATGAGCGAGACTTTCACAAGCGTGTCCCAGCAGGAAGCCGGCTTTCGCGACCGCACGCGGCTGTCATTCGATCTTGACGCCGACATCTGCGTGATCGGGGCGGGACTGGCCGGACTCTCGATCGCGCTGGAGGCGGCGCGGCTCGGGGCCAGCGTCGCGGTGCTCGAGGGCCGCCATATCGGCTGGAACGCCTCCGGAAACCAGCTCGGCACCGTGATGCCTGGCTTTGCGCTGCCGCTCACCGATCTGATCGAGCGCGTCGGCTTCGAGGACGCGCGCGAATTGTGGACGCTGTCGAAGGAAGGCGCCGAGTTCGTCCGCGCCAATGCCAGCGAAGAGAACATGCCGGGCATCGGCCGCAGCGATGGCGTGCTGGAAGTCTCCAATGTCGATGCCGGCGACCGGCTGATCAGCCGGCTGCAGATGCTGAACGAGGATTTCGACACCGAGGTCGAGGGCTGGCAGGTTGATCGCGTCCGCGCGGTGCTCAAGACCGATCATTACTTCCACGGCGTCTATTATCCGAAGGCATTCCAGGTCGACGGCCGCGAATACGTGCACGGCCTGGCGGCGCTGGCGCGGCGGGCAGGCGCCCGCATCTTCGAGGATACGCCGGTGGTCAGCATCGATCATTCCGGCATCCGCAAGCGCATCGTCACGCCCTCGGCGCGGCTGCGCGCCACCCACATCGTGCTCGCCGGCAACATCCATCTCGGTGCGCCCTTGCGGCGCCTCTCCGAGACGTTGTTGCCGGTCTGGCGCTATGCCGGCATCACCGCGCCGCTCGGCGAGCGCGTGCACGAGATCATCGCCTTCAAGGGATCGGTGATGGATTCCGACGGCGTCGATCATTTCCGCATCATCGACGGCGACCGCCTGATGTGGGAGAGCCCGGAGACCACCTGGGCCGCGCGTCCGCAGCGTTTTGCGGGCAGCGTCAGGCGGCGGATCCGGTCGATCTTCCCCGAGCTCGGCAACGTCGAGATCACCGACATGTTCGGCGGCGCCACCGGCCAGACCGTGCACGGCATGCCGCAGATCGGCCAGCTCCGCAAGGGCCTATGGGTCGCGAGCGGGTTCGGCCGCCAGGGCATGAACATTTCGGCCATGGCCGGACACCTGATCGCGCGCAGCATCCTATGGGGTGACGAGCGCTGGAAGCTGTTCTTGCCGTTCGAGCTGGTCTGGGCGGGCGGCGCCGCGGGGCGCGTTGCGGGCCGATTGGTCGGAATGTGGGGCAGGGCGAGTTCGGCCGCTGCAGGCTCGCTGGCGCGCTACCGCGAACGGGCAAGGATCAAGGACCGGGGACGCGAGGCGCGGCTGGCTGAAGCCAATCGGGCCGCCGGCACGGGTCCGCGCCGTCTGCCGCCCGGTGTCCGGCCGCAGGTGGTGTCGCCGCCCAAACCGGCGGCCCAAGGACCAGAACAAGCCGTGGAACCGGCTTCGCAGGATACCGGCGTCCCGCAATAAGCCCGGCGAAAAATTCCGCCCGGAAGTGTAACATGGGCCGTTAGAGCCCGTATCTCAGGGCGTGGATGCTCCCGCACGGAGAATGAGATGTTTGACCGCCGCATTCTGCTAACGACTGTCGCCGGCCTGTTCGGCCTTTCGGCCTTCCGCTGGCTGCGAGGGACGCCTGCCGAGGCTGGCGAGAAGGCCACGGAAAAGTTCGACATCGAGAAGACGGAGGCCGAGTGGCGTGCCCAGCTGACGCCGCAACAATATGAGATCCTGCGCAATCACGGCACCGAGCGGCCCGGCTCCAGTCCGCTGCTGAAGGAGCACCGCAAGGGCACCTTCGCCTGCGCCGGCTGCGACCTGCCGCTGTTTGCGTCGGAGACCAAGTTCGAGAGCGGCACCGGCTGGCCGAGCTTCTACCAGCCGATCGAGGGCAATGTCGGCAAGACCGAGGACCGCACCTACGGCATGGTGCGCACCGAGGTGCATTGCCGCCGCTGCGGCGGCCATCTCGGCCATGTCTTCGACGATGGTCCGAAACCGACCGGTCTGCGCTACTGCATCGACGGTTTCGGGCTGGTCTTCCACCCGGCCGCGGCGTCGGCGACGTAAGGAAAGTCCCGGCAATTGTTGCCGGCCCGGCAATTGTGCCCCGGTCGTTCGGCCGGGGCATCTCTATTTAAGTTATTGATTTCCTGAAGATACCCGCATTGGCATAGCCCTTGCGACTGTCTCTTCCGACTGCGGCCATGGTCGACCGGCTGCCGGGATCGGATTTGGAGACAAGGTTATGGGTATCTTCGATGCAATGAATACCTCGGTGGGTGGCCTGCAGGCGCAGTCCTACGCGCTGCAGAACATTTCCGGCAACATCGCGAACTCATCCACCACCGGTTACAAGGGCATCGGCACCAGCTTCGTCGATCTCATTCCCGACTCCTCGGTGCCGAGCAAGCAGGTCGCCGGCGGTGTGACGGCGAACGCGAAAGCGACCATCACGACGCAGGGCACGATCTCGGGCTCCACGGTCGCGACCAACATGGCGATCACCGGCGACGGCTTCTTCTCGATCCAGAAGGCGACCGGCATCGTCGACAACGTGCCGGTGTTCAGCGGCGTCACCTATTACACAAGGCGCGGCGACTTCCAGCTCAATGCCAACGGCAACCTGGTCAACGGCGCTGGCTATTACCTGATGGGCGTCACGGTCGATCCGAAGACCGGCAACCCGCAAGGCAACGTGGCGACGGTCCTGAAATTCCAGAACAACTTCATCCCGGCGCAGGCGACCACCTCGATCCAGTACGCGGCGAACCTGCCGACCCAGCCGAACACGGCGGCGAGCTCCACCGCGGCGAGCGGCACGCTGCTCGCAGCTGGCGGATTGAACCCCTCCGACTTCTCGGCCAACCCGCTGCCGGTGGGCACGCCGCCCGCACCCTACACCAATGCGACGGTGGCCGGCGCGGCCGCCACCGGCAACATCCGCTCGGCGTACTCGTCGACGACCGGCACGGGCACGGTTGCGCTCCAGAACAACTCGTCGGCGGTGGCCTCCACCACCACCTCCCTCGACAACACCGTCGGCACGCATCTCGCCTCCAGCATCCTCACGGCGCTGAGCGGCCAGACGCTGACCATCAACGGCAACACGATCACCTTCAACGGCGGCACCACGGTCACGACGACCGGCAGCAACACCACGATCGGCCTCGGTGCGGGCACCACGGCAACGGTGGGCAGCATCCTGAACGCTATTCAGACGGCCGGCGGCGCCGGCGTCACCGCCACGCTCTCCGCCAGCGGCAACATCCAGATATCGACCGGCACCGGCACCGACGTCGCAGTCAACAGCGGCTCGGCAGCCACGGCGCTCGGCATCAGCAGCGTCACGCGCGGCGGCAACGTACTGTCCTCGCCCGCGATCACCGGCGCCACGGTGCTGAGCGGCAGCGCGACCGCCGGCGGCGCCGAGGTGCTCTCCTCGGGCTTCGCGGCGGGCGACACCATCACGGTCGACGGCCAGACGCTGACCTTCATGGCCTCGGGCGCGTCGGGTGCGAACCAGATCAACATCACGGACAACATCACGACCCTGCTCGGCAAGATCGACGCTCTCTCCGGCGCGTCGGGATCTTCGGTCAGCAGCGGCGGCGTGATCACGCTGAACACCGGCACCGTTTCCAACCTGTCGGTGTCCAGCTCGAACAGCGCCGCCTTCGCCGCGCTCGGCTTCACCTCGACCATCACCAAGAATCGCGACGGCGGCGGCACCGCCGGCACCGGCGGCGTGGTCGGCAACGACATCGCCACTTTCACCAAGGAATCGATCAGCGGCGGCGCAGTGACCGCCTACAACGCCGCCGGCACGCCAGTGAATTTGCAGCTGCGCTGGGCCAAGACCGACAGCGCCTCGCTGGGCGCCGGACATTCCGATAGCTGGAACCTGTTCTATCAGACCGATCCGAATGCGACCGGCACGACGGTCGGCTGGGTCAACACCGGGCAGGCCTTCACGTTTGCCAGCGACGGCTCGCTGACCTCGCCGAGCGGTTCGGGCATCACCATCAACAATGTCAGCGTCAGCGGCCAGTCGCTCGGCTCGGTCGCCTTCAACATCTCCTCGGGCGGGCTGACGCAATATGCCAGTACCAGCGGCGCGGTGACCATCAACACCATCACCCAGAACGGCTATGCCGCCGGCCAGCTCCGCTCCGTCGCCGTCAACAACAACGGCCTCGTGGTCGGAACCTTCTCCAACGGCCAGAACCTCGATCTCGCCCAGGTCTCGCTGTCGCACTTCAACGGCACCAATTACCTGAAGGCGCTCGACGGCGGCGCCTATGCCGCGACTGAGCAGTCGGGACCTGCGATCGACGGTGCTTCGGGCACCATCAGCGGCTCGTCACTGGAAGGCTCGAACACCGACATCGCCGACGAATTCACCAAGCTGATCGTGACCCAGCAGGCCTATTCGGCCAACACCAAGGTGATCACGACCGCGAATTCGATGGTGCAGGACCTCCTGAACGTGTTGCGCTGACCGGCGCGTGACGTAACCAAAGGCGGCCAGTGATATGGGTTTGAGTTCAGCCCTTGCCAGTGCGATGAGCGGTCTGCGTGCCAACCAGGCCGCGCTCTCGATCGTCTCCTCGAACGTCGCCAACTCGCAGACGCCGGGTTACGTCGTCCAGACCCCGAACCAGATCGAGGTCACCACCGGCGATTTCGGCTCCACGGCGATGACGACAGGCGTCAGCCGGGAGCTCGACACCTATGTGCTGAACCAGCTGCGCACCGAGAGCGGCGGCAGCGGCTATGCCGACCAGATGGCCAACATCCTGAAGCAGCTTCAGAATGTCTACGGCACGCCCGGCAACGACGGCACGCTCGAAAGCGCGCTGAACAAGTTCACCACGGCGCTCCAGGCGCTGTCGACGAGCTCGGGCGCGTCGTCGGCGCAGACGGTTGCCCTTGGCGCGGCGCAGGCACTGGCAAAACAGCTCAACGTCACGACCACGGGCATCCAGTCGCTGCGCTCCAATGTCGAGCAGGACCTCGGCAATTCGGCGCTAGCCGCCAACGCGGTGATGCAGCAGGTCGCCGACATCAACACCAAGCTCCAAGGCCTGTCGGCCAACGATCCCTCCGCCGCGACGCTGATGGACCAGCGCGACCATGCCATCAACACGCTGTCGAAATATGTCGACGTTCGGGTCACCACCGACGGTTCGAACCAGGCCAACATCTACACCACGACCGGCATCCAGCTGGTCGGCGCCGGACTCGCCTCGCAATTCACCTTTGCGTCTGCCGGTGCGCTGTCGGCGACCTCGCTCTACAATAGCGACCCGGCCAAGTCTGGCGTCGGTGCGCTCAATATCAAGTTGCCGAACGGCTCGCAGGTCGACGTCGTCGCCAACAACGTGGTCTCCTCGGGCCAGATCGCGGCCGACCTGAAGCTGCGCGATCAGACCCTGGTGCAGGCGCAGAACCAGATTGACCAGCTCGCCGCGACGATGTCGAGCGCGCTGTCGGACAAGACCACGGCCGGCAGCACGGTGTCCGGCCCGCCGCCCGGCTTCGATCTCGACCTTGCCGGTGCGCAGCCGGGCAACACGGTCAACATCACGTACACCGATACGGCCACCAACACGCAGCGCCAGATCACGCTCATCAACGTGACGGATCCTGCGGCGTTGCCGCTCCAGAATGCCACCAACGCCAATCCGATGCGAGTGGGCGTCAATTTCTCTGGCGGCACGAGCGCAATCGCGTCCGCGCTCAACACCGCGCTGTCGGGCTCGCATCTGTCGTTTTCCGCCGCCCCGTCGCCGGCGACCGCAACGACGCTGCGGGTCACCGACGACAACAGCGGCCTTGCCAAGGTCAATTCGTCCTCAACCACCAAGACGATCTCGTCGCTGGTCTCGGGCAATCCGCAACTGGCGCTGTTCACCGATGGCGGGCAGGCGCTCTACACCGGCGCGATCACCGCGTCGGGCTCGCAGATGACCGGCCTTGCCGGGCGCATCGCGGTGAACACGCAGCTGGTCAGTGATCCGACCAGGCTGTCGGTCTACAACACCGCGCCGGTGACGCCCGCGGGCGACACCACGCGCTCGGACTATCTCTATTCCCAGCTCACCAATGCGGTGTTCTCCTATTCGCCGGCGACCGGCCTCGGCTCGGCGAACCAGCCCTTTACCGGCAGCGTCTCGAACTACCTCCAGCAGTTCCTGAGCATCCAGGGCAATGCCGCGACACAGGCAAGCCAGCTCCAGCAGGGCCAGAGCGTCGTGGTCTCGACACTCCAGGCCAAGTTCAACTCGACCTCCAGCGTCAACCTGGACTCGGAGATGTCGAACCTGATCCAGCTCCAGAATGCCTATGCCGCCAACGCCCACGTCATGTCGGTGGTGCAGAGCATGATGAACACTTTGATCCAGGCTCAAGGGTAACAAGTAACAGGGCTCTGAAAGATGTCGATCAGCAGCATCAATTATTCCTCGTCGGTTCTCGGCTCGCAGATCCGCAACATCAATCAGCAACTCACCGACCTATCGACGCAGCTCTCGACCGGCAAGCTGTCGCAGAACTATTCCGGCATGGGCACCAACGAGGGCTTTGCGATCGCCGGACGCTCGCAGCTCTCCAACATCGCCGCCTATACCGACACGATCACCAACGTCAACGTCAACATCAACCTCGCCAACACTGCGCTCCAATCGCTGACGACGATCCGCAACACGGTGCAGACCGGCTCCGCCAACACTGCGCAGGACCTCAACGTCAACGGCCAGACGGTCGCGCAGAACACCGCCGCCGCGCAGTTCGGCTCGATGGTCGGCGTTCTCAACACGCAGTCGGGAAACCGTTATCTGTTCTCCGGAACCGCCGTCAACACGCAGTCGGTCGCTGATGCCGGCGACATCATCAACGGCACCACGACGCAGGCGGGCTTCAAGACCGTCCTGGCGGAGCGCCAGGCCGCCGATCTCGGCGCCAGCGGCAAGGGCCGCCTGGTGCAGACGCAGCCGACGGCGAGCTCGGTGCAGGTGGCGGAGGACGCCGCGGGCTCGCCGTTCGGGCTCAAGATCAAGGCGGTGTCCTCGACGCTGACGGGCGCGACCGTTACGGGGCCGAGCGGCTCGCCGGTGTCGTTCTCGGTCGATCTCAACGGCGTCAATCCGAACAACGGCGACAAGCTGAGCGTTCAGTTCACGCTGCCGGACGGCACGACCGAGCAGATCGACCTGACCGCGTCGACAGCGACGCCGACGCCGCTCGGCAGCTTTGCGATCGATGCCAGCGTTCCGGTCAATCCGAACAATACTGCGGCGAATCTCAACACCGCGCTGAACACCGCGATCACGAAGCTCGCCAACACCTCGCTGGTGGCGGCGTCCGCGATCGTCGCCGGCGACAATTTCTTCAATACTGCAAGCTCGGCGACCGGCACGCCGGTCAACAACCAGGCGGCGACGCCCGTGCCGATCACCGGAGCGACGGCGCTGTCCGGCGCCAGCCCCTCGGATTCGATCTCGCCGGGCTTCGTTGCCGGTGACACCATCACCGTCAACGGCACCACGCTCACCTTCGTCAGCTCGGGCGCGACCGGCAACCAGCTCAATGTCGGCGACAGCATCCAGGCCCTGCTCGGCAAGATCGACCAGATCACGGGGACCTCGAAGCCTTCGACCGTTCATGGCGGTGTGATCACGATCAATACCGACGACGCGGCAAGCCTCAACATTACGAGCTCGAATACGGGTGCGCTCGGCTCGCTTGGTTTCGGCTCGACACCTGTCACCGCGACCCAGCCGCCGCTGCGCGTCGGCTCGTCACCGGCGAGCTCGGCGACGACGCTGGTGAACGGTTCGGCCACCACCGTGAAATGGTACCTCGGCAATGACGGGCCCGGCTCGCCGCGCTCCACCGCGATGGCGCGAGTCGACGATTCCGTCACGGTGCAATATGGCGCACAGGCCGACGAGGACGCGATCCGCCGGCAGTTGCAGGCGATCGCGGTGTTCGGGACGTTCTCGACCTCGCCGGGCGGGCAATATTCGGGCGGGCAGGTCTCGGCGCTGAGCCTGCGGGTGACGCAGGCACTGACCCAGCAGCCGGGCCAGCAGCGTATCGAGGACATTCAGACCGACATCGCGATGGCCCAGAACACGATGAAGGACGCGTCCACGCGCCAGACCCAGGCCAAGGCGCAGCTTCAGTCTATCATCGACCAGGCGGAATCGGCCTCGCCGGACCAGGTGGCGAGCGAGATCCTGTCGCTCCAGAACGCGCTCCAGGCATCCTACCAGACGACTTCGAAGCTCGCCCAGCTCTCGCTCGTCAAGTTCCTGTAAGGATGCGTTAAGACGCCGTTAACCATGCCTGTTTACCTCTTGGTGAGGATTGGAACGGGGACGAGCGGCCGATGTCGGACACGATGCGACTGGTGGTGGCGACGCCGTGCTTCGGAGGGCAGGTGTCGAGCATCTATGCGAGCTCGATTTTCGCGCTCCAGCGCGCCGTGCACGGCATGTCCAATCTCGAGCTCAAGGTGCACATGCGTGACGGCGACGCGCTGATCACGCGGGCGCGGGCCAATCTGGCCGCGATGTTCCTGGACGATTCCAAGGCAACCCATTTTCTGTTCATCGATGCCGACATCGGCTTCAGGCCGGAGCAGGTGTTTCGGCTGATCGAATGCGGAGCGGACGTCGTCGCCGGCTGCTATCCGATCAAGCGGGTCAACTGGGACAAGGCGAGGCGCGCGATCGACGCCCGCCGCACTGATGTGGGCGCGGCCTCGCTCGACTACGTACTCGAGGTCGAGGACCCCGACCGTATCGTCGTGGTCAACGGCTTTACGCGCGTGCGCTACGCCGGCACCGGCTTCCTGATGATCCGCCGCCACGTGCTGGAGACGATGTGCCGCCATCCGGACTATGCCAAGCTGCAATTCTTCCGCGAGCATTCACATGACACGCTGACGGCGAGCCAGAACCGGTTCGCGCTGTTCGAATGCATGATCGATCCGGCGACCGGCACCTATCTCTCCGAGGACTTCGCCTTCTGCAAGCGCTGGACCGATATCGGCGGCGAGATCTGGGCCGACATCCAGAGCTCGCTCGACCATGTCGGGCCGTCCGTATTCCACGGCGACATCGCCTCGCAATTCGCAGCCGCGCCCGCGGCGGCAGCCGAGGCGGCGTGAGCGTTCCGGGATGAGCGCCGGCGCATCCCCTCTGCCAGTCCTGGAGCGCACATCTGGTAGCGGCTCGCGCGCAGCGTCTGGCATTGCGCGCTCCGGTGCGGAGCCAGCGGTCGTGGGTGCTATCGAGGCCAGCCTCGCGCAAGGCCGCTGCGCTCTTCTGCAAATCGAAGCCTGGTCGCCGGACACGGCGCAGGCGCAACGCAATGTGCAGCATGCTCGATCGCGTCGCCCATGTCCTGAAGATCGAGCTGCTGCTTGACCGTACCGCGCCATCCCGGCGTAGCCTGATAGGTTTGAGATGTTGCATCCGCTTGCCGCGCCGAACTATGCCGACCGCATCGGCTTTGCGCATTTGACGCGCCAGGCCTTCGAGGGTGTCGATCTGCACCCATTGCGCGAGCGGCTGTTGGCGCGGATCGCCGAGGGAACGGCGCTGGCGGGCGAGGGGCTGGACTTGTCCTTGATCGCTCAGCTGATGGGCGAGAAGGAAGCCGGCCTCGTGATCCAGTCCGAGGTGCTCTCCTTCCATCAGCTGTTTCGCACGCCCACTGCGGCACCGAAGCCGGGCCTGCGCGTGCTTGCGCTTGCAGCCGACATCGACATGGGCGGCAACACGCCGATTGAATTTCTGCTCGAAGGCTCCGATATCGAGCTCCTGACACTCTATGTGACCAAGGCGACAGGCTTGCCGGAAGCATTGCCTGATCACGACGTTGCCATCGTGGTCGCATCCGATTCCGAGGAATGCCGCGACGCGCTTGCGTTGATCGCAAAGGCGGCGCCGCGCTGGCCGCGGCCGCTGCTCAACCGCCCCGAGCTGATCGGCAATCTCGACCGCGACAAGCTGTACCGGCTGCTGGCTGATATCCCCGGTCTCGACATCCCCGTGACCGCCCACGCGACGCGCGCGCAACTGACGGCTCTGTCGGAGGGGCGGATCGCTTGTGCGGAGATCACGGGCGAATTGCACTTTCCGATGATCGTGCGGCCGCGCGGCACGCATGCCGGCGTCGGGCTTGCGAAGATCGACGATGCGGCAGCGCTCGCGGTCTATCTTGCCGAGCGGCAGGAGCAGGACTTCTTCGTCGCGCGTTTCGTCGATTATGCGAGCCCGGACGGGCTCTATCGCAAGATCCGCCTCACCATGGTCGACGGCAAACCCTATGCCTGCCACATGGCGATCGCCGATCGCTGGGACATCTGGTACCTCAACGCTTACATGGCGTTCAGCGAAGAGAAGCGCGCGGAAGAAGCCGTCTTCATGCAAGACTTCGACCATGTGTTCGCCGCGCGCCACAAGACTGCACTCGACGAGATGAGCAGGCGCGTCGGTCTCGATTATTTCATCGTCGATTGCGCCGAGAACCAGAACGGCGAGCTGCTGGTGTTCGAGGCCGACAACACCGCCGTCGTGCACAACATGGATTCGCCGGTGGTGTTTCCGTACAAGCCGCCGCAGATGCGCAAGATCTTTGCCGCGTTCACTTCGATGCTGTCGCGGCATGCAAAGGCGGGTGAGGGGAGCGCAGAATGAACGAGATCATCCGCAACACACAAGACTCCGTCACGGGCGCCTCGCTCGATCCGCAGGACTGGAGCGAGTTTCGCGCGCTCGCCCACCGCATGCTAGACGAGACGATCGACGGCATCGCCAACATTCGTGCGCGTCCGGTGTGGCAGCCGATCCCCAATGAGGTCCGCGCCGCATTGAAGAGCGATGTGCCGCGTGAAGCAAGCGATCTTGCCGAGGTCTATCGCCAATTCGCCGAACATGTCGCTCCTTATGCGACCGGAAATGTCCATCCCGGCTTCATGGGCTGGGTGCATGGCGGCGGCACCGCGGTCGGCATGCTCGCGGAGATGCTCGCGGCCGGCCTCAACGCCAATCTCGGCGGGCGCGATCACATGCCGATCGAGGTCGAGCGCCAGATCGTCGACTGGATGCGCCGCCTGTTCGCCTTGCCGGAAAGTGCGAGCGGCATCTTCGTCACGGGCACGTCGATGGCAAACCTGATGGCGGTGCTGGTGGCGCGCACGGCTGCGCTCGGCACGCAGGCGCGGCAGCACGGCATCGGCAACGATGGCGCGTTGCTCACGGCCTATACGTCGCGAGCCGCGCATGGCTGCATATCGCGCGCGATGGACATTGCCGGATTTGGCACCGATGCGCTGCGCAAGGTCGGGATGGATACCGATCATCGCATCGATGTCGAAGCGCTGCGGGCGCAGATCGCGACCGATCGCGAGGTCGGTTTCAAGCCATTCCTCGTCGTCGCCTCCGCCGGCACGGTCGATATCGGCGCGATCGACGATCTCAAGGCGATCGCGCGGCTGTGCCGGGACGAAGGCATCTGGTTTCACGTCGATGGCGCCTTCGGTGCGCTCGCGATCCTCTCGCCCGAGCTGGCGCCGCTGCTTGGCGGCATTGAGCTTGCCGATTCCATTGCGCTCGACTTCCACAAATGGGGGCAGGTGCCCTATGACGCCGGCTTCCTTCTGGTGCGCGATGGCGAGCAGCATCGCCAGGCCTTTGCGCAACCGGCGGCGTATCTCAGCCGCGAGTCGAGGGGACTTGCAGCGGGCGCAATCTGGCCCTGCGATCTCGGCCCCGATCTGTCGCGCGGCTTCCGGGCGCTGAAGACCTGGTTCACGCTGAAGACGTTCGGCACCGATCACCTTGGCGCCGTGATCGCCCGCAGCTGCGCGCTGGCAAAATATCTGGAGGCGCGCGTTCTCGCCGAGCCGCGGCTGGAGCTGCTGGCGCCGGTGAACCTCAACATCGTCTGCTTCCGCTACCGCGCGGATGACGCGGTCAATCGCGAGATCGTCGCCGATGTCCATGAGTTGGGCATTGCGGCACCGTCGAGCACGACGCTGAACGGCAGGTTTGCGATCCGCGCTGCCATCGTCAATCATCGCACCGAAGCGACGGACATCGATGCGCTGGTCGCTGCCGTGCTGGACTTTGGTGCACGGCGCAGCGGCGGCGTGATCGAGGTCGAGGCGCCGCCGCTCGCGGCGCAGTGACATCAAGGCGGCTCAAAGCACAACGCCCCGGACCTGGTCCGGGGCGTTGTGCTTTGAGACGTGCGAAGCGCTCAGGCGGCGGAGCTGACGTCGCCTTTGGGATGGGCGGCCTCGAACTGCTCGCGCAGCTTGTCTTCATAAGCGATCAGCTTGCGGGCCTCCTTGAGGGCCCGGTAGAGGTCGCCGCTCATGATGTTGTTGTTGATGCCCTCGATGATCGGCCAGGAGCTCGGCACCGCGGTAACGATGTCGCGGACGAGGTTGAAATAAGTGCCGTGCTGGGTCTGCGGATCCGGCGAGATGTACATCAGCTGGACCGCCAGATAGACGAGCTTGGCCGGCGTATCGGCTGTCTCGGGCGTGAGGATGTCGCGCTCGCGCAGGATCGGCACGTTGTCGCCGTCGATCAGAAGGCGGGCGCGCTGGTCCGTGTTGGTGATCACGGAGTTACCGACGATGATGCGCTCGTGCGGTTTGAGTTCGACCTTGAGAGCCATGCCTGTTCTCCATCAACCCTTTTGTAACGAGCGGCACGCGTGCCAGTGAACGACAACTGCCAGCCCTGATTTGGGTCCAATCCTTGCTGAATGTGGTTAACGGCTCGTAAAGATCCGCGCTCGCGTCCAAGAACATAGCGATGTCAATGGCTTGAGCGGACGAAAAGCCCTGCGCTGCAAGCGTGCGGCAAGGCGCTTTGGGTCCGACGCGGACAAACCCGAGGTTTCATTTCACGGATTGTTAGAGGCTCGGAGGCACCGTCCGCCGGTCGTTTGATCAATCTCGGTCAAACAGGACGCGTAGCTACCAGAAAGGTAACAGTATGTCCGGTATCGTTCTCTCCTCCTCGGTTCGTCAGAACCTGCTCTCCCTCCAGTCCACCGCCGATCTGCTCGCCACCACCCAGTCGCGTCTGTCGACCGGCAAGAAGGTGAACTCGGCGCTCGACAACCCCACCAACTTCTTCACCGCACAGTCGCTCGACAACCGCGCCAGCGACATCAACAACCTGCTCGATGGCATCGCCAACGGCGTGCAGGTGCTGCAGGCCGCCAACACCGGCATCACCTCGCTGCAGAAGCTGCTCGACTCTGCGAAGTCGATCGCCAACCAGGCGCTGCAGACCACGGTCGGTTATTCGACCAAGTCGAACGTCTCGACCACGATCGCGGGCGCGACCTCGACCGACCTGCGCGGCACCACGACCTATTCCAGCGCGACCGCGCAATCCAACGTGCTGTTCTCCGGCGCGGCCGGCGGCGCCACGGCGGCGACCGGCGCCACCACCCTCGGAGGCACCATCGGCAGTGTGACTGGCCCCACAGTCGTGAAGGACAACCAGGGCACCCCGGCGAACATCACCGCCTCGACGCTGCTCTATGGCGACGGCGCAGCGCTGGCCACCGCAGGTCTGAGCACCGGGGCTGCAACTCAGTTCACCGACGGCACGAGCTTCACGGTCAACGGCCATTCCATCACCTTCAAGTCGGGCGCTGCCCCGGCGGCGGCAAGTGCTCCGGCCGGTTACGGCGTCAGCGGCAACATCGCCACTGATGGCAGTGGCAACTCGATCGTCTATCTCGGTGCGAGCGCGACCAACTCGACCGCGACCGTCGGCGACGTTCTCTCCGCGATCGATCTCGCCAGCGGGGTCAAGAATGCTGTTGTCGCTTCGGGTGCTGCAACGATCACCACGAACACCAGCCAGACCCCGTCGTCGATCACCGGTGGTCAGATCACGCTCGAGACCTCGACAGGTGCTGACCTCTCCGTCGTCGGCAAGGCCGACCTCTTGAAGACCCTTGGTCTGACCACTGCGACCGGCTCCGGCAACGCGACCATCACCGCGTCCCGTACAACCGCCACGGGCAGCCTTGCCTCACTGATCAGCGACGGCTCAACGCTGAACGTCAACGGCAAGACCATCACGTTCAAGAACGGTGGCACGCCGGCTGCTGCGAACGTGCCGACCGGGTCCGGCGTCACCGGCAACATCGTCACCGATGGCAGCGGCAATTCGACCGTCTACCTGAACAAGGGTACCGTCGCCGACATTCTGACCGCGGTCGATCTCGCCACTGGGGTGCAGACCGCGACCATCGCTTCGGGTGCTGCGACCCCGGCCACAGCCAGCGGCCAGACCGCGTCCTCGATCGTGGCTGGCGCGCTGCACATCTCGACTGGTGCGAACGCGGATCTGTCGATCACCGGCACGGGCAACGCGCTGTCGGCGCTCGGTCTGACCGGCTCGACCGGCACCGGCACCGCCTTCACGGCGAGCCGCAGCGCGGCCTCCGGCGGCGTCTCGGGCAAGACCTTGACCTTCACCTCCTTCAACGGCGGCACGGCGGTCAACGTCACCTTCGGCGACGGCACCGGCGGCACGGTCAAGACGCTCGATCAGCTCAACACGGCGCTGCAGGCGAACAACCTGTCGGCCACGATCGATGCCAACGGCCTGCTCACGGTATCTGCGACCAACGACTATGCGTCCTCGACGCTCGGCTCGGCCGCCGCCGGCGGCACGATCGGCGGCACGATTACCTCGGCCTTGACCTGGTCAAATGCCACCGCGCCGGTTGCTGACGCGGTTGCCCAGGCCACTCGTACCAACCTGGTGTCTCAGTACAACAACATCCTGACCCAGATCGACACGACCTCGCTGGATGCTTCGTTCAACGGCGTCAACCTGCTCAACGGCGATCAGCTCAAGCTGGTGTTCGACGAGACCGGCAAGTCGAGCCTGAACATCACCGGCGTGACCTTCAACTCGAAGGGTCTCGGTCTGGCCGGCCTGGTGCAGGGCACCGACTTCATCGACAACTCCGCCACCAACAAGGTGTTGACGAATCTGAACAAGGCCTCGAGCACGCTGCGTTCGGAAGCTTCGACCCTTGGTTCGAACCTCTCGGTCGTGCAGGTGCGTCAGGACTTCAACAAGAACCTGATCAACGTGCTGCAGACCGGTTCGTCGAACCTGACGCTGGCCGACACCAACGAGGAAGCGGCCAACAGCCAGGCGCTGTCGACCCGCCAGTCCATCGCGGTCTCCGCGCTCTCGCTGGCCAACCAGTCGCAGCAGAGCGTGCTCCAGCTGCTCCGCTAATAGCGGCTGACATCGTAATCAACTCATGGCGGCGGGGCTTCGGCCCCGCCGCTTTTTTTGTTGGCGTTCGGCTTCGAAATACCTCCGGCAGAGCTCCGGAAAGTAACCGTCGGTTATGGTTAATGGAGCGTAAGCGCAGAGAATCGCCAATGATTTCAGTCTGATTGCCCGACCGCGTGGCGCCGCTCGCCAGTTTATGGTGAATCGGCGCTTATGTGGGCAAGGCTCGTTTCACCCTTTGTTAGCCATGTCCGCGCAGGCTGTGCCCGTCACTCGATCCGAAGCGATCGAACGAAGACGCGTAAACCAGAAGGGTAAGAGTTATGTCCGGTATCGTTCTCTCTGCGTCGGTTCGCCAGAACCTGCTCTCTCTCCAGTCCACCGCCGACCTGCTCGCCACCACCCAGTCGCGCCTGTCGACCGGCAAGAAGGTGAACTCGGCGCTCGACAACCCCACCAACTTCTTCACGGCGCAGTCGCTCGACAACCGTGCCAGCGACATCAACAACCTGCTCGATGGGATCGCCAACGGCGTGCAGGTGCTGCAGGCCGCCAACACCGGCATCACCTCGCTGTCGAAGCTGCTGGACTCCGCGAAGTCGATCGCCAACCAGGCGCTGCAGACCACGGTCGGTTACTCCAGCAAGTCGAACGTCTCGACCACGATCGCCGGTGCGACGGCCTCCGACCTGCGCGGCACCACGACCTACACCAGCGCGACCGCGCAATCCAACGTGCTGTTCTCCGGTGCTGCCGGCGGCGTCACCGCGGCGACGGGCTCGACCACGCTCGGCGGTACGGCCGCTTCTTATGTCGGGACCGCGGCGGTCAATGACAACCAGGGCACCCCGGCGGCGATCACCACCTCGACCCTGATCTATGGTGACGGCGCTGCCCCAGCCACCGCAGGTCTGAGCACGGGCGCAACCTCGCTCTTCACCGACGGAACGACGCTCACGGTCGACGGCCACTCGATCACGTTCAAGGCCGGCGCAGCGCCGGGCGTGACCGGATCACCCAATTCCTTGCCGGCTGGTTACGGCGTGGATGGCGGCGGTACCGGCAGCATTGCCACCGACGGCAATGGCAATTCGATCGTCTATCTCGGTGCAAGCGCGACCAACTCGACGGCGACGGTCGGCGACGTCCTGAAGGCGGTTGACCTTGCGGCGGGCACCCGCGGTGCCACGATCGCGGCCGGCGTTGCCACGATCAATGCCAACAACACCAGCCAGACCGCAGCTTCCATCACCGCCGGCAAGATCACGCTGAACAGCTCGACTGGCGCCGATCTCAGCGTCGTCGGCAAGGCTGACCTGTTGAAGGCGCTCGGTCTGACCACTGCGACCGGCTCCGGCAACACGACCATCACGGCGGCCCGGACCACGGCCACCGGCAGCCTTGGTTCGCTGATCAGCGACGGATCGACCCTGAACGTCAATGGCAAGACCATTACGTTCAAGAACGGCGGCACGCCGGCCGCGGCCAATGTGCCTACGGGATCTGGCGTCACCGGCAACGTCGTCACCGACGGCAACGGCAACTCGATCGTCTACCTGAACAAGGGCACCGTGGCCGACATCCTGAGCGCGGTTGATCTCGCCACCGGCGTGCAGACCGCAACCATTGCTTCGGGTGCTGCGACCCTGTCGACGGCCAGCGGCCAGACCGCGTCCTCGCTGGTTGCCGGTTCGCTGCACATTTCGACCGGCGCGAACTCGGATCTGTCGATCACCGGTTCGGGCAACGCATTGTCCGTGCTCGGCCTCACCGGCTCGACCGGCACCGGCACCGCGTTCTCGGCGAGCCGCTCCGCGTCGGCCGGCGGTGTTTCGGGCAAGACCTTGACCTTTGCCTCCTTCAATGGCGGTACGGCGGTCAACGTCACCTTCGGCGACGGCACCGGCGGCACGGTCAAGACGCTGGATCAGCTCAACACCGCGCTTCAGGCCAACAACCTGACGGCCACGATCGACGCTAACGGCCTGCTCACGGTGTCTGCGATCAACGACTTTGCGTCCTCGACGATCGGATCCGCCATCGCGGGCGGTGCGATCGGCGGCACGATCACGACGGCCCTGACCTGGACCAACGCGACCACGCCGACTGTGGATGCCGTCGCTCAGGCCACACGCTCCAACCTGGTTGCGCAGTACAACAACATCTTGACGCAGATCGACACGACCTCGGTCGACTCGTCGTTCAACGGCGTCAACCTGCTCAACGGCGATCAGCTCAAGCTGGTGTTCGACGAGACCGCCAAGTCGAGCCTGAGCATCACAGGTGTGACCTTCAACTCGAAGGGGCTCGGTCTGGCGTCGCTGGTCCAGGGCACCGACTTCATCGACAATTCGGCCACCAACCGCGTGCTCACCAGCCTCAATTCGGCCTCGAGCACGCTGCGCTCGCAAGCCTCGACGCTGGGTTCGAACCTCTCGGTCGTGCAGGTGCGTCAGGATTTCAACAAGAACCTGATCAACGTGCTGCAGACCGGCTCGTCCAACCTGACGCTGGCCGACACCAACGAGGAAGCGGCCAACAGCCAGGCGCTGTCGACCCGCCAGTCGATCGCAGTTTCGGCGCTGTCGCTGGCCAACACGTCGCAGCAGAGCGTGCTCCAGCTGCTCCGCTAATAAGCGGCTGAAATCACAAACTAAAACCGGCGGCGGGGCTTCGGCCCCGCCGCTTTTTTTGCGTGTGCCGGAGGGTGCAGAGTCCGCGGATCCGGGGCGGAGGAGGGCGCTAACCCGGCATTAACCGTATCCCTTAAACCGCCGTTAACCATACTTTAAAGGACAGCCCCTAAAACTGGACAAAAGCCCGCTTTCCAGATCGGCGAGCCCCCGATTCGTATCCGGTTCAAAAGGAAGACCCGCCAATGTCCAACATCGTTCTCTCGGCGTCAGTTCGCCAGAACCTGTTGTCACTGCAGTCGACGGCCGACCTGCTGTCCACGACGCAGCAGCGCCTTTCGACCGGGAAAAAGGTCAACACCGCGCTCGACAACCCGACCAACTTCTTCACCGCACAGGGGCTGGACAACCGGGCGAGCGACATCAGCAATCTCCTCGACGGCATCAACAACGGTGTGCAGGTGCTGCAGGCCGCCAACACCGGCATCACCTCGCTGCAAAAGCTGATTGACAGCGCCAAGTCGATCGCCAACCAGGCGCTCCAGACCACGGTCGGCTATTCGACCAAGTCGAACATCTCGACCACGATCCCCGGCGCGACGCCGGCCGATCTGCGCGGCACGACGAGCTATACCTACGCAACGGCAACCGGCAATGTCGTCACCAACGGTACCGCCGGCGGCACCACACCGGCCACCACCGCGACCACGCTCGGCGGCATCTCGCAGTCGCTGGTCGGTTCGGCTGCTCCTGATGGTGCCGGCACCGCAGCAAGCTTGGCGCCGGGTCTCACCCTGCTCGGCACGCCCAGCGCGACTACCATCGCCACGAACGGCGCTCCGTCGGATGGCGATGTGCTCGTCGTCGACGGCAAGACCATCACCTTCAGGGCCGGCGCTGCGCCTGCGGTCGCCAACGTTCCTGCCGGCTCCGGCAAGAACAACAACATCGTCACCGACGGCAATGGCAACTCGACGGTTTACCTCGGCACAAACGCCGCTCCGGCCGCAACCGTCCAGGATGTGACGGATGCGATCGACCTTGCGAGTGGTGTGCAAAAGGCTGCCATCACGGGCGGTACCGCGACGCTGTCGAACTCGTCCGGCGCCAACGCTTCCATCGCTTCTGGTGTTCTCACCCTCACCACTGGTACGGGCTCCGACCTCAGCATCACCGGCAAGGCCGACTTCCTCAAGGCGCTCGGTCTGACCACCGCGACCGGCTCCGGCAATGTCAATGTGACCAAAGCGCGCCTGACGACCTCGGCGACGCTGGGCACCCTCGTTCAGGACGGTTCCACGCTCAATGTGGATGGCAAAACCGTCACGTTCAAAAACGCGGCTGCGCCTGCTGCCGCTCCGACGGGGTCGACCAAGATCGGCAACATCGTCACGGACAACAATGGCAACTCCATTGTCTATCTCCAGGGCGCAACCGTTCAGGATTCGCTGAATGCGATCGACCTGGCATCGGGAGCCGGCACCGTCAGCGGCGCCGCCGTGGTTGCGGCAAGCGGTTCGTCGCTGTCCTCGGTCGTGAACGGCGCTCTCAAGCTCAGCACCGGCACCACGGCGGATCTGTCGATCACCGGAACGGGCAACGCGCTGTCCTCGTTCGGTCTGACCGGTCCCACCGGCACCGGCACGGCCTTCACCGCGGGACGCGCGCCGGGAGCAGGCAGCATCTCGGGCAAGACCTTGACGTTTACCTCCTTCAACGGCGGCACGCCGGTCAACGTCACCTTCGGTGACGGCACCAACGGCACCGTCAAGACGCTCGACCAGCTGAACTCGCAGCTCCAGGCGAACCACCTCACGGCGACGATCGACGCCAACGGCGTGCTCACGATCACCACCGTCAACGAATACGCCTCTTCGACGCTCGGCTCGGTGACCGCCGGCGGCGTCGTCGGTGGCACGATCACCGCCACGGTTGCCTTCACGACGGCCCAGCCGCCGATCCAGGATCCGGTCGCGCAGACGGCGCGCTCGAACCTCGTCAACCAGTTCAACAATATCCTGGCGCAGATCGACACGACGTCGCAGGACGCCTCCTTCAACGGGGTGAACCTGCTCAACGGCGATACGCTGAAGTTGATCTTTAACGAGACCGGCAGCTCGACGCTCGGCATCAATGGCGTGGTGTTCAACGCGGCGGGCCTTGGCCTTTCCAACCTCGTCAACGGCGTCGATTTCATCGACAACGGTGCCACCAACAAGGTGCTCGCGAGCCTCAACGCGGCCTCGAGCACGCTGCGCTCGGAAGGTTCTGCGCTCGGCTCCAATCTCTCGATCGTGCAGGTGCGTCAGGACTTCTCCAAGAACCTGATCAACGTGCTGCAGACCGGCTCGTCCAACCTGACGCTGGCCGACACCAACGAGGAAGCGGCCAACAGCCAGGCGCTGTCGACCCGCCAGTCGATCGCGGTCTCGGCGCTGTCGCTGGCCAACCAGTCGCAGCAGAGCGTGCTCCAGCTGCTCCGCTAGTTTCGCATCGCAGGATACTGAAACGTCACGGCGGAGCTGATGCTCCGCCGTTTTTATGGAGATCGCTAAGGCAGGATTAGCCGAGATTGATGCGCATCATGCGAGGCGTGTTTACACCACCCATGTGCGCATCTAGCTTCGCTGACGAAGGACTCCGCGGCCCGTAATAATGCGGAGGGCTTCCAAGCACACACGTAAGCAAATCTTAAGCGGTGCTGCCTAGGGTTGGGAAAGAAATCCTTAAGCGCGTTCAACGGGCTAGGTAAACCTCCAAGGTGTGATTGATGTCGAATTCCGCTGCCTCGGCTTACGCGCGCGTCGCAACGACCACCGCCTCTCCCCGGGACATCGAAGCGCAAACCCTGCTGAAGGCCGCCAACAAGCTTCAGGACGCCGTCAACAGTGCCGATCCCTTCAGCGAGTTGACCAGTCACGCCCTGATGTTCAACCGCAAGCTCTGGACGATCTTCCTGAGCGAGGCGATGCGCGACACCAATCCGCAGCCGATCGAAGTCCGGCAGAAGATCGCCAACATCAGCGTGTTCGTTCTGAGCCAGACCGCCGCGCTCCAGATGAGCCCGCAGTTCGATCACTTCCGCCCGCTGATCGAGATCAACCGCAACATTGCCGCCGGTCTGTCCGGCCGTCCGTGAGGACGTAACGGCGGTCAGTCGCGGCCGTCAGCCCGACGTCATCGCCGCCACGCACGACACCTGAACGTCAGGCGCTGACATCCGTATTGAGCGGACGCGAGGGCTGGGACTTCAGATCCTCTGCATGGAAATAAGCCCGCCGGCGCAGCATCGCTTCATCGGGGAACTGGTTGACCACTGCATCGGTCTTGTCGTTGACCACCTGAAAAACGAACGAGGCGGCCGCCTGGTCGAACACGACCTGGCGCGAGATATTCTGATTGTTCGGGAGATCGTTGCGCACGGCCGCGCTCGTATCGCTCGCGGCGACCGTTTGGCTGACCGGCAAATCAGTCTGCACGGCCTCGTTCGCCGCCGAATTCGACGTCGGCACGATCTGCGCGGGGGCCGGTATCCCCACCGGCCGGATGCTGAAATCTGTACTCATGGCAGCCTCCTGGTTGCCTCACGTGAGTCAAATCCCAACCCCTCTCAATGCGCAACCATGGAACACCAGGATTGAACACCCGGTTAGCAAACGTGCCTAACCGCGCGACGATGTCGCCGCGCGGCTTTTCGTAAAATTGTCGTTTGTGATTGCGTGCGCTCAGAGCGAGCGGCTGACCGCGAGCGGCGTGATGTGACGCGGGCCCGGAGCTGCGCGGCGGCCGGCCGCCGTATAGGTATTCGGCACGTTACGCTTCTGGATCTCGGCATTGACGCCGCGTACGACGCTCTCGGAGACCGCATGCGCGGTCGCGAGCACGGTGAGATTGACCTGGAGCATCGCGCGGAACGCATCGTGGTGGCGATGCAGCGTCGACAGCAGCTCGGGCGCGGATTTCGCCAACTGGGCCTGGTTCGCCTTCAGCTCGCTGACGGCGCCGACGTAATTGCGCGACAGCTCCTGCTTCTTGCTCTCGAGCGTCATCGCCTCGCGGACCTTGCCGGCGCGAACGAGCTCGGTCTCGCGCTCGATCAGTCCGAGCAGGGCGTTCATCGCATCCATCAGCTGCTCGGCGAGCTTGCGCGCCTCAGTGCCGCCGGGCGCGGCGTTCGCTCGCTGTGCTTGCATCGGCTGACGGGAGGCGTTGAACTGGTTCATCTCGTTTGACCTTATGCCGTGCGGATGGTTTTGGCCTGCTGCATGATCAGGGTGCGGTAGACTTCGGTGGCGACGCCGACGCCGCCGGCCTTGGCGAAGTTCTTGGAATATTGCTCGGTCAGCATCGAGCGCCACACGCCGGTGCCTGGCGTATCGCCGAACGGGCCTTCGCCCTTCAGGCTAGATGTCATCTGCGAGAACATGCTGTTGAGAAACATCGCCTCGAAATCGGTGGCGGTCTTCTGCGCCTTGGACTGCTGCTGCGGCGAGACCTTTTGCAGCGCTGCGGCGAGCTCGAAGTCAGGCCGGCCGTTGCGGCTCTCGACCGAGAAGGCGGGGTTCGACAGAGCGGCGGCGGGGGCGCGCGAGGTGTTGATCGTGCCGGTCTGCATCACATCACCTCGATGTCAGCTTCGATCGCGCCGGCGGCCTTGATCGCCTGGAGGATGCTGATGAGGTCGCGCGGGCCGATGCCGAGGCCGTTGAGGCCGTCGACGAGCTGCTGCAGCGAGACGCCGTCCTTGACGAGGGCGAGCTTCTTGCCGTCCTCGCTGACGCTGACGCTGCTGCGCGGGGCGACCACGGTGCGACCGCGCGACAGCGGGTTCGGCTGGCTGACCTGCGGGCTCTCGGAGATGGTGACGGTGAGGTTGCCCTGCGCCACCGCGACGGTGGCGACGCGGACGTCGCGGCCCATCACGATGATGCCGCTGCGTTCGTCGATGACGATCTTGGCGGCGAGGTCAGGATCGACCTGGAGCTGCTCGATCTCGGTGAGAAAGGCGACGACGTTGCCCTTGAATTCCGGCGGGATCGCAAGCTGCACCGTCGAGGGATCGATCGGCTCGGCGGTCTTGACGCCGAGATAGTCGTTGATCGCGGCCGCGATCCGCTTGGCGGTGGTGAAGTCGGCATTGCGCAGCGCCAGACGCACGTTCGGCAAGCGGTTCAGCGCGAACTCGATCTCGCGCTCGATGATGGCGCCGTTGGCGATGCGGCCGACCGTCGGCACGCCGCGGACGATTTTCGCAGCTTCCCCCTCGGCCTGGAAGCCGGAGATCGCGAGCGAGCCCTGGGCCACCGCATAGACGTTGCCATCCGCGCCGAGCAGGGGAGTGACGAGCAGGGTGCCGCCGCGCAGATCCTTGGCATCGCCGAGCGCGGAGACGGTGACGTCCATGCGGGTGCCCTGGGTGGCGAAGGCTGGCAGGTTGCCCGTCACCATCACGGCGGCGACGTTGCCGGTGCGGATAGTGGCGCCGCGGATATTGACGCCCATGCGCTCGAGCATCGCTTGCAGCGACTGCTTCGTGAAGGGGATGTTGTTGAGCGTGTCGCCGGTGCCGTTGAGGCCGACGACGAGACCGTAGCCGATGAGCTGGTTCTGCCGCACGCCTTCGATATTGGCGAGGTCCTTGATGCGCGAGGTCGCGCTTGCAGACGTGACCGAGAGCGCCAGCGCTGACAGCGCGGCACAGGCCACCCCAACAATCCTCACCCAACGAACGCCTGGCATCCTCTGCTCCCCAAGGCTTCTCAAAAGCCTCCTTTAAAATCTCGGACCAAATTCGACACTCCCATGACGAGCTGGTCCGACGCTTTCCTTGCGAGGGCTGTGCCAACGCTGGGTAGCAGGGCCAGATCGCTGAATAGGTTGAATAAATCTGTTTCGACCGGTGTCAGCGGCCGTTGTCCCTGAGGAGCGAAACTGCCGCCTGTCGGCAGATTTTGCCGGGCTGTTTACGGCCCGTTAACCATAAAACGGCGAATGTGGCGCATCGATCACCCGGATTGTTTCCGATGCGCATCTACGGACCGAACGGCACCACGCTTGGAACGCCGGCCAGCCAGGCCAGGCGGACGAGCTCCGGCACCTTCGTGCTGCCCGACACCTCGTCGGCGCAGGAGACGCGGAGCGCTGCGGCGCCGAAGGCCACCGCCAACATCGACGGACTGCTCGCGCTGCAAGGCATCGAAGAGAATCCCGTCGAGCGCCGCAGGCGCTCGGTCGCCCGCGGCAAGACCGCGCTCGATGTGCTCGACGATCTCAAGATGGGCCTCTTGTCCGGCAATCTCGACGCCTCGACCGTGATGCGGCTGCGCGATGCCGCAGCGAACCTGAAGTCGTCCTCCGGCGATCCCGGCCTCGATGCCGTGCTGTCCGAGATCGAGCTGCGCGTCGAAGTCGAGCTGGCGAAGGCCGGGCTGGCGTAGTCCGGCCCACCAAGCTGTCGTCGTCCGGCTTGACCGGACGACCCTGTATTCCAGAGACAGCTGTTTTAAATCGAGAGGCCGCGGCGTACTGGATGCCCCGGCCAAGCCGGGGCATGACAGCGGAGTTTGCAGCAGCAAGCCAACAGCCAGTGCTCTTCGTTACGCCGCTTCGTCCTTCTGCTGCGCGTCGTAACGACGCTGGGCGGCGAGCACGTCTTTCAGATTCTGCTCGGCCCAATCGCGCAAGGGATCGACGGCGGCGGCGAGCGTGACGCCGAGCTGCGTGATCGAATACTCCACGGTCACCGGCACGGTTGCGATGGCGCGGCGTTTGATCAGGCCGTCGCGTTCGAGCGATTTCAGAACCTGGCTCAGCATCTTCTGCGAAATGCCTTCAATCGTGCGGCGTAACTGATTGAAGCGCATCGCCTCCTCGCGCAGCAGCAACAGGATCAGCACGGCCCATTTGTCGCCGACGCGGTCGAGGATCTGGCGCGTGGGGCAGTTCGCAGCATAGACGTCTGGCTTCATTGTTGATCGTCCTCAAGATCGATTCAGGTTGCGCTCGTCGCGCCAGTTACTCCCGCGTAATCAGGTAAGCACAAAGTGCTCTCTTAACACCAGCATTCTTTGCGATATCTGGTAACGATTGGTTACTATAGAAGCAAAGGAAGCCTTCCATGAAAATCGCAATCGCCGGCGCCTCGGGCCGTGCCGGGTCGGAGGTCACCAAGGAACTGTCCCGCCGCGGCCACAGCGTGACCGCCATTGCCCGCCATCCCGAGAAGATTGCGGCCCTGCCGAATGTCACACCCACCAGGGGGGATGTGCTCGACCAGGCCGGCCTTGCCAGCCTGTGGGGCGGGCACGACGTCGCTGTGAGTTCCGTGCACTTCCTGGCCAGCGACCCGCTTAAGTTAATCGGTGCGGCGAAGGACTCCGGCGTGGCCCGTTATCTCGTCGTCGGCGGCGCCGGCAGCCTGGAGGTTGCCCCGGGAGTGAAGCTGGTCACAACTCCCGGTTTTCCTGCCCAGTACAAGGCGGAAGCCGAAAAAGGTTCCGTCTTCCTGGAGCTGCTTCGGCAGGAGAAGGACCTGAACTGGACCTTCATTTCGCCGTCGGCGCTGTTCGTCGAGGGCGAGCGGACCGGCAAGTTCCGGCTTGGGACCGATCAGCTTCTCGCAGATGCGAACGGCAAGAGCTGGATCAGCTTCGCGGACTACGCCATTGCGCTCGCCGATGAGATCGAGCGCCCAGCCCATCCGAGGCAGCGCTTCACGGTCGGCTACTAGGCTTTCGGCCCCAGGTCCTGCAGGATAAACCTTCCTGTGCAAGGGCTTGGGGGCGCCAGCCGGGCGGTCAGGGAAACATTGTCTGTCACAGGAGGCCGCTATATAAGGCCCCGCTCAACGGACCCCGTTCCGTTCAGCGAGTCGTTGCTTAGACAGATGGGCCGCCCTTGGAAAAGTTGAAAAACTACCGACCGACCGAAAAAGAGCCTTTCATGAACGACCGGCAGAAGGAGTACTTCCGTTTGAAGCTCCTGGCCTGGAAGGATGAGATCCTCAAAGAGTCCAAGCTCACCCTGCAAGCCTTGCAGGAGGAGAACGTGAACCACCCCGATCTTGCCGATCGGGCCTCGTCCGAAACCGACCGCGCCATCGAACTCCGCGCCCGCGACCGCCAGCGCAAGTTGATCGCCAAGATCGACGCCGCGCTCCAGCGCATCGAGGACAACACCTACGGCTATTGCGAGGAAACCGGCGAGCCGATCTCTCTGAAGCGGCTCGAAGCACGGCCCATCGCGACGCTCTCGGTGGAAGCGCAGGAGCGCCACGAGAAACGCGAGAAGGTGTACCGCGACGAATAGAGCCCGGGCCGCAGAGTTGCGGCTCTTTGTTTTTGGGATGCAGGGCGCCGTTTCGCGCCGCGACTTGCGTTTTGCCTGTCGCCTGCGCCCGCGCGCATCAACGGGCGAGCGCAATCGCGAAAAGTGAATCGCGATCAATGGGCTAGAGTCCATTCCTCCGAGCTCACGTGAATTCGGATGAGAAACAGCCTTCACTTGAGGTGGTGGAGATTTTGCGAGTCGCATCAACGAGATCGACTCGCATGTTGCGACGGCGATCCAGCTGCACCAAGCATCGTTGCAATCAGATTTGTCGCGACGCCGCAAGGCGCGCATCTCCATAAAGCCTCGACCAGCTCAATATTTCCTTAAACGGCGGCAACAGGCCGTAAGCCGCTCCGTCAGCTCGTGCTCGACCCGCAGTGGCTTCTCCGCGAAGACGGTGCGCGACACCAGTCGATCCTGCGCGAGCTCGCGCAGCTGCGCGGTCAGCATGTGCTGGGTGATGCCGCCGATCGACCGCCGCAACGTGCCGAAACGGACCGCGCCGTTCATCAGCGCGAACAGGATCTCCAGTTTCCACTTGCCGCCGAGCGCGTGGATGGCGCGCTTGAAGTCGGCGAGCAGGGCAGGGTCCGGGCTGCAATCGCAGTCGTCGTCGCAGACATTGGTCAGGTTTTCCATACCGGTCTCGAAATCCATTCTACTTGTTCGCCGGGAGATAGTGACCAGATGCGGCTTTGAGCAGGGTGGCGGGACAATTTGCCGGCCCGCCAACACGAGGGAATTGGCAATGAGCACTGTTCTGGTCACCGGCGGGTCGGGCTTCCTCGGCATCCATGTCGTCCTGCAACTTCTGGCCGCCGGCCATACGGTGCGAACTACGGTGCGCCGGCCGGACCGGCGGGATGATGTGCTGGCGATGCTGCGCGAGGGCGGGGCGGCTGCGCCGGAAAGCCTGTCCTTCTTCACCGCCGACCTCACCGCGGACGAAGGCTGGCGCGAGGCCGTCGCCGGCTGCGATTACGTGCTCCATGTCGCTTCGCCGCTGTCAACCAGCGTGCCCAAGGACGAGAACGACATGATCATCCCGGCGCGCGACGGCACGCTGCGGGTGCTGCGCGCCGCACGCGATGCCGGTGTCAAACGGGTCGTCATCACCTCCTCAGTCGCTGCGATCGGCTACGGCCACCCGCCACGGGACAAGCCATTTAATGAGACCGACTGGACCAACCTCGATGGCGCGGATCTGCAGCCGTACCCGAAATCCAAGACGCTGGCCGAGCGGGCGGCCTGGGATTTCATCGCGCGCGAGGGCGGCGGACTCGAATTATCGGTGGTCAATCCCGCCGGCATTTTCGGACCCGTGCTGGGGCCGGACTTCTCCGGCTCGATCGAGATCGTCAAATCGCTGCTCGACGGCGCCATGCCGGCGGTGCCGCGGGTCTATTTCGGTGTGGTCGACGTGCGCGACGTCGGCGACCTGCATTTGCGGGCGATGACCGCGCCCGAGGCGAAAGGCGAGCGCTTCATCGCGGTCTCCGGCGAGACGATGTCGATCCTCGACATCGCCAAGGTGCTGCGGCGGGAACTCGGACCGCGGGCGCGCCGCGTTCCGCGGCTCCAAGCCCCGGACTGGCTGGTGCGGCTGGCCGCGACCCGGATTCCTTTGTTGCGCGCGGTCGTGCCGATGCTCGGCAAGGTGCGGCATTCCACCAGCGCCAAGGCGACGTCGCTGCTCGGCTGGGAGCCCCGTTCCAATGTCGAGGCGATCCTCGCGACGGCCGAGAGCCTGGTCCGGCTCGGCCTGCTCAAGGGGTGAGGGCACGCGCCACCCGCGCTTGTCACGCCGGGGCGGGGATGCTGAAGTGCCGCCCTCGATTGGGTAGCGTGGGAGGCGGCGCCGATGGACAAGATTCTCGAAGCCGCAAAGGCGATCGCGCTGGCGCGCCGCAACCATGCGCCGCTCGCGGCGCTGGAGCGTCCTCCCGCAGATGAGGCCGAGGGTTACCTGGTCCAGCGCGCGCTGCATGATCTCTTGCTGCCGCATGTCGGGCCACTGGTCGGCTACAAGATCGGCTGCACCAGCCAGGTGATGCAGGACTATATCGGCATCCCGCACCCCTGCGGCGGCGGCGTGTTCCAGAAGGGCGTGCATGAGAGCGGCGCGAAGCTCGCGGCCTCCGACTACGTCCGCGTCGGCGTCGAATGCGAGATCGCGGTGCGGTTCAAGCGCAATCTCGCCGCCGGCGAGGCACCGTTCACGGCCGAATGGGTCGGCGAGGCCGTCGAGGCCTATCATCCCGCGATCGAGATCGTCGACGATCGTTATGTGAAGTGGGAGACGATGGGCGCGCCGACGCTGATCGCCGACGACTTCTTCGCCGCCGGCTGCGTGCTGGGCGAGGCGGTGCCGCGCTCGTCGGTGCCGGACCTCAAGGCGGTCAAGGGCCGCGCCATCGTCAACGGCGAAGAGGTCAGCCACGGCACCGGCGCCGACGTGCTCGGCCATCCCCACAACGCGCTCGCCTGGCTCGCCAACCACCTCGCCGCGGAAGGCAAGGGCTTGCATGCGGGACAGCTCGTGCTGACGGGGAGCCTGGTGAAGACGCTGTGGCTGAAGGCCGGCGACAAGGTTCGGATGGAGCTGGACGGGCTGGGCGTGGTCGAGGCGGAGTTTACGTGAGAATGCATTCTCCTCCGTCATTCCCCGCGAAGGCGGGGAATCCAGTACGCTGCGCCGTATCGACTAAGCACTGACGTCTTGGAGTACTGGATCGTCCGTCTTCGCGGAGGATGACAGCCGAGGGCTTGGCTTGCGCTACCGCTCATCATGATTGCTGACAGCAGACTGGGCGCCCCAAAACACCACCGCCAAAATACAAACGGCCCTCGCCAGGGGAGCTAGCGAGGGCCGCGTCGTACATCGTCGTTCGCGCCTAGGTTCGCGAACACGATGTGGGAGCTCTTACAGAAGGCTAGAAGGGCAGCAGCACGTCCATGACCTGCTGGCCGTAGCGCGGTTGCTGCACGTCCGTGATCTGGCCGCGGCCGCCATAGGCGATGCGGGCCTGCGCGATCTTGCTGGAATCGATGGTGTTGTCGCTCTGGATGTCTTCGGGGCGGACGATGCCGGCGACCACGAGCTCGCGGATCTCGTAGTTGACGCGGATCTCCTGCTTGCCTTCGACCACGAGGTTGCCGTTCGGCAGCACCTGGGTCACCACCGCGGCAACGTTGGTCTGCAAGGCTTCCGTGCGGTTGACGCTGCCCTTGCCGTCGCTGGAAGCGGTGGAGTCGGCGGTGAGGATGCGGCCGGGCAGCACCTTCTGCGCCTGGACGCCGAGGGTCTTGCCGCCGATGAAATCGGTGATGCCGGAATCTTCCTTGTTGGTGCGGCTGCGCTGGGTCTCGTTGGAGAGGTTGGCCTTGTCGGTGATGTTCACGGTCACGGTCAGGAGGTCGCCGACATGGGTCGCGCGCTGGTCCTTGAAGAAGGCCCGGCTGCCGTTGCGCCACAAGGAGTTCGGATTGTAGGACGCGACTTCCGGCTTCGGCATCGGCATCTGCACCGGCTTGTAGCCGGGCTGCGTCGTTGGATTGTCGATCGCCGACAGCTTGGGTTGCTCGCCGATCTGCGACAGGCGGTCGATCGAGGAGCAGCCGCCCAGCACGGAAGAGGCCAGCAGTAGGGCAGAGATCGCGATGCGACGAAGACGGGAAGCCGAACTGAACGAGGACATGACTTACTCTGACTTGGCTGGAGCTTGCGAGGCGCGAACTTGCGGGATCTGGGCTTGGGCGACCTGGGCCGGCGACGCGGGGGCCTGGACCAGGTTTCGGACGAGGGCATCGGTGTTGACGGGGGCGGGCGCTTCGTCGCGCCTAAGCGAGGAGGTCTGCTCGACCGCAGCGGCCATCGGCGCGGACTGGCTCGCGCCCTGGACCGTCACCTGGCCGCGGCCGGTAACGGTTCCGGTCAGGGTGCGCTTGGTTTGCAGATTGAGGACGCTGACGGTGTCGCCCTCGGCGCCGCTCTCGATCGCCTTGCCGCGGGTGGTGAGATAGATCCCGGGGACCTGGTAGATCACGGTGACGCTTTGGTCGCGCTGCACGAAGTCGGGCTTGACGATGTCGGCGACGCGGATCGGCGTGCCCGCGCGCATCGGCCGGCGCAGCTGCATGCCGATGGTCCGCTCGCGCGTGGCGGGCTCGCCGCTGACTTCGGCCTTGGGCCGGCGCTCCAGCGCGATGTCGGACGATTTGAGGAGGTCGGCGCGGTCGATGTCGCGCGTCAGCACGGCCACTTCCACCGTCTCGATCGCGGTGCCGGTGAAGCGCAGCTTGGTCGGCGTCGGGTTGCTGTCGTTGCTGACCTCGAAGGCAACGTCGAAACGGCCGCTGCGGGCGTCGTAGCGGGTTGCGACCGGCTGCAGCGCGCCGGTATTGGAAGCATCCAGCCGCATGTCGGAGACGCCGCGGTCGAAGGTGACGGTGATGTTGGCGGCCTCGCCAAGGCCGAAGCGGCGCTCCAGCGCGGAAGCCACCGCGGTCTCGAGGTCCTTGTTGGCGAGCGTGCGGGCGAGGCGGGTGACCTGCACCTCCTTGAGGTCGCCGGTCATCACGCCGATGACCTGCTTGGCGCGCAGCACGCTCAGCACTTGCGCGACCGGCAGCGCGCCGGTGGTGCCGAGGTCGGGCGAGCGGTAGACCGGGATCAGCGCGGTTGATCCGGCGTTGTCGATGAGGTCGCCGACCCGCACCACGTCCGAGGTGACGGTGACGCTGGCGCGCAGCGTCGGCGCTGCGATGACGTCGTCGGCAGCCTGCGCCGGCAGGGCCAGCACCAGCAGAGCGGAGATCGTGGCGATTGTGGTGCGGATCATCGTCATCACCTCAGCGGAACAGCGCCGTGGTCGATTGCATCATCTGGTCGGCGGCGCTGATCACCTTGGCGTTCATCTCGTAGGCGCGCTGCGCGGCGATCAGGTCGCTCATCTCCGAGACGACGTCGACATTGGCCTGCTCAAGGCTTCCTTGCGTGATCTTGCCGTAGCCTTCGGCGTTCGCGGTGCCATCCTGGGGCGGACCGGAGGAGGGCGTCTCGGTGAACTGATTGCTGCCGACCGGCTGGAGCCCGGCCTTGTTGATGAAGCGGGTCAGGCCGATCTGGCCCTGGATAGTCGAGGTCGACGAGCCCGGCAGGGTCACCGAGACCTGGCCCTGCTCGTTGACGGTCAGGCCGGAGGCGTTGTTCGGGATCGTGATCGTCGGCTGCACCGGGTTGCCCTGTGCGGTGACGACGCGGCCCTGATTGTCCATCTGGAAGGTGCCGTCGCGGGTGTACTGGTAGGTGCCGTCGGGCATCAGGATCTTGAAGAAGCCCTCGCCTGATATCGCGAGGTCGAGATCGTTGCCGGTCTGCGACAGCGTACCTTGCGTCATGCTGCGCGGCGTACCGACGGTCTTGACACCGCCGCCGATGTCGACGCCGACCGGCACGATGGTGCCCTGGTCCGAGGCCTGTGCGCCGACGCGGCGGACGTGCTCGTAGATCAGGTCCTGGAACGCCGCAGTCTGCTTCTTGAAGCCGGTGGTGCGCAGGTTGGCGATGTTGTTGGAGATCACCTGGACGTTGAGTTCCTGGGCCGCCATTCCGGTCGCAGCGGTGTGGAGCGCTTGCATGTCAGTTCTCCTTCAATCAGGCCGGAACGTCGGCGAGCTTCTCGATCGCCGATTTGTGTAGGTCGCTCTGCTGCTGGAGCAGGTTCGCGATCGCGGTGTAGCTGCGCATGACTTCGACCATGCGGCTCATCTCGCCGACCGCGTTGACGTTCGACTTCTCGATGTAGCCCTGCTGCACGGTGGACTTGGCGTCGGCCTGCTGGGTCGCCGATCCCGCGCTGTAGAGATTGGCGCCGAGCTTGGCCAGCTTGGCCGGATCGTCGAACGACACCATGCGGATCTTGCCGCGGATCGAGTCGGTCTTGGCGGTGCCCTCGAGCACGGTGATGGTGCCGTCGGGGGCGATGTTGATGTCGTGATCGGTCGGCTGGAAGGTGATCGGGCCGCCGGTGCCGAGCACGAGGTTGCCGTCGGAGGTGACGAGCTGGCCGGTGCTGCTGAGCGTGAACTTGCCGTCGCGGGTGTAGCGCTCGGCGCCATTGGCCTGCACCGCGAAGAACGCGTTGCCGGAGATCGCCATGTCGAGCGGGTTCTTGGTCGGCTCCATCGGCCCCTGGCCGACGTCGCGGAAGGTGCCGCGGTCCTGCACATAGGAGACCCGGCGATCGGAGCCGATGAAATTGTCCTCACGTGCGTTCGAGTTGAGGTACTCCTCGAACAGCGAATGATCGGCCTTGAAGCCGTTGGTGTTGGCATTGGCGACGTTGTTGGCGATGACATCCATCTGCCGTTCCAACGTCATCTGCCGCGACAAGCCGATCAGAAGCGCGTTCTGCATCGGAAATCTCCCCTGAGTGGATCTGCCACCTCGCTCTCCCAAGCGCCTGGGCTGACCCGTGAACGAGACCGTCAGGTTCTCCCAAACCCTTCCGTCTCGGTCCTCTCTCAGCGAAAGCCGTGCCAACTTTGAAACATGTGAAGTTTCAATATGTTGTCGATTTTTCGAGGACGCTGGCAGGCGGCAGAAAGGTTCTGTTAGCCATGTTTGCCCGGCAGATTTTTCCTAGCGGAGGCCCGATCGAAAGGTTCCGTTAACCATTATTACCGTAGCGTTTGCGCGTAAGAGGAGCGCATTGCGCTGGGGCATTTGTATCGCGTCATTGTCTGCCAGGAGGCTTCGCTCTTTCGATCCTAATGAGATGAGCGAGTTCGATCGGCCATGGCAGACAATGAAGCGGAAGGCGGCGCAGCCACCGACGGCGCAGAATCCGCTCCGCCCAAGAACAAGCTGAAGCTCATTATCATCGCGGTCGCCGTGCTTGCCATTCTCGGCGGTGGCGCCGCGACCTGGTTCTTCTTCTTCCGCCATGGCGAGGACGAGCATCATGCCGAGGCGGCGCCGCCCAAGCCCCCGGCCTTCGTCGACGTTCCCGACATGATGGTCAACCTCGCCGGCGCGCCGGGCGAGCGCGTGCAATATCTGCGGCTCAAGATCGTGCTGGAGCTGAAGGAAGAGAAGCAGATCGAGGCGATCAAGCCGACGATGCCGCGCGTCACCGACATCTTCCAGACCTATGTGCGCGAACTGCGTCCCTCCGACCTCAACGGCTCCGCCGGCATCTTCCGCCTCAAGGAAGAGCTGACCAAGCGGGTCAACGCGGCGGTCGCGCCGATCCAGGTCAGCGCGGTGCTGTTCAAGGAGGTCGTGGTCCAGTGAGGATGCTGCGGAAGGGTGTGGGCTAGCGTCATGGCCGGCAACGAGCAAATGGACCAGGATGCGATTGCCGCCCAATGGGAGGCATCGCTCGATTCCGAGGATCCCGCGGAGGCCGCCAAGGCCGCTGCCGAAAACGAATTATCGGAGACCATGGCCCTGCAATGGGCGGCCATGGTCGAGGACGGCAGCCGCGATCTCGGCGGCGGCAAGAATTCCGGCGAGCGGGTGCTGTCGCAGGAGGAGATCGACAATCTCCTCGGCTTCACCGTTGGCGACGTCACGCTCGACGACCATTCCGGCATCCGCGCGATCATCGATTCGGCGATGGTCTCCTACGAGCGTCTGCCGATGCTCGAAATCGTCTTCGACCGTCTGGTGCGGCTGCTGACGACCTCCTTGCGCAATTTCACCTCCGACAACGTCGAAGTCTCGCTCGACCGCATCACCTCGGTGCGTTTCGGCGACTACATGAACTCGATCCCGCTGCCGGCCGTGCTCTCGGTGTTCAAGGCCGAGGAGTGGGAAAACTTCGGCATGGCGACGGTCGATTCCAACCTGATCTACTCGATGATCGACGTGCTGCTCGGCGGCCGCCGCGGCACCAGCCAGCTCCGCATCGAGGGCCGGCCCTACACCACGATCGAGACCGAGCTGGTCAAGCGGCTGGTCGAAGTGGTGCTTGCCGACGCCGAGCAGGCGTTCCGGCCGCTCTCGCCGGTGACCTTCACGATCGACCGGCTCGAGACCAATCCACGCTTCGCCGCGATCAGCCGTCCCGCCAATGCCGCGATCCTGGTGCGCCTGCGCATCGACATGGAAGACCGCGGCGGCAATATCGAGCTGCTGCTGCCTTACGCGACCATCGAACCCATCCGGGGCGTCCTGCTCCAGATGTTCATGGGCGAGAAGTTCGGCCGCGATCCGATCTGGGAAGGCCATTTCGCCACCGAGATCGTGCAGGCCGAGATCGCGGTCGATGCGGTGCTCTACGAGGCCGACATCCCGCTCAAGCAGCTGATGCGGCTCAAGGTCGGCGACACCCTGCCACTGGACATGCGTGCGGATGCCAACGTGACCGTGCGCTGCGGCAGCGTCACGCTGACCGAGGGGCGGATGGGGCGGGTCGGCGACCGCGTCGCGATCCGCGTGACGAAACCCTTGCGCAAGCCAAGTACGACACTTGCGATGTTCGAGAAGGTCGACGAGCAGAACAAGATGATGGAGGCCCCATGAACCACTCCCTGGGAATGGCGATCGAGACGCTGGTGGCTGTCCTGCTGATGCTGACGATCGTCTACTGCGTCATGCTCAACAAGCGCCTGACGCGGCTGAAGGCGGACGAGCATTCGCTCAAAGCCGTCATCGGCGAGCTGATCACCGCGACCGAGATCGCCGAGCGCGCGATCGGCGGGCTGAAGCTCGCCGTCCGCGACGTCAACGAGAACCTCGGCAGCCAGCTCGCCGCGGCGACGCAGATGTCCGACCAGCTCTACAAGCAGCTTGGCGAGGCTGACAACGTGGTGCGGCGCCTGTCCAAGATCGCGATCGCCGCGCGCCCCGTCGCCAATCAGGAAGCGGTCGCCGCGCCCGCAGCCAAGCCCGCGTCGGCCAAGGCGGTCGCGGCCGCGGCCGAAGCCTTCTCCGAGCGCCGACGATCCAACGGTCTTGCCGCATAAAGTCAGGGTATGAAGTCCTTTCGTAACATCCGCGTCATTCCGGTGGTTCTGGTCGCCGTCGCAGGTCTTGCCACGCTCAAGGTCGCGGGCCTCGTGATCAATGGCGGCTACGTGTTCGACTACAAGCCGAACCAGGCCAAGAAGTCCTGGGCGCAGGAGAATCTGAACTTCCCGACCGGCCGTGAGGACCCCGACATCACGGGCTCGACCCATGGCGCGCCGAAGGAGGTGCCCAAGCCGGCCACGCCCGAGACCAAGCCCGAGGGCACCGTGGTCAAAGTCGAGGAAGCCCAGCCGCAGGTCTCGGCCTCCGAGCGCGCGATCCTCGAGCGCCTGCAGGCGCGCCGCCAGGAGATCGAGGCCCGTCAGCGCGAGATCGACATCCGCGAGAGCCTGCTGAAATCGGCCGAGAAGCGCATCGAGAACAAGGTCGAGGAGATGAAGGCGGTGGAAACCCGCATCTCCGCGACGCAGGCCGAGCAGAAGGCCGCCGAAGCCCAGCGCATGAAGGGCCTCGTGACCATGTATGAAGGCATGAAGCCCAAGGATGCCGCGCGGGTGTTCGACCGGCTCGAGATGGGCGTGCTGATCGAGATCGCCTCGGCTATCGCGCCGCGCAAGATGTCGGACATCCTCGGACTGATGTCGCCGGAGGCCGCCGAGCGGCTGACGGTCGAGATGGCCCGAAGAGCCAATGGCGGCGGGGATCAATCGGCCTCCGCCGGCGACCTGCCCAAGATCGACGGCAAGCCGACGCAAAAGCCGAATTGAGCGCTCGAGCGGCGCGACAACCTGCGCGCAGTCGCGCGGTCGTTCCACCTGCAGGCGGCTAGACGCCTTGCGCGTCTAGCTCGCGAACCGCTGTTGAACCCTGTGACCAGTTGAGCTCAGCGGTTTCTCGACAGGAAGCAGGGCCTCGCAGTGCTGCTTGATCAGCGCCGCCTCCGTCATTCGAGTCACGAGATGCAGGGTGCTGTGGCAGCAGGAGCACTCATACACCTTCAGGGCGTAGCCCCGCGCGATTGGAAAGACGGCTACGACCGTTCTTGCCTTGCTGCATACAATGCAATTGGCTTCTCCGCTCATTGATTGCCCCCAAAGCTGACCAATCGATTCGCATCGCCGCGATCACATTTGATTCAGAGTCGTTGATGGACCGCAACTGCTCGGGGGTTGTGAGCGCGCAGCACGTCTACTCGCTTTGCGGATGCAGCGAAAGCAAGTGGCATCTTCTGGGGCTGCGATGAGTTGACGCGTACGAATGTGAAGTGGAGTACAGTGGCGCTGAAGAGGTCGTCCTAGGCTTCGGCCGTTCGCAATCCGCCGCGCGGGAGGAAGCTATGAAATACTCGTCCGCAGCAGAACGCACAATCGAAGCCGTCAATCGGCTGCTCGTCGCCGCGATGACGCTCGCCTGGACTTCCGCGCTTAGCCATCAGCATGCATTGCCGCCCCAAGGGGAAGATGGCGGTGCTGATGACGCTTGTCTCGAGCGGGAGAACTCCTCAGCGCCGGATTGCGCGGGAAAGCAACACTGAACACAGTCGGCTTGCAGGCATCTCACGATGGGATCGTGCAGCACGTGGGCGCCAGTTGTGCATGCCCGTGAGCCGGACCAACATGCGGGCGGCTGACCCCTCCGCCGGATCGTGTCGTCAATACAGCATTAACAAGTCCTTAATTGCCAAAACCTATAGTCGGCGGCACGGGCCGGCAGCATTGCCGGCATGGACCGCCGAACCGGAAGAACTGCCGCCGATGGCGCAGAAGGCTGCCGCTGGATTGTTGTCGCGAGCCTGCGCCTTGACGCGGGGGCTGTCGCGCTATGTCCGCAGCGTGCCGGTGCTGGCGGCTTGCCTCCTTATCGGGCTCAGCACCGCCCACGCGGCTGAGCCGATCAGGGGCGAGGCGACCTTTTCGGCCGGCGGCGGCTTTGCCCGTCTCGTGATCAAGCTCGGCGAGGACGTTCCTTCCGAGGTGACGACTGCGGGCTCCATCCTCATCGTCCGCTTCGACCGGCCGGTCGATGTTCCCGTCGACCGCGTGCCGGAAGGTGCGCCCGACTACGTCAACTCTGCCCGGCGCGACCCTGATGGCGGCGCCATCCGCCTGTCGCTGGCGCAGCGCGTCACCGTCAATACCATGAATGCCGGCGAGCGCACCTTCATCGACCTCCTCCCCGAGGGCTGGAAGGGATCGCCGCCGAGCCTGCCCATGGACGTGGTCAAGGAGCTCGCCGAGCGCGCGCGCGCGGCCGAGCGCGCATTGCGTGCGCAGCGGGCCGCGGCCGAGAGCAAGAAGCGTCCGCAGATCCGCGTGCGGGCCTCGGTGCAACCGACCTTCGTCCGCTTCGTGTTCGAGATGCCCGAGGGCGTCGGCGTCTCCTCCGTGCTCAACGAGCAGAAGCTGACGCTCGCCTTCAGCGCCAACCTCAATTTCGACCTGGCGGATGCCGTCGTCGCCGCGCCGCCGAACGTTGCCTCGATCAAGCAGAAGGCCGACATCGACCAGACCAATGTCGAGATCGCGCTGATCGGCGATTCCGACGTGCACTCCTTCCGCGACGACAAGAATTACGTTGTCGACATCTCCTTCCAGCCGGACAAGGGCAAGACCGCGGGGACCTCGGAGGCGATGATCGCCGAGGCCAAGCCTGCGGCCGGTCATGGACCGGCGCTGGCTCCGGCCGAGAAGCCGAAGGATGCCCATCGCGAGGTCGCGCCGCCGACGTCCGAGACGATCGCGCGCGAAGCCAGGATCGAGGTGAAGCCCGAGGTCAAGACCGAAGCTCCCGCCACGATGCCGGCCCTCGAAGCAACGAAGCCTGCACCGGCTCCTGCGGTGGAAGCCGTGCATGCTGCGCAAGCGCCGAAGGAAGCCGCCAAGGAAGCCGCCAAGGACGCGCAGAAGCCCGCGGCGCCCGCAATGGAGGCCGCACCGGTCGCCCCACTCAAGCCAATGACGCCTGTCGTTGCCGAAGCGTCCAAAGAGGTGGCGAAGGAGCCGGTCAAGGAGGCGCCCGTCGCGAAGACCCCGCCCGCAGAGATGGCAGCGCCACCGCAGCCCGCTATTGCCGGGGTCGATGCGCGCCGCGACAGCGACGGCCTGCGCGTGACGTTCCCGATCCAGGTCGCAACGCCGGCGGCGGCATTCCGCCGCGGCGACACGGTCTGGCTGGTGTTCGACACGCCGAAGCCGATCGATGTCGAGGCGATCCGCGCCAAGGGCGGCGCAATGATCGGCGAGGTTGGCCGCGTGCTGCTCGACAAGGGACAGGCCGTGCGCATCCGCCTCACCCGCCCGCTGGTCTACTCGCTGACGAGCGAGGAGGTCGGCAAGGAGACCAACTGGCTGCTGACCCTCGCCGACAAGCTCCAGGCGACGCCGATCCCGCTGATGATGTCGCGCAACATCACCGATCCCGCGCTCGCCAACATCGCGATCCCGTTCGCCAATCCGGGCCTGCTGCACAAGCTCACCGACCCCGATGCCGGGGACACGCTCTATGTCGTCACCGCGCAGCGTCCGGTGCGCGGCTTCATCAAGCGGCAGGACCTCGTCGATCTCTCGCTGCTGGAATCCGCGCACGGAATCGCGATTCGGCCGAACTCCGACGAGGTCGGCGTCGAGGTCGGATTGGACAAGGTCATTCTCGGCAAGAAAGGTGGGCTGACATTGTCGCCGGTCGACATCTCGGCCGAGCGCGCCCCGACCGCGGTGCGGCCGATCTTCAGCCCCGAGGGTTGGCGCAAAGGCCAGTCGGACAACTTCTGGACGCGCCAGAGCGATCTGGTCACGGCGATCTCGGCGGTCGAACCGACGCAGCGCTCCCTGCCGCGGCTCGATCTCGCGCAGTTTTACATGTCGCGGGCCATGTACCACGAAGCCAAGTCCGTGACTGAAGTGATGTTGAGCGATCCGCTCAACAAGGAGGAGAGCAGCGCGCTGATCCTGCATGCGATCGCCAGCATCCTGGTCGGCCGGCCAGCGCAGGGCCTCAAGGACCTCGCCAATCCCGTGATCGGCAACAGCCACGATTCCCAGCTCTGGAAGGCGCTCGCCTACGCGCGCCAGGGCAAATGGGCCGACGCTCGCGAGAAGTTCAAGAACGTCGAATTCGCCATCGCCTCGCTGCCGCTCGATATCCAGCGCATCGTGACGATGGAGGCGATGCGCGCCGCGCTCGAGGTGAAGGACTATGCCGGCGCCTCCAAGCGCCGCAGTGAGCTCGAGGTGGTCGGCGTGTCGCCCGAGGCGGCGCCCGGCTTCACCGTGCTGCGTGGCCGGCTCGCCGAGGCGCTCGGCCACGACAAGGACGCGCTCGACGACTACAAATTCGCGGTCGCCTCGAATGACCGTCAAGCGGCGGCCGAGGCCAAGCAGCTCGAAGTAGCGCTGCGCCAGAAGCGTGACGAGATCGGCAAGGAAGAGGCGCTGCGCGATCTCGAGACGCTGTCGATGACCTGGCGCGGTGACTCGATCGAGGTCAAGACGCTCCAGATGCTGTCGAAGCTGTACGCCGAGAACGGGCGCTATCGGGACGCGCTCGCCGCAGCGCGCACCGCGACCAAGCTCCAGCCGAACGCGGAAGCGTCGCGGCAGGCGCAGGACCTCGCCTCCGACCTGTTCACGCAGATCTTCCTCGGGCCGAAGGGCGACGAGCTGCCGCCGGTCGAGGCGCTCGGCATGTTCTACGAGTTCCGCGAGTTGACGCCGATCGGCCGCCGCGGCGACGAATTGATCCGCCGTCTCGCCGACCGTCTCGCCTCGATCGACCTGCTCGACCAGGCCGCCGAGCTCCTGCAATACCAGGTCGACCACCGCCTCGAGGGCGCCGCGCGTGCGCAGGTCGCCGCGCGCCTGTCCATGATCTACCTCGCCAACCGCAAGCCGGACATGGCGATCACGGCGCTGCGCGCGAGCCGCATCAGCGACCTCTCCGGCGAGCTGCGGCAGCAGCGCCTGCTGCTGGAAGCGCGCGCGCAGAGCGACGTCGGCCGCCACGATCTCGCGCTCGATATCGTCTCCAACGTCTCCGGGCGCGAAGTGCTCCGGCTGCGTTCCGACATCTTCTGGGCGGCACGGCGCTGGCGCGAATCCGCCGAGCAGATCGAGCTCTATTACGGCGACCGCTTCCGCGACTTCAAGCCGCTCAATGCAGTGGAGAAGAGCGACATCATCCGCGCCGCCGTCGGTTATGCGCTCGCCGACGATTCGATCGGCTTGTCGCGCTTCCGCGAGAAATATGCGCCGCTGATGAACGAGAGCGCCGACCGCATTGCCTTCGACATTGCCAGCAAGCCGGCTGCGGCCTCCAGCGCCGAATTCGCCGAGATCGCCAAGCTCGCCGCCAGCGTCGATACGCTCGACGGCTTCCTGCGCGAGATGAAGCAGCGCTTCCCAGACGCCACCGCCCGCGCGCCGGCTGCGCCGCAGGCCCATGACGGGACCGACCATACCGGCTCGCTGCCCACGATCCCGGTCGTGCGGCAGATCAAGATGACGCGCTAGCGACCCTGCTGCCTCCAGGCCTCTCGACAGGTGCCGCACAAGGCGGCAACCTGAAGCATCTTCATGCCGGGAGAAGAATATGAGCAAGCCAGCCAAGACCGAAGCCGAACTCATCGCCATGGCGCGCGCCGAATTGAAGGCACACGTCGATGGCCCCGACGGCCTCGCCATTTCGATCGTTCGTGACGGCCACGGCTGGGAGTTCCGCGCCGACGCCGACCAGGCGACGAGGGATAAGCCAGGCTTTCCGGAAACGGTCGCCATGCTGGTGCAGATCGGCGATCACCTCAGCAAGCAATATGATGTGACGGGGTAGGGGCGGCTCTCTACGGCGCGACTCGTGGCGCCACATTCTCGCTGTCATCGCCCGGCCTTGACCGGGCGATCCAGTATTCCAGGGACGATCACGATTGAATCGAGAAGCCGCCCTGGATGCCCCGGTCAGGCCGGGGCATGACGGCGGAAGTCGCAGCCGCTACCCCCCGTAACTCTGCACCAGGCTCCCCGCCACCAGCGACCAGCCGTCGACCAGCACGAAGAAGATCAGCTTGAATGGCAACGAGATCGTCGCAGGCGGCAGCATCATCATGCCCATCGACATCAGCACCGAGGCGACGACGAGGTCGATGATCAGGAAGGGGAGGAACAACAGGAAGCCGATCTCGAAGGCACGTTTCAGCTCGGAGATCATGAAGGCGGGGACGAGGATGCGTAGTGCGAGTTCGTCGGGGGTGGCCGGCGGCGGCTCGCCGGAGAGATCCAGGAACAGTTTTAGGTCCTTCTCGCGCACGTTCTTCTGCATGAAGCCGCGCAACGGGACGGCGGCGCGCTGGAGCGCGTCCTCGACGCTGACCTGGTTGGCGACGAGCGGACGGATGCCCTCGTCGTAGGATTTTTGCAGCACCGGCCCCATCACGAAGAAGGTGAGGAACATTGCCAGCGCAATGATCACCGAGTTCGGCGGCGCGGTCGCGGTTCCCATCGCGGTGCGCAGCAGCGACAGCACGACGACGATGCGCGTGAACGACGTCATCATGATCAGGATCGATGGCGCGATCGACAGCACCGTCAGCAGCGCGATGAGCTGGATCGCGCGCTCGGTGACGCCGCCACCCTGGCCGCCGAGATTGATGCTGATGTCCTGCGCGTGCGCGAGGGTTGCGAGCGAAGCCGCACCGATCAGGACAGAAAGAAAAACAACTCTACGCGGGAGGGCCGGCAGCCTCACGAAGACGGCTTTGGACGGCCGAGCAGGGAGGCCATCTCGTCTTCGAGATTTTCAAAGCTGGTCTTCTCCACAGCCGGCTTCGGCGGCGGGGCGGCTGGCGCCGGCGGCTCACTGCGTGCGACGCGCGGCGGCGGCGCCGGCGGCTCGGGCGCAACCGGAGGCGCGGCCGTCTCGCCGGCCGGGCGGCGCAGCGCAGCCTCTAACCGCTGCGCCATCTCGGCGAGATTCTGCTCGGCGCTGGACGGCGCAGGAGCGGCCGGCGGCGGAACGGGCGGAGCCTGCGGCACGGGCGGTGGCGGCGGAGCGGCCGCGCGCTCGGCGCGCACCGGCGGCACCTTCACCGGCTCGCTCTGGCGCGGCGGACGCGGCATCAGCGGCGGCTCGCTGCGGGCGATGCGCGCCGGCAGCGGCTCGCGCTCGGGGCGCGGCGCGATCGGCTCCGGCGGAAAGCCGGGCAGCGACGGCTCGCTGCGGCGCTCGGCCACCGCGGGGGCGGGCCGGCGCACTTCATCGGCGAAGGAGGGGCGTGCGGGCCGCGGCGGCGGCTCGGGCATTTGCGGCTCGGGATGATCGAGCAGTTCGGGCCGCGGGGCCTCGTCGGCCCAGCCGCCGGCATCGGGCATCGGGGCGAGGCGCGGCGGTTCGGCGGCATTGGAACGCTGCGGAAGCTGGTCGCGGCCGGGTGCGGCGCGAACGATGTTGGGCTCGACGACAATGTCGGTCGGGCCGCCGATCATCAGGAGATGCTCGACATTGTCGCGCCTGACCAGCACCAGGCGGCGCCGGCCGTCGACCGCGGCAGCATCGATCACGGCGAGCCGGGGCATCCTGCCGCGCTGGGTGTTGGCGCCGAGCCGGCTGCCGGCGAATCGGCGCACCAGCCATGCGGCGACGCCGATCAACGCCAGAACGACGATGAACGCGACGATGAAGGTGATAGGACTACCTTGCATACTTGTCCCCGACAAATGGCGCTTGTCTTGCGCCCATGGTCAGTTGCGCCAACCACCGGCGTTCGATGCCCCAAACTGCGATCTCTTAACGTCCCACGGCAAGTTTTGCCGTCCCCAACTCCTAATAACCTATGAATCGCTCGATCCAAAACGACTTCTTGGCCTGTGCATGCCTCCGCCAAGCGGCTGGGTTAATGCCACTTTTGGCAACGTAGAATCACGGAAGGCACAAATTCGTGTCCCGGCAAGGGACAGGCGCCCACCATGCCTTCCAGCCCCTTAACCACCTGTTAACCATACACGCGGCAAATTCTGCCTAGCTTCGGACACAGGTCCGACGGCGGAAGGAGCCGCAACGATGTCCATCAACGATCTCCCGGTGCTGTCGGCGCTTCGCACCAAGATGCAGTGGCATCAGGAGCGCCAGCGCGTCCTGTCCGAGAACGTCTCCAATTCCGATACCCCCAAATTTCGGCCGCGCGACCTGGTCGAGCCGAAGCTCGACAAATCAGGCGCCGTCACGGGCTCGATGGGCCCGCTGGCGATGACCGTCACCAGCGCCTCCCATATGACGCCATCAGGCGCAGCCTCCAGCTTCGACCAGAACAAGAATGCGGGTTTCGAGACCCGTCCTGCGGGTAATGCCGTCAATCTCGAAGAGGAGATGATGAAGGCTGCCAGCAACCAGATGGACTACGCGGCGGCGACCTCGCTCTATTCGAAGAGCCTGCATCTGCTCAAGACCGCGATCGGCAAGGGCTAGAGCTAGAGGAGGCAGGCTATGGCAAATGACAGCAGCGACTTTGCCCGCTCAATGGCGATCGCGACCTCCGGCCTGCGGGCGCAGGCCGGGCGCATGCGGGTGATCTCGGAAAACATCGCGAACGCGGACTCGACCTCGCAGACGGCAGGCGGCGATCCCTACCGGCGCAAGGTGCCGACCTTCTCTTCCGCGCTCGACCGCACGCTCGACGCGCAGGTCGTCACCCTCGGCCGGATCAAGCCCGACCAGTCGAACTTCCGCGTCAAATACGAGCCGAACAATCCGGCGGCGGATGCGAGCGGCAACGTCAAATATCCCAACGTGAACTCGGTGGTCGAGATGACCGACATGCGCGACGCGCAGCGGTCCTACGAGGCCAATCTCAACATCATCAGTGCGACGCGCCGGATGATCCAGCGCACGCTCGACATCCTCAAGAGCTGAACAGGACATTTGAGCCATGGCATCACCGACAATCGCCGCCAATGCTTATGCCAATCTTGCCCGCGTGCTGGAGAACAGCGGCGCCGGCAAGGGCAGCGAACCGAACGGGCAGTCCTTTGCCTCGGTGCTTAAAGACGCCGTCGGCAGCGTGATGGAATCCGGCCGCAAGTCCGACGCGCAAACGGTGGCGATGGCCGCCGGCAAAGCCAACGTGATGGACGTGGTGACGGCGGTCGCCGACACCGACGTGGCAGTGTCCACGCTGGTCTCGGTCCGCGACCGCGTGATCGCGGCGTATGAAGATATCATGAAGATGCCGATCTGAGTTTTTTGGCACTGGCGCTCACCCCAAGCGTCTTTGCGAGCGAAGCGAAGCAATCCAGAGACTTTTCGCGGCGGCAGTCTGGATTGCTTCCCTTCGCCCGCAATGACGGGGAGGGGCGTGTGATCCTCGACGAGTGGCGGGGGATGAGACTTGAACAAGGAAAGTTTGCAATGACCGGACCCGAGACTCTCGACGTCGCGCGCGACGCGATCTGGACCATCGTGATCGTGTCGTCGCCGCTGATGGTAGTCGGCCTCGTGGTCGGCGTCATCGTGTCGCTGTTCCAGGCGCTGACGCAGATCCAGGAGCAGACGCTGATCTACGTGCCGAAGATCCTGGCCATCTTCGCCACGCTGCTGTTGGCGCTGCCATTCATGGCCGACTCGCTCCACGCCCACATGCTGCGGATCTCGTCGCGAATCATCGGCGGCTGAGGCACAATGCGGCGTGCGGTGGATTTGACATTCGCCTCAGTGTTCCCGCGGGCGATGATGGCGAATGTCAAATCCAATAACCGCACGCTCATTGATTTTTGCGAATGCCCTGTCGGCTCCAACATTCGCAAAAGTGTCTGCCGCGACGGCGTGCGAATGTTGGAGCCGGGGCATTCGACCATGCGCATCGACGTCTCGCTGCTGCCGGCGCTCGCCGCTTCCTTCATGCTCGCCTTCGCTCGGGTCGGCGCGATGGTGATGCTGCTGCCGGGACTGGGCGAGACCAACATCCCGACGCGGGTCAAGCTGTCGATCGCGCTGCTGCTCACGCTGATCATTCTGCCACTGCATCGCAACGCCTACCACGTCGATATGGGTTCGCTCGCGCCGCTGCTGGTCCTGATGCTGCATGAGATCGTGATCGGCATCGTGCTGGGCGCGACCGCGCGCGTGACGCTTTCGGCCCTGCAGGTCGCCGGCTCAGTGATCGCGCAGCAGATGGGGCTCGGCTTCGTCACTTCGGTCGATCCGACCCAGGGCCAGCAGGGCGTGCTGGTCGGCAACTTCCTGACCATGCTCGGCGTGACGCTGCTCTTTGCCACCGACAGTCATCATCTGGTGATCGCGGCGCTGAACGACAGCTACGCGATCTTCTCGCCCGGCGAGACCGTGTCGAGTGGCGATGTCGCGGCGCTTGCGACACGCGCCTTTGCCGCGGCGTTCCGGCTCGGCCTGCAGCTCTCCGGACCGTTCCTGGTGTTCGGCCTCGTCTTCAACATCGGCCTTGGTGTGCTGGCGCGGCTGATGCCGCAGATGCAGGTCTATTTCGTCGGCGTGCCGCTGTCGATCTTCGCAGGCTTTCTCGTGCTGGCCGTGGTGCTCACGGCGATGATGGGCACGTATCTGGATTACTTCATCGGTGTGATGCACCAGATGATGCCACTCAAGTAACGAGGGAGCTAGTGCCGCCGATTTGAAGTTCCTGCAGTGCGAGCCGCGAGTCAGGTCAGGAACTTCAAATCGATCAGCGGCACTAGCAAAACTAAGAGTCTTGTAGCGCCCTTGTGCTTTCCGAAGTTCGTGCACAGGGGCCCCAAGAGTGACGAACTTCGGAAAGGGGGCGCTACGTGGCGGAAGACAACGATCCCGAGAGCCAAACAGAAGACCCGACACAAAAGCGCCTCGACGAGGCGCTCGAACGCGGCGACGTCGCCAAAAGCCAGGAGATCAACACCTGGTTCATGATCGCCGGCGGCACGCTCGTGGTCTCGACCTTTTCAGGGTCGGTCGGCAGCGGCCTGGTAACGCCGATGCGCAACCTGCTCGCCAATTCCTGGATGATCAAGACCGACGGCGGCAATCTGCTCGCGCTGATGCGGCAGATCGAGATCGCCGTGATGGCTGCGATCGGCGTGCCGCTCTTGATGCTGGTGCTGGCGGCGATTGCCGGCAACATGCTCCAGCATCGCCTGGTCTGGTCGGCCGAATCGCTGAAACCCAAATTCAGCAAGCTATCGCCCGCCGAGGGCTTCAAACGCATCTTCGGCAAGCAGGCGGCGGCGAACTTCCTCAAGGGGCTCGGCAAGCTGGTCGTGCTCGGCGCGGTCATGACCATAGTGCTGTGGCCGGAACGGCACCGCATGGAAGCGATGGTCAAGCTCGATCCGGCCGCCATGCTCGGCGCCACCACCAGCCTGACCATTCACCTGCTCGGCGCAGTGGTCGCGGCGCTCGCGATCATCGCCATCGGCGACTATTTCTTCCAGTACCGCAGCTGGTTCCAGCGGCAGAAGATGTCGCTCCAGGAGATCAAGGAAGAGTACAAGCAGTCCGAAGGCGACCCGCACATCAAGGGCAAGATCAGGCAGTTGCGGCAGCAGCGCGCCAAGAAGCGCATGATGGCGGCGGTTCCGAAGGCTTCCGTGATCATCACCAACCCGACCCACTATTCAGTGGCGCTGTCCTATGAGCGCGGCATGTCGGCGCCGATCTGCGTCGCCAAGGGCGTCGACAATCTCGCCTTCAAGATCCGGGAGATCGCGCGCGAGCACGACATTCCGATTGTCGAGAACGTGCCGCTGGCCCGTGCGCTCTACGCCACCGTCGACATCGACCAGGAGATCCCGACCGAGCACTATCATGCGGTCGCCGAGGTCATCGGCTACGTCATGCGGCTGAAGCGCGGATTTGGCGCCGGCCGCGGATAAATCACCCGAAAAATACCGGAAATGGCCGTAATCTGGGAATCAGCGTACCTTTCGCCCCTGCTGCCCTTGCGCCTGCGGGTCCTGATGAGGCAGGGAAGGCCCGACGCGCGCCGCAGCGCATTGATTCTCTGCCAAAAGGCTGCGCCAGCTTGATATGACCGCTGAGACCGACCACGATCTCACACGCGAGCCCGTTGCGGCGCACGAGCCGTCGCCGCGCTCGGGCAGCATTGCGCTGGTGCTGCTGGTGGCCGCCGGCCTCGTCGCGGTCGCCGTCGGCCTGATGACGCTCGGCCGCGCGCAGGCGCAGCCCTATATTCTCGGCATCCTCGCCGTGTTGGCGATGGTCGGCCTGTTCAACCTGTTCGCCTTTGCCGCCGGCATCATCCGCTTCGCCGACCGCAGTCTCGACGATCCGGTCGTGGGCCGCATTGCCGATCATGGGTTCGATGGCCTCGCCGTGACCGACTCGCGCGGCCACGTGGTCTATTCCAACGCGGCCTATCTGACGCTGACCGGCGCGAGCGGCCCGCAGGACGTGCGCCCGGTCGAGCGCGTCTTCATCGGCAATCCTGACGTATCCGAGGCGGTGTTCCGCCTGCTGAAAGCCGCCCGCGAGGGCAAGCGGCAGCAGGAGGAGGTGCGCATCTCGGGCCAGGATGGCAGCCAGGGCCGCTGGCTGCGCATGCGCGTGCGCCCGCTCGGGACCGGCAAGCGCGAGGCGAAATACGCGGTGTGGTCGATCGCCGACATCACCCGCGACCGCGAGCGCCAGGAGGACGTGTTCCAGGAGCTCCAGCACGCGATCGAATATCTCGACCACGCGCCCTGCGGCTTCTTCTCGGTCAACCCGGCCGGGGAGCTCGCTTATGTCAATGCGACGCTGGCGAACTGGCTCGACTACGACCTCGCCGAGATCGGTTCCGGCGGCCTGAAGCTCACCGACATCGTCTCCGGCGACGGCGCTTCGCTGCTGACTGCAATCGTGGCCGTGCCGGGCGAGGTAAAGACCGAAGTCTTCGACATCGACTTGCGCATGCGCACCGGCAAGACCATGCCGGTGCGGCTCTATCACAAGCTCGCGTTCGGCGCCGACGGCGCGCCCGGGCCCTCGCGCACGCTGGTCATCAGCCGGGCCCGCGACGAGCGCAGCGATCCTGACCGCGCCGCCGAAGTCCGCTTCATGCGCTTCTTCGACCACACGCCGATGGCGATCGCGACCGTCGACCGCAGCGGCAACGTCGTGCGCGCCAATGCGCGCTATGCCAAGCTCGGCCAGGCGCTCGGGCTCGACAGCGCCTCCAAATCGATCTTCCGCGCGGTCAATTCGCGTGACCGTCATCTCTTGATCGCGGCGATCAACCAGGCCGCCGAAGGCCAGGCCGACATCGCGCCGGTCGAGGTGGCGCTGGAAGGCGCCAAGGAGCGCTGGGGCCAGTTCTTCGTCACGCCGGTGGACGGCGGCGAGAACGACGCGGAAGCGGCCATCGTGCACATGCTCGAGACCACCGAGCGGCGTGCGCTGGAGAACCAGATCAACCAGTCCCAGAAGATGGAGACGGTCGGCCAGCTCGCCGGCGGCATCGCCCACGACTTCAACAACGTGCTCTCCGCCATCATGATGGCGAACGACTTCCTGCTGAACGCGCACAAGCCGACCGATCCGTCGTTCCAGGACATCATGCAGATCAAGCAGAACGCGACGCGCGCCGCCACGCTGGTGCGCCAGCTGCTGGCATTCTCGCGACGCCAGACGCTGCGGCCGCAGGTGCTCGATCTCGGCGATGCGCTGTCCGATCTCGCGATGCTGCTGCGCCGCCTGATCGGCGAGAAGGTCAAGCACGAAACCATCCACGGCCGCGATCTCTGGCCGGTCAAGGTCGACGTCTCCCAGTTCGAGCAGGTCATCGTCAACCTCGCGGTGAACGCGCGCGACGCCATGCCGGACGGCGGCAAGCTGATCATCCGCACCGCCAATGTCACTGCGGAAGAAGCCGCCAAGCTTGCCTATAAGGGCATGCCGGCCGCGGACTATGTGCGGATCGAGGTCGCCGACACCGGCACCGGTATTCCCGCCGACATCCGCGACAAGATCTTCGAGCCGTTCTTCTCGACCAAGGAAGTCGGCAAGGGCACCGGCCTTGGCCTCTCGACCGTCTACGGCATCGTCAAGCAGACCGGCGGCTTCATCTACGTCGATTCCGAGCCGGGGCAGGGCACATCATTCTACATTTTCCTGCCGCGCCATCATCCCGAGCCGGAGGTGCAGGTCGAGCCGGCGGCAACGGCGGTCGGCGCGACCAATGGCGTTGCGAAGGAAACCGCGCCCGCCGCAGTGGAGGCCAAGCCCCGCACCGATCTCACCGGGCAGGGCACCATCCTCCTCGTCGAGGACGAAGAGGGCCTGCGCGCGCTCAACGCCCGCGGTCTGCGTTCGCGCGGCTACACCGTGGTCGAGGCCGAGAACGGCGTCGAGGCCATGGATGCGCTGGAGGAGCAGAGCGGCGCGATCGATCTCGTCGTCTCCGATGTCGTGATGCCGGAGATGGATGGTCCCACGCTGCTCAAGGCGATGCGGGAGAAGAATCCCGACATCAAATTCATCTTCGTCTCCGGCTATGCCGAGGACGCCTTCGAGAAGAGCCTGCCGGAGGGCCAGCAGTTCGACTTCCTACCCAAGCCGTTCACGCTCAGCCAGCTCGTGGCGGCGGTGAAGGAGACGATGACGAAGCAGGGGTGAGGGCCTCAACGCGGGTCCCAACTCGCAATGACGAGAAAAAATGCGGGAATCGGTCGCAAACCGGCCGGTAACGGGTGACCACAGTTCCCGCCACGCCCGGCCAACCCACCGGCAAATATGGGCTTTTGTCATATCCCCGCGACTGAGGGCCGCAGCCACAAGTTCCGAAACCGGCTTCACTTTTCGCGAAGTCTGCCCATCTTAAGCGCACGTCCCCATGCCGGGGACTTGGGAAACGCACATGAATTTCTCGCAACGCTCCCGCAGTCTCTTCAAGGTGATCGCCGTCGTGCTGGCGCTTGCGCTGCCGACTGCTCTCGCCATCTCCTCCGCTGACGCCCGCGTCGGCGGCGGCATGTCGTCGGGCTCGCGCGGCTCGCGCACCTACTCGGCCCCGCCGTCGACCACGACCGCGCCGGGCTCGACCTCGCAGTTCAACCGCACCTACACCCAACCGGGCGCAGGCATGAATTCGGCCGCGCCGGCGCGCGGCGGGCTGTTCGGCCGCGGCGGCGGCTTCCTCGGCGGCCTTGCGGCCGGCTTCCTCGGCGCAGGCCTGCTCGGCATGCTGTTCGGCGGCGGCCTGTTCGGCGGCCTCGGTGGCTTGTCCTCGATCCTCGGCCTGATCATCCAGATCGTGCTCGTGGTGTTCGTGGTGCGGCTCGCGATGTCGTGGTGGCAGCGCCGCCACAGCCCGCAGGCGGCCTATGCCAATGCTGACGCCGGCGTCGGCCCGGGACCGCAGACGAACTATCGCGGCGGGCTTGGCGGTGGCCTTGGCGGCTTCGGTTTCGGCGCCAACAACGCGCCGCTCGAGATCAAGCCTGACGACTATGAGGCATTCGAACGTCTGCTCGGCGAGATCCAGACCGCCTGGTCGAACGAGGACGTGGCCAAGCTGCACACGCTCGCCACGCCGGAGATGGTCTCCTATTTCGAGCAGGACCTCGCCCAGAACCGTGCGCGCAACGTCGTCAACAAGGTCAGCAACGTGAAGCTGCTGCAGGGCGACCTTGCGGAAGCCTGGCGCGAAGGCGAGACCGAATACGCCACGGTGGCGCTGCGCTTCGCGCTCACCGACAAGACGCTCGATCGCAACTCCGGCACGATCGTCGCCGGCAGCGAGCAGCCGGGCGAGGTGACCGAAGTCTGGACCTTCGCCCGCCGTCCGGGCGGCTCTTGGGAATTGTCGGCGATCCAGCAGACCAATTGATCGCACAGGGATCGACGGAAAGGGCGTCGTGCTTTGGCACGGCGCCCTTTTTGTTTTCTCCACGCAGTGTAAGCGGCGTCCGCGCGGCGCTGACGGAACCTTGGCGCGAGTGCTACATTGGTCTCGTCGCTCTCACGCTCACGGACCTCTCCCATGAAATACGAGCTCTACTACTGGCCCGAGATCCAGGGCCGCGGCGAATATGTGCGGCTGGCACTGGAGGAGGCGGGGGCGGCTTACGTCGACGTCGCGCGCGGGCCGCGCGGCACCAGCGCAATGATGAAGATGATGGATGCGGATGGCGGCACGCCGCCTTTTGCGCCGCCGTTCCTGAAGGCCGGCAAGCTCGTCATCGGCCAGACCGCCAACATCCTGCTCTATCTCGGCGCCCGGCATGGCCTGGCGCCGAAGACGGAAGCAGGCCGGCTCTGGGTGCATCAGCTTCAGCTCACCATCACCGACCTCGTGGTCGAGATCCACGACACGCATCATCCGCTCGGGCCTTCGCTCTACTACGAGGACGCGCGTCCTGCAGCGAAGAAGCGCACCGTCGATTTCTGGGATGAGCGCGTGCCGAAATATCTCGGCTATTTCGAACAGCTCCTCGCCGGCAATGGCGATGCGTACGTGACCGGCCGCAGGCTGACCTATGTCGATCTCTCGCTGTTCCAGATCGTCGCCGGGCTGCGCTACGCGTTTCCGAAGCGCATGAAGGCATTCGAGACAGATGTCCCGGGCCTGGTCGGCCTGCACGATCGCATTGCGGCGCGGCCGAACATCAAGGCCTATCTCGAAAGCGAGCGCCGCATTCCCTTCAACGAGCAGGGCATCTTCCGCCGCTATCGCGAGCTCGATGCGTGAGTCACCACACGCCCGGCAGCAGGCGATAGCGTACGCGCGCCGCATAGTCGGCATAGTCCGGCAGTCCCTCGCGCAACGTCCGTTCCTCGATGCGGATGCGGACTGCAAACAGCGCAAGAAAGAGCGGCGTCATCGCAAGTCCCCACCACGAGCCCAGCAGCAGCGGCACGCCCGCGAAGAACAGCATCATGCCGCTGTACATGGGATGGCGGATATGGGCATAGGGGCCCGTCGAGATCACCCGCTGCGCGCGCTCGGCCTGCAGCTTCACCACCGGGGCGGCGAACGAGTTCTCGCGGAACACCCAGAGTGTGAACAGTGTCGAGAGCAGGAACAGCACGAAGCCGAGTGCCTGGAGCGCGACCGGCATGTCGGAGGATTGCATGCGCCGGTCGGCACCCATCAGCGCCAGCCAGGCCAGCATCGCGATGACGAAGACGCTCATGAATGCTTTGTCGGCGGCGGGCTGGTCCCTTTGCAGGACCGGCCGCAGCCGTTCGGCGAGCAGCGCCGGATCGATCCGGTAGAGCCACCAGCCGCAGACCGGCCCGAGCAGGGCGCAGGTGAGCAGGAACGCCCAGGCCGACGGCCAGCGCAGCGTGCCGGCGCACGCGAACAGCAGCGCGCCCATCGCGAACGTGGTGATCGTGTTTTGCAGCAGCAGCCTTGCGATCATGCGCAGATCCCGGAGTGGCTGCGCACGAGATTGGTCCCGCTATTCGGCAAAGATGCGGCCGGACGCGCGAAAAGCCCGATCGACCGGATCGGGCGTTTCAGCTTCGGCAGGGGCCGATCAGGCGAGTTGATCGATCCGCGTGCCCTGGCCCGGCGGCAGCGGCGCGGGCGGCTGCGGCTTGTAGGTCGGATCGGTGTCCTCAGTCTTGGTCTGGTCGTCCTGCGGCTTGGTCGTGTCGTAGTTAGGTACCACGATCGCGATCGGCGGCGGCGCTACGGTGGAAACCTTCATCCACAAATCCTCACACATGGAAACAATTGAGCCTGCGCCGCGAGGCGCGAAATTTCCTTCAAGGCAATCGTTAAAATGCGAGGGGATTGGGTCTGGTGGGAGAGGCGCTGCGTGCGTCCGCCTATTCATCCTTGCCGCGCGTGATCGCGATCGACGCGTCCGCCTTGGTGCGGGTGCATTCCATGTTGAGCCGCCGGTAGCGCATGCTGATCTTGTCGCCGCGCAAGAGACCCATCCGCTTCAGGCAGCGTGTCGCGCCTGTGGTGGTGTCGTCCTTCGTCACCGTGAAGACGATCGCCGCCATCGATCCCACCAGCGCAAAGAACTCCGGCGTCGGCTTGCGATCGCCCTTGGCATAGAGCTCGATGGAATATTTGTCGCCGCGGCATCCCACGGACAGTTCCTTGGCCGCCGGGTGCGAGAGGTAGACGACATTGGCGGCGCGAAAGTTCACCTTGAGGCGATCGATCTGGTTCGACAGCTCCTTGGCGCTGTCGTCGCAGCGGTCGGCGCGGGCAGGCGAGGCGAGGGTCACAAGGCTGGTGATGGCGGCGACCAGGATCGCGCCGCGGACGTTCAGTCTAGAAATCATGATAAAAAGCCCCTTATGGGGGCACATTCAAGCGTCGCCGGGCGCGGAGCGCAAGGGTCGGCGCCAGCCTTTCCACGTGCTGCGCCAATGCCTTCCCGAGGCCGAGCCGCCCTCTTACATGCGTAACGTTCCCCTCCTTTTCCGGACAAAATGCGGTTAGAACGCTTCCATGCTGAGAGGCCCAGCCAGGGCTCCAAAACCCGAGATTCGCCCCATGAACGCTCCCACTGCCTTCCCCGATCCGACAAAACCCGTTCCGCCCTACAAGCACACCCCGCTGTTTCCGCTCGGCAAGGACGAGACGCCCTACAAGAAGATTTCGTCCGAAGGCGTGCGGGTCGAGAGGGTTCTGGGCAAGGACATGCTGGTGGTGTCGCGCGAGGCGCTGCGGGCGGTGTCGGAGGCGGCCTTTGGCGACATCAACCATTATCTGCGGCCCGGTCATCTGAAGCAGCTTCGCGCGATCCTGGAGGACGGCGAGGCGAGCCCGAACGACAAGTTCGTCGCGCTCGACTTCTTGAAGAACGCCAACATCGCGGCCGGCGGCGTGCTGCCGATGTGCCAGGACACCGGCACCGCGATCATCATGGGCAAGAAGGGCTGCAACGTCATCACCGATGGTGACGACGAGGCGGCGCTGTCGGAAGGCGCGCGCGATGCGTATCTGCGGCGCAACCTGCGCTACTCGCAGGTCGCCCCGCTCTCGATGTACGAGGAGAAGAACACCGCCAACAACATGCCGGCGCAGTGCGAGATCTACGCCGAGGGCGATGACGCCTACAAGTTCATGTTCATGGCGAAGGGCGGCGGCAGCGCCAACAAGAGCTTCCTGTTCCAGGCGACGCCTTCCGTGCTCACCAAGGACCGGCTGCTCGCATTCCTGAAGGAAAAGATCCTCACCCTCGGCACCGCGGCGTGCCCGCCTTATCACCTCGCCATCGTGATCGGCGGCACCTCGGCCGAACTCTGCATGAAGACGGTGAAGCTCGCCTCCGCCCGCTATCTCGATGCGCTGCCGACGCACGGCTCGCCCGACGGCAACGCCTTCCGCGACGTCGAGATGGAGCAGGAAATCCACAAGATGACGCAACAGCTCGGCGTCGGCGCGCAGTTCGGCGGCAAATATTTTTGCCACGACGTGCGGGTGATCCGCATGCCACGCCACGGTGCTTCGCTGCCCATTGGCCTCGGCGTGTCCTGCTCCGCCGACCGCCAGGTACTCGGCAAGATTACCAGGGACGGCGTCTATCTCGAGGAGCTCGAGCACAACCCCGCGCAGTATCTGCCTGAGGTCGAGCAGTCGCTCGGCGGTGAGGTGGTCAAGATCGACCTCAACCAGCCGATGAAGGATATTCTGGCGACGTTCTCGAAGCACCCGATCAAGACCCGGGTCTCGATGACCGGCACCATGATCGTCGCGCGCGATTCTGCCCATGCCAAGCTGCGCGAGCGGCTGGAAAAGGGCGAGCCGCTGCCGGACTACTTCAAGAACCACCCGGTCTACTACGCCGGCCCGGCCAAGACGCCCGAAGGCTACGCCTCCGGTGCATTCGGGCCGACCACCGCGGGCCGCATGGATTCCTTTGTCGACCAGTTCCAGGCCGCTGGCGGCTCGATGGTGATGGTGGCCAAGGGCAACCGCGCGCCTGCCGTGCGCGAGGCCTGCAAGAAGTATGGCGGCTTCTATCTCGGCTCGATCGGCGGCGCTGCGGCGAACCTTGCCGAGCACTGCATCAAGAAGGTCGAGGTGCTCGAATATTCCGAGCTCGGCATGGAAGCGATCTGGCGCATCGAAGTTGTCGACTTCCCGGCGTTCATCATCATCGACGACAAGGGCAACGACTTCTTCAAGGAGTTGAATCTGGGCTGAGGCCTTCACCTCGCCCCGCAAGAGCGGGGCGAGGGAGAAGATCAGGCCCGCGTGCCCGTGAACGGGAAGCTGCCCATCGGGCCGATGCCCATCTCGCCGCTCATGCTGTCGCCGGAGACGGTGCCGATGAACTCAAGGGTGAGCGGCATCGGATTGGTGATCGAAACCTTCCAGTTGACGGCGTCGCCGCTGACGGTGCCGTCGAAAATCTCGGCGGTATTGCCATCCGCACCCTGCGTGCCCGTGAGCGTGCCGCCGTCGGCCTTCAGGCTCAGCGTTGCCTGGCGCTCGCCCATCGGCGTCGTCATGGTCAGATTCCAGTTGCCGTCCACGGCCATTCGCGTCTCCCGAACAATCCCGGCGGGCCGCGACGATCCGCGGCCAGTCCTGGGCCGAGCGTATAGCGCAACTCGCCGCGGCTGCCTAACGCCCCACAAGCGGCAATCAGGCGCGGGCGGCGGCGCGCCGGCGGCTGGTGACGATGAGCCGCAGCACGACATACTGCACGGCAAAGGCCAGGATCTTGGCGCCGCCGGCGACCACCGTGATGTAGAACGCCCACAGCTTCAGATCGCCGGTCGAAGCCACGAAGATCATGCCGGCGCCGAGCGCGAACATCAGCGCCGCCCAGGCATAGCCCGCAGCCGTCACATATTCCGGCACGGTCTCGCTGACGATCGGCGGCATGTAGCGCAGCATCCAGCCGCGCTTGAGCATGATGGCGCCGATCGCGAAATGCGCGATCGAGGGCTTTGCCAGCATGAAGCGGGGATCGTTGGTCAGCAGCGTGACGGTCCCCAGCACGACGACCAGCGCGAGACTCGCATAGGTCATGTAGTTCAGCTGCTGTCCCTTCACGCGGGCGTAGAAGACCTGCGCGACCGCGCCGGCAATCGCAACCGATGTCGCCAGGATGACGTTTTCGGTGATGAGATAGATGACCAGGAAGACGATCGCGGAGAGGAAGTCGGAGGCAAGGCGGGCGAATACGTCCTTCATCGTCGGTCCTGTTCAGCGAGGGGTGGGCAGCGCGCCGGACGGCGTACCGTACTTGATCTGGCGATACTCGGGATACCATTTTGTGAAGTAGATCGCGCTGTTGCGGGCGGCGAAGGCGACCGCAAGGCCCGACCAGACCGGCAGGCCGGGGAAGTAGAGCAGCACGATGTTGGCGGCCATCATCAGCAGAGCGGCCACGGTCCAGGCGCCGGTGATGATGTAGTTGGCGGTGAGGAAGCCGGGCATCGCCGCGGTCTCCCCCGGCACCGCTTCAAGCGCATATTGCAGCGTGAAGGGCCGGCGGACCAGCATCGAGCCGAGCGAGATGACGAAAATGCCGATATCGACCGACAGCTTGACGCCGAGTGTGCCGAGCGCGGGATCGAGCAGCGTGAGGTAGAGGCCGATGGCGGCGAAGGTGATCGCCGAGCCCACGGCCAGGATCTTCACGGAGCGGCCTCGCAGCACATCGATCGCGATGGTGGCGAGGCAGATCGCGGACGCCGCGAACACGCTTGAAGCCGCCGACGTCACCAGCATCAGGAACGTATAGACGCCGTAGGGCGCGAGGATCAGGAAAATCGCCATGGGCCGCCTCGGTCAGGTCGATCTTTACGATGTAAAGATCAATAATCGAGAGGCGATGCCGGGTCAAGCAAAATCTTTACAGTGTCAAAATGGTATAGGCAACCTCCAAGAAGTGAAGCGCTGCAACGGCTTGGTCGGAGGCCTCGTCGGCGAGATCGGCCCAGGGCAGGCGCGACAGGATCGGCAGCGCCGAGGCGATCAAAAGGCCGGCGCCGAGCACGATGCCGCCGTTGAAGACGGCGAGGCTGCTCCGCCGCAGCCGCATGATCTGGAGTGCGAGTGCGGCGCCGGTCAGGGCCAGGGCAACGAAGGCTGCGGTGATCGAGGGCATGTACATCGGAAACTCCTCGTTCTGTCGTTCCGGGGCACGCGAAGCGTGAACCCGGAATCCATCGGGCCTCAGAGCGCGCGGTAAAATGGATTCCGGGCTCGGGCCAAGCGGCGCGCCCCGGAATGACGATGGGCGCTACGCCGCACCCACCCAATTGCCGTGAAAGCCGTCCGGCACGCGATGGCCGAGCTGCACCAGGGCGACGGGGCCGGCCTCGATATCAGTGGCGTTGAACACGGCAAGGTCGCTGCGATTTTCCCGCGCGCGCCAGACCACGGCGAGCAGCCAGCCGTCGGCCTCGGCTGCATCCTTCGACCGTTCGACGAACACTGGCTCGGAGATGGTATCGCCGGCCGGCAGCAGGTAATGGCCGAGCCGCTTGCCGGTGCCGTCGACATAGACGATGCCGGACAGCGCGCCGAACATCGGCAATTTTGGATTGACGCAGGCGTACCAGCCGTGGCGACTTTTCAAGCCGGCGCGGCGATCGTCGATGCGCGGGAATTCGCCCGTGAGCTCGTCGAGATAGGTCTGCTGGAAGCGGTCGGTATGTCCCGAAAGATCGAACGTCCAGCGGCAATGACGGGCAAAGGATTTTTCGGGATTTGTTGGCCGGCCGTCGGGATGCGGAAATAGTGGCGCCTGCTCGAACTGCATGACATCCGCAATGATGCGATCGCCGTCCTCCCATGCGTTCATGACGTGGAAGACGTAGCAGGCCTCAGCGCGGAACCAAATGATGTCCTTTGCCGTCCCGCTGCGCTTCATGACTCCGACATAGGCGCCTTTCTCGGGCTCCCAGGCATAGGGCGGCTTGCCGCTCATCGCGCGCTCCATGCTGCCGGTGAGGGGAAGGATCGGAAACAGCACGTGGTTTGCGGTGACGATGAAATCGTGCACCATGCTGGCATAGGGTGCCTCGAATCGCTCGAAACGCGTCGCCTTGCCGGAGGCGTCGATCGATCCGTAGGAGAGGGCCGGCGTCAGCGGTCCCGCGGCGTTGTAGCCGAAGAAGACGAGCTCACCGGTACCTGGATCGACCTTTGGATGCGCCGTAAAACCGCCGGCGATACGCCCCTGGTAGTCGTGATAGCCGCGCGTCGCCAGCGTGCCCGGCTCGATCTCGGTCGGCAGATGCGCTTCCTCCAGCGCCAGCAGCTTGCCGGCATGGAAGATGAGGTTGGTGTTAGCGACGCCGCCGTCGGTGAGATGTGCCGGCGCATCCGGCAGCTTGCGGCCGAAGCCGCCGAACAGCGCGCGGCCGGCATCGTGCTCGGCGAGCCATTTCGGCGTACGGACCCAGCGGTTGCGGTAGCTGGCGCGGCCATTCTCGAGGTGAAAGGCGTGCAGCATGCCGTCGCCGACGAACCAGTGCGCGCCGGGCGAATCGAACTGCGGGTTGGGGCCGTTGCGATAGAGCGTGCCGTTCAGCTCGCGCGGCAATTCCCCGACGATCTTGAGGAAGGGCGCATCGGCCTCGAACGGAATCGGCGCGATGTTGTTGCGGCGCTCGATGACGGCGTCGTGCTGCACGGCGTATCCCTCCCCATCTTTACATCGTAAAGATCGAATAGTGCCGATCGTCGCATTCGTCAAGTGAAATCTTTACACTGTCAATATTGCGTCATATAGCTTGCAAATGGCCAAGACCGACACCAAGAGCGAAACCGCGCGCAAGCCGCGCACCCCGCGCAGGACATCGTCAGCAGCGCAGCCGCGTTCCGCGCGCCGCCCGGCAGCAGCGAAACCCGAGACGCCGTATCACCATGGCGCCCTGCGCGAGGCGCTGCTCCAGGCCGCCGAACGGGTACTCGAGCGCGACGGGCTGTCCGGCCTGACATTGCGTGCGGTAGCGCGCGAGGCGGGCGTGTCGCACGCTGCGCCCACCCATCATTTCGGCGATCTCACCGGCCTGCTCAGCGAGCTCGCTGCGGTCGGCTTCCGCCAGTTCAACGCGGCGATGGCCTCGTCCTGCGATGCCGCCACCACGCCGCTCGCGCGCGCGCTGGCGCGGCCGAAGGCCTATGTCGCCTACGCGCAGGCCCATCCCGGCATGTACGGCATCATGTTTCGCACGGAGCGGCTCGACTATTCGAGACCGTCTCTGCAAGAGGCGGCTGAGGCTTCGTTTGCCGGACTTGCCAATGCCATCGGCGCGATGCGCCAGGAGCAGATCAGCGGCGATGCGCTGACGCTGAACCAGGGCGCCGCCATCGCGCGCGCCTGGTCAATGGTGCACGGTTTCACCATGCTGCTGCTCGACGGCCGCCTCGAAGACATCCTGGAGCGGCTGCCCGAGGGCACCACGGCCGAACGGCTGCTCGAGGCGATGCTGATGGTGCCCGTCACGGGCAAACTGCCGGGGCCTTGATCGACCGGCAACGTCCTAGCGCATCGTCGCGAGCTCGACGGCGCGGCCGCGGTTGCCAACGATCTTCACCTCGTCTTTGCCGCAATTGAAGCTGCGAGCGAAATTGTCGGCGGCCTTGCGCGCAAGCTCGTTGGCGTTGGGATTGGCAATCGCATCGGCATAGGCGACGTGGCAGACCGGCCCCGGCGGCAGCCGGGTCACTATCAGCATAGCCTTGATGTTCGGCCGTCCCTGCTTGTCGGGATCGCTGTTGTCGGCGATGTGCCAGCGCTGGATGATCGCAAACGCCTTTGTGGCGGCGCTGCGCCATTCGATCGTCGTCTCCGATGAATTGAACGGGGCGAACCAGAGCTTTGCCGCCGGCTCATCGGCGGCGGCCTTGCGATTGCGTCCGACCGAAACGACCTCGCGAAGATCGTCCTCGGCGATCAGCACGATCAGGCCGTCCTTGCCCGGGCAGACCCGCGTCGTGCTGCCGTCGAGTTCGCTGGGCTTGCCGACCTGACGGCAGTCCTTTGGCGCTGTGGAGGTGTAGGTGCTGCTCATGGATTGGGCGAGGGCGCTGTTGACGCCGGTGCAGCTCATCAGGACAGCCAGGCCGGTGCGGGTGATACAGTTCATCATGACGCCTTGAGGTCGCGGGAACTCCCTTCCATCAGACGTCTTCATTGTGGGCAAGGTTCAAACAACGGCGGGATAGACCTGACAGCGCCGCGGAATCGTTCTAGAAGGGCGGCGTCCGCCCGCGCTTAGCGCGCCTCGTTTGCGTCATCTCATTCGATCATGCCCAACATCGCTTCCCGCAAAGCTTATCGCGTCGGCCGTTCCAAGACCGGCCTTGGCCTCTTCGCCACCATGCCGATCAAGAAGGGCACCCGGATCATCCGCTATTTCGGGCCGATCCTGGACTCGCGCATTCCCGCCCATGACGAGATCGAGAACAAGTATTTGTTCGAGCTCAACGGTCGCTGGACCATCGACGGCTCGGTGCGCAAGAACCTCGCCCGCTACATCAATCACTCCTGTCGGCCCAACGCCGAATCCGACGTCCGGCCGCGCGAGCGCAAGGTCTTCATCCGCGCCATCAAGAACATCGAGCCGGGCGAGGAGATCAACTATGACTACGGCACCGACTACTTCAAAGCCTATCTGAAGCCGATCGGCTGCAAATGCGCCGCCTGCGAGAACAAGCGCAAGAAGCTGCGCGCCGAAGCTCGCGCCGAACGCGCCAAGGTGAAGGCGCGCACCGAGCGCAAGGCCAAAAAAGCGCCCACCAAGGGCGCCAAAAAGAAGAAGCTCAACGGTCACGCATTCAGCAAGGCTAACGGCCGCGCGCGGGCATAGCGCCAAGCCGAGCCTCCAGCTCCGTTGTCATGCCCGGCTTGACCGGGGCAATGCCGGGTCGTCCGGTCGAGCCGGGTGACGACAGCGAGATGCGGCCTTACGCCGCCACCACACCCCCGCTCTTGCGCAATCCCACATATTGCAGCTCGGCGAACACGCCGGTCGCGATCGCCTGCGCCACGACCATGAGCTCGCCAGCGAGGTTCGGCGCGATCGCGCCCGAGAACAGCAGTGCAATGCTGCCAATCGTCCAGGCGGCGTTGCCGACCACGACCAACAGCACGAGCGGCTTTGCAACGGAGGCGCGTGAGGCCAGCCAGCCAACCAGCGCGGTGTAGGCGATCAGGAACAGGCCGGTCTCGCGCAGCAGCGCCTCAGGCAGGTTGAACAGGGACGCGAACGCGCTGGCGCCGCAGGTGAAGCCGAGGGCAGCGATGCCGCTGAAGACGGCGTCGGCGAGCAGGGCACGTCGCAGGAAGGTGGATGAGTCGATCATCTTCGGTCTCCTTGCTGGGTTGGGCCTGGGGAAACTCAGCGCAGTCCGCACCACCAGGCGCGGAGCAGGCGGGCGAGGCGGAATGGGCAGAGGCTCCGGCCGACGCTGTGCTCGAAGGCAAGAACTTGCGCGACCACATAGTCGCCGGTGGAATGCACCAGTGGCTCCGGCATGTTGAGACTGCGCGCCAGCATGCGGGTCGCGAACGCCATGGCCCAATCCAAAAGCTTGGGAACAAGGTGGTCGGCGAGGGTCCGGTAGAGCAGCAGCGCGATCATGGTTCATCTCCCGTTGCCACCGAAGATGCGCGCGGGCGGGCCCCAATTCGATTACCTCGCGGGTAATGGAAGGGCTGAAATCTGCATGCTAGGTTTTCGACCATGAACGCACATGCATCCACGGCCCAGGCCGAACGCAGCCAGCGGGTCCATATCGGCGATCATTTGCGCGAATGGCGGCAGCGCCGCCGCATGAGCCAGCTCGATCTCGCCGGTGAGGCCGAGATCTCGGCGCGGCACCTGAGCTTCGTCGAGACCGGCCGCGCCGCGCCTTCGCGCGAGATGGTGCTGAGATTGGCCGAGCGGCTCGACGTGCCCTTGCGCGAACGCAACGTGCTGCTGGTCGCCGCCGGCTACGCGCCGGCCTTTCCGCAGCGTCCGCTGGAGGATCCCGCCTTGAAATCAGCCCGCCAGGCGATCGACCTCGTCCTCAAAGCACACGAGCCCAATCCTGCGCTGGCCTATGACCGGCACTGGAATCTGGTGACGGCCAATCGCATGGTGGCGCCGCTGCTCGAAGGCATCCCGGAACGGCTGCTCGGACAGCCCTTCAATGTGCTGCGGCTCGCCTTTCATCCGGAGGGGTTGGCACCACGCACGGTCAACCTCGCGGAATGGTGCGCGCATCTTCTCGAGCGGCTGCACCGGCAATGCGAGGCCACCGCCGATCCGGAGCTGATCAAGCTGTACAACGACCTCAAGAGCTATCCCATTCCGGCGCGCTCGGCGCCGCTGTCAGGCGACAATGTCGCAATCCCCTTCAAGCTGCGACAGGGTGGGGAAATACTCAGTTTCTTCTCCACCACCATGGTGTTCGGCACGCCCGTGGACATCACGCTGTCCGAGCTGGCGCTGGAGACGTTCTTCCCGGCGGATGAACGCACGGCCGAACGGCTCAGGCAGATGGCCGCAGCCATGTCCTAGCGGCCTTCCCGGTCCCTTGCCTCGCAGCGGGTTCGGCTTATCTTGGGGCAAACCCGCACCGCCCGAAGGAGGCACTCATGAGCACGCTGAAACCGCTCCAGATCGATGTCGTCTCCGACGTGGTGTGCCCGTGGTGCTATATCGGCAAGCACCGGATCGAGAGTGCGCTGGCGCTCGTTCCGGACGTTCCGGTGAAGCTGAATTTCCGTCCCTTCTTCCTCAATCCCTGGGTGCCGCGCGAGGGCATCAGCCGCGAGGATTATCTCACCACCAAGTTCGGCTCGGTCGACGCCTATAAAGGCATAGCGGGACGCGTCGTCGCAGCCGCCAGCGAAGAAGGCCTCGTCTACAGGCCCGAGCTGGTCGCGCGCCAGCCCAATACGACCGACTGCCATCGCCTGATCCTGTGGGCCGAAACAATCGGCAAGGCGCCCGAGATGAAGCAGCGCCTGATGGAGCTCTACTTCCGCGACGGCGGCGATCTCACCGATGTGAACGTGCTGGTGCAGGCGGCCGCCGATATCGGCCTCGATGCCGACGACGTGCGCAAGCGCCTCGCAACCGACGAGGACGTCGCGCGCGTCTCGGCCGACGCGCAGGAAGCCGCCGAGAAGGGCATCTCCGGCGTGCCGACCTACGTCTTTGCCCAAAAGTATGCCGTCTCCGGCGCGCAGGATCCGAACCTGCTCGCCCGGGCGATCCGCCAGGTCTCTGCGGAGATCAACGCGCAGGCGGCGGAGTAGCTTCGCTTATTTGCGGAGCAGATGGACTATGCGTCGCGCGCTCGCGTGCGCGGCGTTGAGGCCGGCCAGCGCTGCGTGAATCAAGGCCACGACCGGGTCATTCCGCCGCAGCGGGATCAGCACGTCGCCGATCGCGAAGCGTCCGCGCCAGATCGGGTTGATCATGGGATGGCCGGCGCTTGCGGTGGAATCCGCACTCGCAATGGCCGGATCGGCACAGAGGTGGCGGGTGAGGTCGAGCGTGAGCTGCACGCCCGGCGAATATTTTGCAAAACGTTCGTCGATGCCGAGCTTGAAGAAGAATGCGCGGTCCTGATGGCGCAGCACGATGCCGGCGGCGACCGGCGTCGCGCCAGCGCGAAGCGTGACGATCTCGCACTGCGCGGTTTCGGCGAGTGCGGGCACTGCGCGGCGGATGAAGGTCGCATCGCCTCCGTGCTGGATCAGTGCGGTGCCGCGCTGGCCTTTCCAGCCGCTGGCTTCGAGCTGCAGGAACGTTTCGAGCGCCGGCCTGATCTCGTCGGACTTGCGCGCGATGTCGAACACGACGGGACCGTGCGCTTCGAGACGATGGCGCTGGCGGCGCAGCTCCTTGAGCTTCTTGGTGCCGAGCGCATCGCGCAGCAGCATCTCGCCATCTTGCGTCGCATCGAGGCTGGCGCGGGTGTAGGAGGAGAGGATGCGCGGCTTCAGGCCGTCGCGATCGAGAGCCTGCTTGAGCGCATTCATTGCCGCGCCGTCGAGCGCGACGTCATTCAGCACCAGCGCATGTGCGCCGGCCTGCCGTGCCTGCTGCAACAGGCGGGTGGCCGCGTCGATCGCGGCGTCGCGGTCGATCAGCGGGCTGCACAGCGTGCCATAGGGATGCGCGCTCATCAGCGCGGGCAGGGGGATCTTTAGGGCGCGCCAGAGCGACATCACCGGCATCAGCCCGATCAATCGACCCGAAGATCCGTCCAACGCGGCAAGCGCGGAGGCATCCGTGCGGCCGCGCGCACTCGCGCTGACGGCAAGCTCCCAGGCAGGAAGGTAATATCCGTTCGGCTCGACGGCGCGCTGCGCCAGCGCGCGCCAGTGGCCGGGCTCGACCGCCGTCAGTGGGACGAGCGCGGGCGTTGCATCCTTCGCCGATGCCGGATTGATCGAAGCCAGATGCGCAATGTCGACCACGTCCGTCGTCCCCGTTCACGCCAGGCAGCCGCCGGCGTCAGACCGGTCATGCTTAGCGCAAAGATTGGAAATTCCCGTTGGGACGCCGCTTCAATTCGAGTGGTATTGTTAACGTCTCATTCGCGATGGGAGGGCGCGCGGGTCGGCTCCTTCGCGACAGCACGAGGCCGGGCGAAGACCTCGCCCGGCCTGCTCTCAGAGCTGTCTCGCTTACCAGCGGTCGTCGACACCGACGCCCACGCTGACACCTGGAGCGCGAATGCCGACGCCGGCGCGCGGGCCGTCGTCCCAGTCGCGATAGGTACGGCGCTCGTAATAGCGTTCGCGCGGCATGGTCGCGTAGGAGTCGCGCACGATCACGCGCGCGCCGCGGCGGGTGCGATAGCAATTGCCGTCGTCGCAGACCAGCCGGACCTGCTGAATGAGATCGGGATTGGTATATTCGCTGGTCGTGTAGATATCGGCGGCCTTCGCGCCGCCCGCGGCCGCCAGAGCCCCGACGCCCGCCAGCAGTGCAATCGTGAACGTCCTCATCATGTCCTCCTCCGAAGCTGCCCTTGGCGATAACAAGAAGGGGAGGAGATGATCGTTCCCCGCAACAATGCAGGTTTTTCCCGGAACCGGGCCGTCAGATCGGTTCGTAGCTTTCCGACCCGCAGATGTCGTCTGCTTCCGCGCGACGCCGATCGACCACTTTTCCGCCGTTGATGGTCACAATGTAGGTCTGGGTGCCGAGCGAGGTGCCGGTCGCGGAGGTGAGCTGGGCGCGGACGCAGGCGGTCCAGCCCGGTCCCCGCACCTCGTGGTGCGGCGGGGCGACATGCACCTCACGCGGATAGGAAGTGTTGAGAAAGACGACATCGATCTGCTCGCGCACCAAGCGCTTGACATCGGGCGCCGGCTCTGGCGGCGGCTGCTCGACTTCCTTCATGCGCATGAACTCGGGCACCGGCGCGCGGCTGTCGGCAAAACCGCAGGCACCGAGCGCGAGCGCGCCGGCAAGCAGCACCGCATGAGCAATGATCCGCAACATTCCTGGAGGTCCCCTGCGGGCCAACAGATAGGCATGAATGCGATCCGGCGAAGTCCACGCCGATCAAGATTTGCTGAAGGCCAGTTTTGCTGGAGACCCTGGCCGCGCGGCATTGGCTATTAGGGGATTGCAGGCTAGTTTGTACCCCAGAGGTGGGGGATTGCACCAATGAGGATTTTGGTCATAGCGGCCGCCGTGCTGGGACTGTCGGCTGTCCCCGCGGAGGCGCAGGGCCGCGGCAGAGGCCAGCCGAACGAAGGCGGGCAGAAGGCTGACAACAAGCCCAAAGTCGACGAGAAGGCCTACAAGGCCGCGCTCGATCGCATTCCGGAGCCCAAGGAAAAGTATGATCCGTGGGGCGGGGCTCGCCCCAGTGAGCCCGCCAAGAAGCCAAAATAAAGTGAGGCGGGCGTTGCGCACCCGCTTGCATATGCTCGCCGCGCTCATCGTGCTCCTGTTGGTCGTGCGGCCATGCTCTGCCTGGGAGAGCTGGGGCGGCGATGCCGGCGGCTCGCGTTTCTCGCCGTTGCGGCAGATCACGCCCGACAACGTCGGCCAGCTCGTCCGCGCCTTCGAATATCACACCGGCGATCTCGCCGCGCGCTCGCCCGAAGTGATGCGGCGAACCAAGTTCGAGGCGACGCCGCTGTTCGTCGAGGACAGCCTGATCTTCTGCACGCCATTCAACGAGGTGATCGCACTCGATCCCGGCACGGGTGCGCAGAAATGGCGCTACGATCCGAAGATCGCCACCAATCAGCGTCCCGCCAATCGCTATGTCTGCCGTGGCGTCACCTGGTGGGTCGATGATCAGGCGCCCGCGAATGCCGCCTGCCGATCGCGGATCTTCATGGGCACCAACGATGTCCGCCTGATCGCGCTCGATGCGAGAACGGGCATTCCCTGTGCCGATTTCGGCAATAGCGGCGAGATCAAGCTCGATATCGGCATGCCACTGGACTGGCCCGGCGAATTCCAGATCACCTCGCCACCGGCGGCCGGCCGCGGTGTCGTCGTGGTCGGCTCCGCGATCGGCGATAACCGCCGCGTCGATGCACCGAGCGGCGTGGTGCGGGCCTTCGATGCGCGCACAGGCGAGGCGCGCTGGACATTCGAGCCGCTCAACCGCGAGGGCATCGAGGCCGGCCACGCCAACGTCTGGGCGCCGATGTCGGTCGACGCGGCGCGCGGGCTGGTGTTCCTGCCGACATCCTCCTCCTCGCCGGACTTTTGGGGCGGCAAGCGGCCGGGCAACAACGAGCACGCCAATTCGGTGATCGCGCTGCGCATCGAGACGGGCGAGCTCGTATGGGCCTTCCAGGCCGTGCATCACGACGTCTGGGACTACGACCTGGCAGCGCAGCCGACGCTGGCGCGTCTCGACAGCGGCGAGAGCCTGCGCGACGTCGTGATCCAGCCGACCAAGCAGGGTTTTGTGTTCGTGCTCGACCGCGATACCGGCAAGCCGGTCTGGCCGGTCGAGGAACGCGCGGTGCCGCAGGGCGTCGCGGAGGGCGAACGACTGTCACCGACCCAACCGTTCCCGACGCATGTGCCGGCGCTGACGCCGCAGACGATCTCGCCCGATGATGCGCTCTCGCTGCTGCCTGGTTTGCGTCGCTCGTCCTGCCAACGGCAGTTTGCAGACGCGCGCAACGAGGGACTGTTCACGCCGCCTTCGGTGCAGGGCACGCTGGAATTTCCCTTCACCGGCGGCGGGGTGAACTGGGGCAGCGCGGCCTTCGATCCAACGGGCCAGATCCTCTACGCCAACACCAGCCGCGCCGTTCATCTTGTCAGGCTGATCCCGCGCGCGGAGGCGGCCGGATTCAATCCGCCGCCCGGTCATGATTTCGGCCAGCAGCGCGGCGCGCCGTTCGCGGTGTCGCGTGCGGTGGTCACGTCGCCGTTCGGCTTTCTCTGCAACAAGCCGCCCTGGGGCGAGATGGTTGCGGTCGATCTGAAGGCCGGAAAAATCCTCTGGCGTTCGACGGTCGGCACCACCGAAGATCTGGCGCCGCTCGGCGTGCCGCTGCCCTGGGGCACGCCGCTCGTCAACGGGCTCGCCGTCACCGCAGGCGGTCTCGTCTTCACCGGCGCAATGGATGCCTATTTGCGCGCGTTCGATGCGCGCAGCGGCAGGGAGCTGTGGCAGGGCCGGCTGCCGGTGCCGGGGGTCGCCAATCCCATGACCTATCTGTGGAAGGGCGAGCAATATGTCGCGATCGGCGCGGGCGGTCATTCCGAGGCAGGCACCTCGATCGGCGACAGCGTCGTTGCGTTTCGCCTGGCGCGGCCGGGCGAAGGGCCGTCACTGTGGTCACGCACGATCGATCGTCCGGGCGGACGATTTGTTGCGGCATCGACAGCGATCGCTCTCGCGATCATCGCGCTTGTGAGCGCAGGTCTGTGCTGGCGACGCCGTCGCCGTATCGCGCCAACTCGATCGCGGGGTGGACGCGACGCGAACGCTCGTTCACACCACGCGCATTATTGAACGAAAGCAAGGCCGACGCGCCGGTCGCTGCGCCATACGGGACGGCAATTCCGCACGAGATTGTCGCGCGCGATCGCGAGCGTGAACGATTGCGGCAGTGTGACGGGCGCATCGAGGTCGATCGCCGCGCCGCCTTCCGACACGTTTCGCACGATGCACGCGATGCCGCCATTTTCGAAGGTGATCGTCCCGCCCTTGAAAACGCGGTGACGCTGCGCTGCACGCTTCTCGATCATTGGCATTCATCCATAATAATGATTGTGAAGTAGTGCATAGAAATTACGTTGAACTAAACTCAATACTGGCGCTACTTGCGCAGCGCTTTAGATTTCGTTTACGACACGCGATTGTTCCGATCAGCCCGGCAGCATCGCGAACGCGCTCGATACCATCGCCACCTGCTTGTTGTCGGTAGCCGAGAGCAGCGTGACGCGGCCAAAGCTCATGGTGCGTCCGAGCCGCACCACGCGCGCGTCGGCGAGCACATCCGAGGATGAGACCGCGCGCATGAAATGCGTGGTCTGGTCGACCGTGGTCATCGGGCGATAGCCCCGGTTAGCGGCGAGGTTCGCGATCACCATCGCAGTGTCGGCGAGCGCCATCAGCGCCTGGCCGCAGACCACGCCGCCATTGCGGCACAGCCGCTCCGAGAACGGCATGCGCAGCAGCGCGCCGGGCTGCCAGTCCGGCGCATCTGCTGGCTGTTGGTACTCGATGCGCTCGACCGAGAGGTCGAGATCCTGGACCCAGGGCGCAAAGACCTCGCCGAGGATGCGTCTGGCCTCGGCGATGCCGAACTCGGCGTCTGGCTGCGATGGCATTGCTGTCGTTCCCTCCCTTGTTGCCGGATGTTTCGGCTATTGTGCGCGCATCGGCGCGGCAAAGTCACCCGGTCCGGCGCCAAGCCCGTCGGCTTGAAAATGCCCGACTTCGCTAGGTATGATGCCTCGCTTGGGTACGGGTGGTCCATGTTGCGTCGGTGTGTCCTGGTCTTTTGTCTGGCCGCGCTTGGCCTTGCTCTCAACGGGTGCACCAGATGCGGCCCGATCTGGGACGATTGGCTGCACGCGCCGAAATCGTGCAGATCGGACCGGTTCTAGCGAGCTATCGGGCGCGGCGGGGCCGTTGACAGAGATGACCAGACGCGGTTGATCCGCCCCTGATGAATGATCAAGGAGTGAGTGATGAAGCTTTTCCGTATGGCGGCGGTGCTGCTGGCCGTGCTGGCGGGACCGGCCTACGCGCAAATGCCCAATCTCAATTTGCTGCAGGAGGGGCCCAGCAAGACACCTGAGGAGAAGGCCGCGGATGCCGAGCGTGAAAAGGCCTACAAGGAAACGCTGAAGAAGATTCCGGACGCCAAGTCGTCCAACGACCCCTGGGGCGGCATGCGCTCCGATCCGCCGAAGCAGCCGGCGACGCCGAAGGCGTCGGCCGCAACCAGCGCGCCCAAGAAGACCAAGAGCGGCACGGCTGCCAACTGACGGCTGCGCGCCCCGAGGGCGGCCATGGCGCCTGCTGACGGGACTCCTCTTGATCCGGTCCGCTCCCTACATTGGGCCAAGCGTATTGCGTAGAGGAGGAAGGCGATGGCCGACCGGCCGCGGGATCTCGCCGAACGGATGGCGCGCCGGCGCAAGGCGGGCGGCAAGCCGGGTGCAACGACCGGCGACGGCTTTCTGCGCGAGACCTTCACCCTGCCGCGCCCGGCGGCGCGGGCGAGGGCAGAAGCCTTCTTCGCCCGCTACCCCAAGGCCGGCTACATGAGCGCGGTCGAGACCTGGCGCGAACTGCCCGGCGGCGAGATCGAATTCACCATGCGACGCCTGCCCAGCGCGGATTAGGGCCAGACCCTCCTTACAAGCTCTCCTCAAAGGTTTCCGCGACGATCCGGATCCGGAACACGGGCTCCTTGGCTTCGTCGAGCAGTTCTATATGCCATTCGGAGTTTGGCTGGAGCTTGCGGACGATGCCGGCCGCCATGTCGGCGCACATGCTGGTCATCTCCTTCCAGGCCGAATTGCGATCGGCAAATTCCGTCGCCTGGTCCGCACAGCCGGAATAGCGGCCGTTCCGGATTCGAAAGAAGTAGAGTGGCATGGCTGGCACCGATCACGCGTGACGGCCCCGCCCCAAGGCCATGGGCGCGCAGTGCAGTCCCAAACCGTCGCCGGATCAATTCCGGGCCGCTACGGACTTGCTGCGGTGCAAGTGTGCCATGCAGGCAGCGGCCCTGCTCGGCCGATTCGGGCCGCCTCATTCAGGCCGTCTCGCTCAAGCCGTCTCGCGTCCGATCGCCTTCAGCTCCCGGTCGATGCGCAGCTGCACCCGGCGGATCGCGAGCAGATCGATCTTGGTCTCGGTCTTGCCGGTCTTGACGGCATCGCCGATCCGGAACTGCCATTGCCAGATTCCGGGAATCGCCGTCTTCGCGACGGTGAACTCGACGCCCCTGTGATTCATGGTCACCTCCCACGATTCACCTGCCTCACTGCCAAACATGCTGGGCGTCATAATATTCCCGCGACAAGCGAAATCTGTCGGTAAGCTCCGGATAATTCACGGCTCTCGCGAGAGAGCACGCGCGTCGAAACAAACGAAATCGGATTCCGAAAGAATGGCCCTGCGCGCGAAGCTGGAACTCCGTGGTTCTCCGACCATGAACAAAGTTCCGAAGCTGCAGCCCTGTGCGCCCGCGGTTCCATCGGGTGTCCATGGCTTTCATCGCCTGAATCAGGCGCGGTTCCATCGCGCAAGCGGGAACCGCAACGAGCGCCGCACGGCCAATCGAAGGAACAGGAATATCGCTGTGTTTTCCACTTTTGCGTGTCGCGCATCTATGCTCTGCTTACAGCGACAATCAGTTCGGGCGCGATGTCGCGAAAGAGGAAGGCGTGAGCTGGCTGAGACATCTTGTGCTGCGCTGGGGCGCGCGGAATTTCTCGCTGGCCTGTCCTCATTGCCGGCATCCTGCATCCTCACCGACGTTCAGGCGCGCGCGCTTCATGCTCGGTGAAGAAGAACTCGTCTGCGAAGAATGCGGCGAGGCCAGCGTGGTCACGTTCTGGCGTTTCGAAGGACTGTCGTGCCGGTCCGATCGCACGCGAGCAATTCCCCACTCCCGACACTGATCGACGCCCGCGATCTGCGCCTTCGCGCTCCGCCTGAAGCGGGAAGAAAAAAACCCGCTTGGAGAGCCAAGCGGGTTAAAGGTTATTGGAGGCTGAGGTGCTGGGCTGCAACACCATAGCCGGGTGACCCTAACGGCCTCAGCTTACGGCAGCCTGACATGCCGACGAATCGCGCTCGCTCCCTGGAATCCGAAAAAGCCCCGCTCGGGGCTGAGCGGGCACGCGCCTGACGGCCGCACCGCAAGCCGCGCGTCAGGAGGCCGCAGACTGGCCCCGCACAGGTCCCAATTTGGCCATCCGATCGCACAACTGGAGCCACACCCCTCGGCGAAATTCCGTTCCTTCGGCGCAGCCATGGGGGAAACGTGGCACGCCGGGAATGGGGTAGCATCATGGACAACGTAGAGCGGTCATTCGCCGCCGCGACGGCGGCTGGCTTTGTCGTGCTGGTGATCGGCATCGTGCTGCTGGCGCTGTTTTAGGGCGGCCGTGCCGGATGGGCCGGGCCGCCGTGCCCGCAGCAGCGAGCCCTCATGCCCGCAGCATGATGCCCACGGCATGGCGGCTTTCAAAAAATTGAAAAACAACCCCATGCACAGTAGGCCGCCCGGCAATTTGCTTGCCCGGTCAATGAGTTGCGATTGCGGATTTATGACGGCGGCCGCGGGTTGTCCTTGCCCGCGTCAGCGTCGGTTGAAGAAAGGGCGCCGCGAGATCGAGAATGACAACGACGGCGCGAAGGGCGCTGTCGGCGGATCGGCGAAAAATCACAGAGGCCGCCGGCTGGACGACCTTACCTTTTTGGGTAGCAGTCCCAAGACGAACCATTGAGCCGGGAAGATGGGGAAAAGCAGCGCTCCCCAGAGAAACCAAGCACGCCTGGATCGGCCTCTCTCTTGCGCAAAGTTGGCCGTTACGCGCCCGCACCAACTCATCAAGACGACAACAACCAAAACAAACATGATCGAGCCGAGCATCGCAGGCTCCCGCTGATAGGTCTTTCGAGACGATATGGGATCGGCCCTCGCCGGCGATAGCCCCCGAACCGAAGCACTAGGCCACTCCCGGCATCAACTTAGGCCACCCAGAGGCTAAAGCAGGCCAGCCCCCAAATCCGCAAAAGAACATATTGCGAACAGAGAACAGATAGGGTACATTACTTTTATCGACGACCCGCTGCCAATCGTTTGTCCCACACGCGAATCCTCGCCATAAGGAGCACGACCCAATGTCCGCCACTGCCCTGCGTATCGTCGAAGGATCTTCCATGGACAAGAGTAAAGCCCTGGCCGCCGCGCTCTCCCAGATCGAGCGCCAGTTCGGCAAGGGCTCGGTGATGAAGCTCGGCAAGAACGACCGCTCCATGGACATCGAGGCGGTGTCCTCCGGCTCGCTCGGGCTCGATATTGCGCTCGGCATCGGCGGCCTGCCCAAGGGGCGCATCGTCGAGATCTACGGACCGGAATCCTCAGGCAAGACGACGCTGGCGCTGCATACGGTGGCGGAAGCGCAGAAGAAGGGCGGCATCTGCGCCTTCATCGATGCCGAGCATGCGCTCGATCCGGTCTATGCCCGCAAGCTGGGCGTCAACATCGACGAGCTCCTGATCTCCCAGCCCGACACCGGCGAGCAGGCGCTGGAAATCTGCGACACATTGGTGCGCTCGGGTGCGGTCGACGTGCTGGTGATCGATTCGGTTGCGGCGCTGGTGCCGAAGGCCGAGCTCGAGGGCGAGATGGGCGATGCGCTGCCCGGCCTGCAGGCCCGTCTGATGAGCCAGGCGCTGCGCAAGCTGACGGCCTCGATCAACAAGTCCAACACCATGGTGATCTTCATCAACCAGATCCGCATGAAGATCGGTGTGATGTACGGCTCGCCGGAAACCACCACTGGCGGCAACGCGCTGAAATTCTATGCCTCGGTCCGCCTCGACATCCGCCGCATCGGCGCAATCAAGGAGCGCGACGAGGTGGTCGGCAACACCACGCGCGTCAAGGTGGTGAAGAACAAGCTGGCGCCGCCCTTCAAGCAGGTGGAGTTCGACATCATGTACGGCGAGGGCGTCTCCAAGATGGGCGAGATCCTCGATCTCGGCGTCAAGGCCGGCATCGTCGAGAAGTCCGGCGCCTGGTTCTCCTATGACAGCCAGCGCCTCGGCCAGGGCCGCGAGAACGCCAAGGCGTTCTTGAAGTCCAATCCCGACATCACCGCCAAGATCGAGACCTCGATCCGCCAGAACTCCGGCCTGATCGCCGAGCAGATTCTGGCCGGCACCCCCGAGCGCGATGCCGACGGCGAGGAGCCGGCGGACGAGTAAGTCTTACCGCGAAGATCTTTCGCGAGGAGCGGGCGCTGAGGACGTTGAGTTGCCGACGTCTTCGGTGCCCGTTTTGTTGTGCGTTGTAGCGATCGGGTGGTGCGATGAAGCGTCTGATCTTGACCGGCTGGGGCGGCGGCAGCGAGCTCGCTCGATCGGGATTGGCCGAGATTGTCATACCGCTCCATTTTCAATTCGCGTGGGGACCACTCCCGCCGACGGAAAAGCTCTCGGCTTATTTCGCTGCCTACACGACAGATCTTGGCCCGGCCGATCACTGGTCGGATTGGATCCGCTGGCCACGGGGCGCCAAGGGCCGCAAATTGTCGCTGGCCGAATTTTGCGAGCCGTATGACGCGATCGAACTCTGGTTCGCAGCGACGGCCCAAGACCAGCTGCAACTCGTCTGGTTGCTCGATCACCTTAGCAGCTGTCCTGCGCTGGCGCAGAAGCTCGCGCTGCGATTGCTGGATTCCGATCCGATGTTCAGTCCCGGTTATGATTTCGCTAAGGCCGAGCCGCACATTCCCTTGGCGAAGGTGGGCGCAGAGGAGTTCGAGATCGCCAAATTGGCGTGGTCGGCCTACTGCTCGCCGTCCCCGGAGGCCTGCATCGATCTGCTTCACCGCGATCTGAGTGCCTTGCTGATGCTGCGGCCGGCCTTGCTCGAGCTTCTGGCAGAACTCCCGTCTCCATTGACCGGGCTCGGTACGACCGAGATGCGATTTCTGGAGATGCTTGCCTGGTATGCGAACACAAATGCGTTGTTTCATTTGCGCTCGCTACGAGGCACGTACGTGTGGGGTGAGATCGAACTGGGATATTTGCTCGAAGGTCTCGCCCTTGGCCCCAAGCCGGCTGTGACCGGGCTGGGCGAGGAATTCGCACCATCGACCTTGGCAATCTCCGAGCCCGGCACGAAGTCTACCTCCGCAGCCGGCTGTCGCTCACCGAATTCGGAAGGGCCGTGCTGGCCCATCAGGAAGATTTCAGCCGTCACAACCCGATCGATCGCTGGTGGGGCGGCACGCATTTGACCAATGATCGGTTGTGGCGCTATGGCGCTGTTTTGACGAAGCCCTGAGGCCACGAGCATGACGCGGCTCATTGTCACGACAGGCTCATCCATCGCCGGCGCCATTCAACAGGCGGGCCTTGCCGATCTCGTGATTGCGATCGAACGGCGACTGGTCTGGGGCCAATTGCCGTCCGAAGTGGAGCTCCAAGCGTTCTTTGCGCCACGCACAACGCAGCCAAAAGGTCTTCATTGGCTGGACGATACGCCGCCCTGGCGCCTCGAAGAATGGAGTGTCAGGAACCGTGGATTTGTCGAATTGTTCGCAGAATGCGGCTCGTTCGAGTTTTGCAGGGGACCGGGGCCAAACGCACAATTGCTCATGTTCTGGCTGCTCGATCATTGGCGCCGCGAGACCACCACCGCGAACTTGAATTTCACCGTGCGCCAGCTACAGATTGCCATCGGCGGCATCGATCGACGCGCACTTGCCAGGCCACACCCGTTCGTGAATGAGATCGAACCCCATTACTTCAAATTGGCCAGCCGTGCATGGCGGGCCTATCGTGCGCCGACTCCGCAGAATTGGTTCGACCTGTTCAAGGCGAATCTGGTCGTACTGCCGCAGCTCAGCTCTTGCGTGACGGCTCTGCTTGAAGAGCTTCCGAGTTCTGCCTCGGGCCTTGGTGCCACGGAAGAGCAGATCCTGAAACTTGTCGCGCGGGGCGGCGTGCGGCCTTTCGATGTCCTGGGCTATCGAAGCCGCTACAGGTTGCCCGTATACGAGTACTGGGAAGTCGGGGCTCTGCTCGATGGGCTCGCGCGGTGCGACAGGCCAGGGGTCGCTGGACTGGATGAAGGTCCGTTTTCCCTTGAGATGCACAACGATTCAAGCCGCTTCCAGCGATACAAGCAATCCCGTCTGTCGCTCACCGAGTTCGGCAAAGCGGTGCTTGGCGGCAATGAGAATTTTCGCCGCCACAACCGGATCGATCGTTGGTGGGGCGGCACCCATTTGACCAACGACCGGTTGTGGCAGTGGGACGCCGAAGCCCACTCACTTGTCGCGCCTGGCTGATACGTACGTATTCGCTCAGAGTGCGTTGTATCAATTCTGAGAGGCGATCGTGTCACATTTGATCCTGGCCACGAACGATCTCGCGGCAGACACGCTTCGCCAGTCCGGTGCGGCGAACGTCGCGCTCGGATTCTATCTACGCCTCGTCTCGGGGAAATTGCCCTCGGACGAGCAACTCTTGATGGGGCTGGAGCGGCGATCGGCAAAGCATTGTAATCCAGGCGATCATTGGCTCGACGATGTTTGTCGTGGCTCGCTGGAAGGTTTCGGCACGCGCGATATAGGTTTCTTCGAGCTGTGTGCGAAGTTCGACTCGATCGAAATATGGGTCGATCCTCGGCCCAACGATCAGCTCGTGCTCGTCTGGCTGCTCGACCTGCTGCGTCCCTACAAAGAGATCACGACCAAGCTGAGCCTGGTGCACACGGATGACAGGGTTGCAAGCTTTGCTCCGCAATCGGTCGCAAAATGGAAGCTGCCGGTCTTCAAGGTGGTCGACAATCATCTGGTGACGGCAAGCCGCGCCTGGCGCGCCTATCGGGCTGAAACGCCGGAACCCTGCTTCGATCTGCTGATGACGGACCTGATGATCTTGCCGAGACTGCGATCGGCGCTCATTGCCATACTTGAGGAGCTTCCGGACAGCGTCACGGGACTTGGCGCCAGCGAAATGGATCTGCTGGATTTCGCGAACGACGGGCACACCGACCCGAGGCGCGTCTGCGAGGCGAGATGGCTTCGCGATGTACTCGACGAAGACGAGGCGGGCGATGCCCTGATCGAACTGGGGCAACATTCGGTGCCGCCGCTCCTGTTGGGCGATCCGGCGTTCGACAATGAGGATCGCTACTTCGGCAAGAGCGAGTGGAAGGTCACGCTGACCGAACTCGGGCGTTCACTTCTCGCTCGCGAAGACGATTTGTGGCGTCACAACCCCATCAAGCGCTGGTGGGGCGGTACCGAACTGACCAATGAACGGCTCTGGCGGTGGGATCGCGAAAGCCGATCGCTGATTGCGCCTTAGAGGCGCGTTCGGTGCTGTGGGGCGGGAAGGCGAAGCGCCGCGCCCACCATATTTCAATGCGAAGAAAAGAGGTTGGCACGCTCCGCTTTGCCCACCTTGCGAAGTTGAGGAGGGTGGCTTGATAGAATTCCGTTGGTACCGCTTTGGCGAATTTGGTTCGCAGGAGCTCTACGCCGTGCTTGCGTTGCGTCAGCAGATACTGGTGGTCGAGCAGCAGTCGCCCTACTCGGATTTGGATTTTGCCGACCAGACGGCGTCGCATTTGTTGGCGAGGATAGGCACCGATTTGGTCGCCTATGCTCGATGCACTTGGCCGTCTGAAGAGACCGCCTCTGCGTCGTTCGGCCGAGTAGTCGTTTCAAGACAACATCGGGGAACGGGACTTGGGAGGGAACTCGTGCAAAGGACGATCAGGCGCCTGAGAGAGCAGTCATGCGATATCGTCATCGGCGCGCAGCTTCAAAAATTCTATTCGGATTTCGGGTTCGTGCGTGAGGGCAAGCCATACGACGATGCGGGACTTCCGCATCTAAGGATGCGATGGCATCCTCGCGGCGTGCCGTTGTAGGCCTGCTCGAGACTTGCGCTTTTGCTGCCCGCCGAGTTGACGCTCAACACGGTGTCGCGGCGGGTTTCATGGCGCCGCCAGCGCCCTTTCCCGGCTCGCAACCAGCGCCCGCAAGTCCTCCGCCACAGCAACCGATTGATGGGTCTTCTGGTCGGTCGCGACCCAGATGATCTCGCCGGTCGCACGAAGATCCTCGGAGCCTTTGGCGAAGATCGCAAGTGTGAGCACGATCGAGGAACGGCCGATCTTCGCGACCCGTACACAGACGTCGATGTCCTCGTCGAACCGGATCGGCGCCTTGTATTCGACAACTGATTTCACGGTGTGAAAGTCGATGCCGGTCCTCGCCACCTCGCCGAGATAGTCGTAGCCGAGGGCGCGAAAATATTCGGTGATTGCGGTATCGAAGTAGGTCAAATAGTGGGCGTTGAACACCACGGCCTGCGCGTCGACCTCGGAATAGCGGACGCGAAACGGAAAATGAAACCAGAATTCCTCGCGCATGAATCCTCCTGCCGCCGGCGGTCCTGTCGTCTATCGTTCGTCTCGCAACCCGCTGCCGCCATCGGAGGCTGGCCACTGCGCTTCGGTCGATCGCGCTTTGCCCACCCTACGAAACCTCGGTCGTGACTTACTCCGCCGCTTCCGCGTAATCGCTCACCGGCGGGCACGAGCACACCAGGTTGCGGTCGCCATAGACGTTGTCGACGCGGCCGACCGGGCACCAGTATTTGTCGGTACGCGAAGTGCCTGCGGGGAAGCAGCCCTCGCTGCGGGTATAGGCGCGCTTCCAGTCGTCGTCCGCGATGTCGTGCACGGTGTGCGGAGCGTGGCGCAATGGCGACGCTTCGATCTTGAAGCGGCCGGCCTCGACCTCGGCGATCTCCTTGCGGATCGCGATCATGGCATCGCAGAACCGGTCCAGCTCGGCCTTCGATTCCGACTCGGTCGGCTCGATCATCAGCGTGCCCGGCACCGGGAAGCTCATGGTCGGGGCGTGGAAGCCGTAGTCGATCAGGCGTTTTGCGATGTCGTCCACGGTGACACCTGATGTCGTCTTCAGCGGGCGTGGATCGACGATGCATTCATGAGCGACGCGGCCCCTGGCGTTCTTGTAGAGCACCGGGAAGTGCGGATCGAGACGCGCGGCAATGTAGTTGGCGTTGAGGATCGCGATCTCGGTGGCGCGCTTCAAGCCTTCGCCGCCCATCATCAGGATGTAGATGTAGGAGATGGTGAGGATCGAGGCCGAGCCGAACGGTGCGGCCGAGACTGGACCGACCGGTGCCTCGGCGCTGGTTGCAGGATGGCCGGGCAGGAACGGCGCAAGATGCGCCTTGACGCCGATCGGGCCCATGCCGGGGCCGCCGCCGCCATGCGGGATGCAGAAGGTCTTGTGCAAATTGAGATGGCTGACGTCGGCGCCGTAGTCGCCGGGCCTGCTAAGCCCGACCTGCGCGTTGAGGTTGGCGCCGTCGAGATACACTTGGCCGCCATGGCCGTGGACGATGTCGCAGATCTCGCGAATGTGCTCCTCGAACACGCCGTGGGTCGAGGGATAGGTGATCATGACAGCGGCGAGATTGGTCGAATGCTCTTCGGCCTTGGCGCGGAGATCATTGATGTCGACGTCGCCGTTCTTTTCGCAGGCGACCACCACCACGTCCATCCCGACCATCGCGGCCGAGGCCGGATTGGTGCCGTGGGCGGAGGAGGGGATCAGGCAGATTTTTCGGTGGCTCTGCCCACGCGCCGCATGATAGCCGCGGATCGCAAGCAGCCCGGCATATTCGCCCTGCGCGCCCGAGTTCGGCTGCAGCGAGATCGCGTTATAACCGGTGATGTCGCACAGCCATTTTTCCAGCCGCGCGAACAGCGCGTGATAGCCGGCGGCCTGCTCGCGCGGGACGAACGGGTGCAGGGACCCGAATTCCGGCCAGGTCAGCGGCATCATCTCGGTGGTGGCGTTCAGCTTCATGGTGCAGGATCCCAGCGGAATCATCGCACGGTCGAGCGCGAGGTCGCGGTCGCTGAGCTTGCGCATGTAGCGCAGCATCTCGGTCTCCGAGCGATGCGCATGGAAGACGGGATGCGTCAGGAAGGCGGTTGCGCGCTTCAGCGCCTCCGGCAGCGCCTCGCGCGTGGTGGCGTCGATCTCGGCATAGGCAAGCTGGCCGCCGAAGGCGCGCCAGACCGCTTCCACCGTCGCGGGCGTCGTGGTCTCATCGAGCGCGATGCGCAGGCTGGTCTCACTGACACCGAGATTGATCTTCTCGGCGGCCGCGCGCGCGACGATCTCGGCGCGCTTGCCGCCAGCATCAACGCTGAGCGTGTCGAAGAAGGTTTCGCTATCAGGCGCAAAGCCGAGCTTGCGCAGGCCCGCCGCGAGCACGGCGGCGCGGCGATGCACGTTGCGCGCAATCTGAGAGAGTCCCTCGGGGCCGTGATAGACGGCGTACATCGAGGCGATCACGGCGAGCAGCACCTGCGCGGTGCAGATGTTGGAGGTCGCCTTCTCACGGCGGATGTGCTGCTCGCGGGTCTGGAGCGCGAGACGGTAGGCAGGCATCCCGCGGGAGTCCACGGAGAGGCCGACGATGCGGCCGGGCAGCGAGCGCTTCAGCGCATCGCGCACCGCCATATAGGCCGCGTGCGGTCCGCCATAGCCCATCGGCACGCCAAAACGCTGCGCCGAGCCGATGGCGATGTCGGCCCCGAGTTCGCCGGGCGAGGCGAGCAGCGTCAGCGCCAAGAGATCGGCGGCAACGATCGCGAGCGCGCCCTTGGCTTTCAGCGCCGCGATTGCGGGTCTGAGGTCGCGCACCGCGCCGGAGGAGCCCGGATATTGCAGCAGCGCGCCGAGCACGTCGGCCTTGTCCAGATCGGCGAGAGGATCGCCGACGATCAGGTTCCAGCCGAGCGGCGCCGCACGGGTGCGCATCACGGCCAGCGTCTGCGGATGAACGTCCTTGTCGACGAAAAACGCTTTGGCTTCGACCTTCGAGTGCCGCTCCGCCAGCGCCATGGCTTCGGCGGCGGCGGTCGCTTCATCGAGCAACGAGGCGTTGGCGACATCGAGCCCGGTGAGGTCGCAGATCATGGTCTGGAAGTTGAGCAGCGCTTCCAGCCGGCCCTGGCTGATCTCGGGCTGGTAGGGGGTGTAGGCCGTGTACCAGGCTGGATTCTCCAGGATGTTGCGCTGGATCACTGCGGGCAGGATCGTGCCGGAATAGCCCTGGCCGATCAGCGAGGTGAAGACCTGGTTCTGGGCTGCAAGCTCGCCCATATGCGCGATCGCCTCGGTCTCGCTCAAGGCCTTGCCGAGATCGAGCGGGGTGGCCTGCCGAATCGAAGCCGGCAGCGTTTCCGCCATCAACGCATCGACGCTTTTGGCGCCGACGGTCTCCAGCATCGCGGCGACATCGCGCGCGGAGGGACCGATGTGGCGGCGAACGAAGGGGGCGGCGGTGTCGCCATTGGATTTGCGGTGCGCGGTCATCATGGGTCCTCGCTTTAGGTCATCTATCGCTGTCATCGTCCGGGAAGGAGGGCGATGACGCCGTGGCGGTTCGCCTCATCACTCCGCTGTCATGCCCCGCCTAGTGCGCAATTGCGCACGGGGGCGGGGCATCCAGTAAACGCAGGCGTCACGGCTAGAGTCGATGGGCCGCGGCGTACTGGATCACCCGCCTGCGCGGGTGATGACACCGAGTATGGGGCGGCCGTTCTCGTCATCTCACGCCGTGTGCGCCTTGTAGGCGGCTTCATCCATGAGGCCGCCGAGCTCGCTCTTGTCGGCGATCTTGATCTTGAAGAACCACGCCTTGCCTTGCGCGTCCGTGTTCACCAGCGCCGGCTCGGCGGCGAGCTCCGGGTTGGTCGCGAGCACTTCGCCCGTAACAGGCGCGTAGACGTCGGAGGCGGCTTTCACGGATTCCACGACCGCGGCGGCTTCGGCCTTCTTCAACGCGCGGCCGACCTTGGGCAATTCGACGAACACGACGTCGCCGAGCTGCTGCTGCGCATAATCGGTGATGCCGACGGTCGCGACATCGCCGTCGATCGCCAGCCATTCATGGTCGGAAGTGTACAGCGTCGTGGTCATTGTCTTGTCCTCAGCGTTTGTAGGTGTTTTTCACGAAGGGCATGGCGGCAACAGTGAGCGGCAGAAATTGCCCGCGCACCTCGGCGAAGAGTTTTGTGCCGAGCGCGCTCAGGCGCGTCGGCACGTAGCCCATCGCGACCGGCGCGTTCAGGCTCGGACCGAAACCGCCCGATGTGACCTTTCCGATCGGCGCGCCCCCGGTTGCGTCCGCAAACAGCAGCGCGCCCTCGCGCACCGGCGCACGGCCCTCGGCACGCAGGCCGACGCGGCGGCGGGATGCGCCGTTGTCGAAATGAGCGAGGATCTTCGCGGCACCGGGAAAGCCGCCGGCGCGGGCACCAGCGGTGCGGCGGCTCTTCTGTACAGACCATTCCAGCGCGGCTTCGACCGGTGTGGTCGTGGTGTCGATGTCGTGGCCGTAGAGGCAGAGGCCGACCTCCAGCCGCAGGCTGTCGCGGGCCCCCAAGCCGATCGGCATCACATCGGGATTGTCCAGCAGCCTCCTGGCCAGCCGCTCGGCATCGGCCGCGGGGACCGAGATCTCAAAACCGTCCTCGCCAGTATAGCCGGAGCGCGAGACGAAACAGGGAAGGCCGGCGACCTCATGCGGGCCGGCGTCCATGAACTTCATGGCGGGCGCCTCTGCACACAGTTTCGCCAGCACCGCTTCCGCCTTGGGGCCCTGGAGCGCGATCAGCGCGCGGCTTTCCAGCGAATCGATGACGCAGTCGCCGGACAGATGCGTGCGCAGATGCGCCTCGTCCGCGCCCTTGCAGGCGGCGTTGACGACCAGGAACAGGTGATCGCCGAAATTGGCGACCATCAGATCGTCGAGAATGCCGCCATCCGCATTGGTGAACTGGGCGTAGCGCTGCCGGCCCGGAGCGATCGCCACGATGTCTTGCGGCACCAGCCGTTCCAGCGCGCGGGCGGCGTCCTCAACCTTGCCGGATTTCGGCCGAAGCGCGATCTGGCCCATATGGGAGACGTCGAACAGGCCGGCGGAGGCGCGGGTGTGGAGGTGTTCCTTCAGCACGCCCGCAGGGTATTGCACGGGCATGTCATAGCCCGCGAACGGCACCATCTTGCCGCCGAGCGACACGTGAAGGTCGTGAAGGGGAGTACGTTTCAGGGACGTTTCGTCGTCGCGCGCCGGCATCACAGGGGCCCTCGGCGGTTCCCCGGGGACGATTCCCCGAGCTAACCAGTCGAAGCCCCATCTGTCGCTGTGCCTGAGAGTATTATCCCGTCGGCGGACGCTGTCCGGGCCTAAACCCGCCAGCGCCTCTTTCCAGATGTCGTCAAAGCCACGCGGTCCTTTTGCCTGAGAGTTTCCGGGGCGGTTGCTCCTTCGGCGCCGGCAATGAAGCCGGTCTCTCCCGACGTGGCCGTACGATACAGATGGGTACAGACCACAGCGCGGCCAAGCCTGTCAACGCGGGTCTTTCGGCTTTCAACGGGGATTGCGCGCCTGCGGCAACCCACTGATCTCTCTGCACAGTTTCTGGACAGCGAAGCTGGCCTTGTCTAAAAGCGCTTTGGCCCGCAGATATCAGCCTAAATTTCAGGTTTGGATGGCGTGAAGCGGGTCCAGGCACACCCGATTGGATGAACATGAGCGGCGTCAACGAGATCAGGTCGACCTTTCTGAACTTCTTTGCCGAGAACGGCCACGAGATCGTGCCTTCCTCGCCGCTCGTGCCGCGCAACGATCCGACCTTGATGTTCACCAATGCCGGCATGGTGCAGTTCAAGAACGTCTTCACCGGCGTCGAGGAGCGGCCCTATCAGCGCGCGACGACGTCGCAGAAATGCGTGCGCGCCGGCGGCAAGCACAACGACCTCGACAATGTCGGCTACACCGCGCGCCATCTCACCTTCTTCGAGATGCTCGGCAATTTCTCGTTCGGCGACTACTTCAAGGAGCGCGCGATCGAGCTCGCCTGGACCTTGATCACCCGCGACTTTGGGCTGAACAAGGACAAGCTGCTCGTCACCGTCTACCACACCGACGACGAGGCGCACGGGCTCTGGAAAAAGATCGCGGGCTTCTCCGACGACCGCATCATCCGCATTCCAACCTCGGACAATTTCTGGGCGATGGGCGACACCGGCCCGTGCGGCCCGTGCTCGGAGATCTTCATCGACCGCGGCGATCACATCTGGGGCGGACCTCCGGGCTCTGCCGAAGAGGACGGCGACCGCTTCCTCGAGTTCTGGAACCTGGTGTTCATGCAGTACGAGCAGGTGACGAAGGAGGAGCGCGTGGATCTACCGCGCCCCTCGATCGACACCGGCATGGGCCTCGAGCGCATGGCCTCGATCATGCAGGGCGTCGACAGCGTGTTCGAGACCGATCTGTTCCGTCATTTGATCGACGCAACGTCGTCGGCGCTCGGCAGCGGCCCGAACGAGCAGACCTTGGCCTCGTTCCGCGTCATCGCCGACCACTTGCGCTCCTCCGCCTTCCTGGTCGCGGACGGCGTGCTGCCCTCGAACGAGGGCCGCGGCTATGTGCTGCGCCGGATCATGCGCCGCGCGATGCGCCATGCACAGCTGCTCGGGGCCAAGGAGCCGCTGATGCATCGGCTGGTCTGGGCGCTGGTCCGCGAGATGGGCCAGGCCTATCCCGACCTGATGCGCGCGGAGAACCTGATCGAGGAGACGCTGCGGCTGGAAGAGACCCGCTTCCGCAAGACTCTTGCGCGCGGCTTGTCGATCCTGGACGAGAAGTCGGCGTCCCTGAAGAAGGGCGACATGTTCGACGGCGATGTCGCGTTCACGCTGTACGACACTTACGGCTTCCCGCTCGACCTGACCCAGGACGCGCTGAAATCGCGCGGCATCGGCGTGGATCAAGCTGCGTTCAACGACGCGATGGAGCGCCAGAAGGCCAAGGCGCGCGAATCCTGGAAGGGCTCTGGCGAGGCGGCCTCGGAGGCGATCTGGTTCCCGCTGCGCGAAAAGCTCGGGGCCACCGAATTCCTGGGCTACGAGACCGAGAGCGCCGAAGGCGTGGTCTCCGCGCTGGTGAAGGACGGCCGCGAAGTTGCCAGCCTCAAGGCCGGCGACAGCGGTGCGATCGTGCTGAACCAGACGCCGTTCTATGCGGAGTCCGGCGGCCAGGTCGGCGACACCGGCGTGCTGACGGGCGAGGGCGGCATCAAGTTCCGCGTCACCGACACGCAGAAGAAGCTCGGCGACTTCTTCGTGCACGTCGGCACGGTCGAGAGCGGCGAGGTGAAGGTCGGCAGCGCGCTACAGCTCGAGGTTGATCATTCCAGGCGCTCCTCGATCCGCGCGCATCACTCGGCGACGCATCTCATCCACGAGGCGCTGCGCCAGGTGCTCGGCGACCACATCGCTCAGCGCGGCTCGATGGTCGCGCCGGATCGCCTGCGCTTCGACTTCGTGCATCCGAAGCCGATCACGCCGGAGGAACTCGCCCGCGTCGAGGACATCGCCAACGACGTGGTGCTGGAGAACGACGAAGTCACAACCCGCGTGATGGGCGTCGACGAGGCCCGCGAGGCCGGCGCGCGCGCCCTGTTCGGCGAAAAGTATGGCGACGAGGTCCGCGTCGTCTCGATGGGCAAGACCGCGCGCGAGCGCGCCGCCAATGCGCTCGGCTGGTCGGTCGAGCTCTGCGGCGGCACGCATGTGCGGCGCACCGGCGATATCGGCCTGATCACGCTGACGAGCGAGAGCGCGGTCGCCTCCGGCGTGCGGCGCATCGAGGCGCTGACCGGCAATTACGCCCGCCGCCACGCCAACGAGACCATGGCGCTGGCGAAGACGGCGGCGAACGAGCTGCGCACCTCGATCGACGACGTGCCGGCGCGCATCGCCGCGCTGATGGAGGAGCGCAAGAAGCTCGAGCGCGAGCTGTCCGACGCCCGCAAGAAGCTCGCGATGGGCGGCGGCGCATCGAGCGGCGATGGTGCAGCGGCCAGCGTGCGCGAGGCCGGCGGCGTCAAGCTGATGGCGCGTGCGGTCGAGGGCATCGAGATGAAAGATCTCAAGAGCCTCGCCGACGACGGCAAGAAGCAGATCGGCTCCGGCGTGGTCGCCATCGTCGGCGTCACGGAGGACGGCAAGGCCGGTGTCGTGGTTGGCGTCACGCAAGACCTCACCGCGCGCTTCAACGCCGTGAACCTCGTCCGCGTCGCCTCCGAGGCGCTGGGCGGCAAGGGCGGCGGCGGCCGGCCCGACATGGCGCAGGCCGGCGGCCCTGACGGCGCCAAGGCGACCGAGGCGCTGGCTGCGATCGAAAAAGCGATGGCGGGCGCTTGAGGCGCGAGGGCACCGACCGCTGAGCGGTCAGCCCTTCTTCAGGAAAACATACTCGGCCGCGTAGGGCGCGCTCTTGAACTCGCCGGCCTTGTCGCAGGCGCCGTCGAGCTTGCCGCCATGGGTGTTGATGCGCTGGACGGTGGTGACGGGCGTCAGCACGCCGCTGCCGCGGCGAGAGACGACTTCCAGCTTCAGCCAGGGGATATCGGCGGCTGTCGCACCCGGCGCATTGCCGGCGGCCTTGGCGACCACGGCGCTGCCGTCGGCGTGCTCCCAGTTCGGACCGGCATAGTGCCGGCCGATGGTCTTGCCCTCGGCGAGCAGCGTCGCGATCGGCTCGCGGAAGGTCCAGGCGAGCTTGCCGTCGGCACCGGCCTTGCACTCATAGACCTGCGCGCCTTCGGCGTGGACGCTGAGCACGATGCTCTCGCCGGGCGCGGCGATGGCCTCGGGGAGCGGGCCTGCGGCAACAGCCGGCCCAGCCGTCGCGGCAAGCAGCATCAGGCAGGGGACGGCAAGCTTGATCGACATGGTCGCATCTCCGCGCGAGGGGTCTCAAAAAGACGGGCCGCGCTGGTGGCGCGGCCCGTGATGATGTCCGGCCCGGTCGGGCGAATTGCGGACGGCTCAGGCCGCCAACGCCTTCGTGAGATTCTCGGCGACCTTGTCGAGGAAGCCCGTGGTCGACAGCCAGCGCTGGTCGGCGCCGACCAGCAGCGCGAGGTCCTTGGTCATGTAGCCGGCCTCGACGGTGTCGACGCAGACCTTCTCCAGCGTGTTCGCGAACTTGGCGAGCTCGGCATTGTTGTCGAGCTTGGCGCGGTGCGACAGGCCGCGCGTCCAGGCGAAGATCGAGGCGATCGAGTTGGTCGAGGTCTCCTTGCCCTTCTGGTGCTCGCGGTAGTGGCGGGTCACCGTGCCGTGGGCAGCTTCCGCTTCCACCGTCTTGCCGTCGGGGGTGAGCAGCACCGAGGTCATCAGGCCGAGCGAGCCGTAGCCCTGCGCCACCGTGTCGGACTGCACGTCGCCGTCGTAGTTCTTGCAGGCCCAGACATAGCCGCCGGACCATTTCAGCGCCGAGGCCACCATGTCGTCGATCAGACGGTGCTCGTAAGTCAGACCCTTGGCGTCGAACTCCTTCTTGAACTCGGCGTCGAAGATCTCCTGGAAGATGTCCTTGAAGCGGCCGTCATAGACTTTCAGGATCGTGTTCTTGGTCGAGAGATAGACCGGATAGCCGCGCAGCAGGCCGTAGTTGAACGAGGCGCGGGCGAAGTCGATGATGGAGTCGTCGAGATTGTACATCTCCATGGCGACGCCGGCGCCGGGCGCCTTGAACACTTCCTTCTCGATCACGGTGCCGTCCTCGCCGACGAACTTCAGCGAGAGCGTGCCCTTGCCCGGGAACTTGATGTCGGTGGCGCGGTACTGGTCGCCATAGGCGTGGCGGCCGATGATGATCGGCTTGGTCCAGCCGGGCACGAGGCGCGGCACGTTCTTGCAGATGATCGGCTCGCGGAAGATCACGCCGCCGAGGATGTTGCGGATGGTGCCGTTCGGCGACTTCCACATCTGCTTGAGATTGAACTCCTTCACCCGGGCTTCATCCGGGGTAATGGTGGCGCACTTGACGCCGACGCCGACCTTCTTGATGGCTTCGGCGGCGTCGATGGTGACCTGATCGTTGGTGTGGTCGCGGTATTCCATGCCCAGGTCGAAATACATCAGCTCGACATCAAGGAACGGGTTGATCAGCTTGTCCTTGATGTACTGCCAGATGATCCGGGTCATCTCGTCGCCATCGAGTTCGACGACGGGATTGGATACCTTGATTTTTGCCATGATCGGGGAAGCCTCTTGGGAACGGCGCGTGTCGTGCGCCACGGGAATATCCGCCGCCTCTTAGCACCCAGACGCGGCGGGCGAAAGCCAAGGGATTATGCACTTTTAGCCGATCCTGCTTCCACGGATGGGGGGCGGGAGGGCGACCTGCCGCAGGGCGGGCTTCAGGCTTCAGGAGAGATTCAAGAGCCGATTCTAACCCCGTTATTTCCCTTGCATATTTTCCTTGCGAATTCTGTCAGGACCGGCAAACGACGGGCGAACGGGCAGCCGGCCCACGATCCTGCCAAGACCGCGCAAGGCCGGCTCTGAATCAATTCTTGAGGGCGCGTTGCTAAGGCCCTGAAACCAGCGCGAAAGCGAAGCGAGATGTCGGGGACTGACAAGAGCAAGGTGGGCCTTTCCCTCGACGGTCCCATTGTGATCCTCGTCGAGCCGCAGCTCGGCGAAAACATCGGCATGGCCGCGCGCGCCATGGGCAATTTCGCGCTTTCCGCGCTGCGCATCGTCAACCCCCGTGACGGCTGGCCCAACATCGCCGCCCAGCGTGCCGCCGCCGGCGCCGACCACATTTTGGAAAAGGCCGAACTGTTCGACACGGTCGCGCAGGCGGTTGCCGATCTCGACCTCCTGTTCGCCACCACGGCCCGTCCCCATGACCAAGCCAAGCCGGTGGTCGGGCCGGAAGCCGCCGCGGCCGAGATCTCGGATCATGTCGCCACGGGAGGCAAGGCCGGCATCCTGTTCGGCCGGGAACGCTGGGGGCTGACCAATGAGGAGGTGGGCCTCTCCAACCGCATCATCACCTTCCCGGTCAATCCGGGCTTTGCCTCGCTCAACCTCGCCCAGGCGGTGCTCCTGGTCGGCTACGAATGGTTCAAGCGGGCGACATCCGGCGAGTTGCCGCATGCGATGCCCGAGCGTTCCGAGCGCGCCTCGCAGCACCAGATCCAGGCTTTCTTCGAGAACCTGATCCGCGAGCTCGACAAGGTCGAATTCCTGCGGCCAGCGGAAAAGCGCGACACCATGCTGGTGAACCTGCGCAACATCTTCACCCGCATGGAGCCGACCAAGCAGGACATGCACACCCTGCACGGCGTGGTGATGGCGATCGCGGAAGGGCGCAAGGGTCCGGCCAAAGGCGGCGTGCTCGACGGCGAGCAGGCCACGCGCCTGCGCGCACTCTTGGCCGAGCACGGGCAGGGCGGCGGCGTGCCCGACAGCGGCTCGACCGTGCGCGGCCTCGCCCGCCTGCTTCGCCGTAACCCGACCGACGCCGAACGCCTGCTCTGGCAGGCGCTGACCCGGGACCGCCGCTTCGCCGGCCAGTTCAAGCGCCAGACCCCTGTGGGGCGCCACATCCCCGACTTCGTCTCGTTCCCGCACCGGATCGCGATCGAGCTGGTCAACCCGGGCGAGGGCGAGACGATCGTCGCCGACCGCGCGGGCCGGCGGGCGTGGCTCGAGGCGCGCGACTACCGGGTGATGGAGATCCGGGCCGCTGACGTGGAGCGCGATCTCGAGGCTGAGCTGGTGCGGCTTGCGGGGATGATCGAGCAAACGACATAGCTCTCGTAAGGTGGGTTGCCTGAGTTGGCCGCCTCATTTATTGGCACGTTTCGTGCCTCCGAAAGTGGCAGGCGACACAGTGCCTGGCCAAGGAGACCGAACATGAAACGCGAAGACCTCACCGAAAAGCTGCTCGACGTCAAGCGCGAGAAGGGCTGGAGCTGGAAACACATCTGCGAGAAGATCGGCGGCTATTCCGAGGTGCTGATCGTTGGTGCGATCCTCGGCCAGATGAAGCTGACGAAACCGCAGGCCGCCAATGCCGGCGAACTGTTTGGCTTGTCGAAGGCGGAAGTCGCGATGCTGAACGAGGTGCCGACGCGCGGCACCGGCACGCCGATGCCGCCGACAGATCCCTTGATCTACCGCTTCTACGAGATGGTGATGGTGAACGGTCCGGCCTGGAAGGCGCTGATCGAGGAAGAATTCGGCGACGGCATCATGTCGGCGATCGACTTCGACATGGCCATGGAGCGCGTCGCCAATCCGAAGGGCGACCGCGTCAAGATCACGATGTCAGGCAAATTCCTGCCGTACAAATATTACGGCGCCAGCGGCAACGTGCCGGAATACGGCTTCAAGGAGGAGTGAGGGCGAATGGCAGATTGCGAGTAGCGAATGGAATCCACTCCATTCGCTATTCGCTACTCACCATTCGCTTACAGGATTGCGCCCGGCGTGTACTTGGCCGCCTCAGGCTTCGCCTTCGCCAGCGCGTCGACCTGCTCGGCGAAGTGATCGACCTGCGCGGGCGCATCGCCGGAATTGGCGCGGCCGTGATCGAGCACGCGCTGGAGCTCGGCTTCGCTGAGGCCAAGACGCTGATCGGCTGCGAGGCGCTGCAAGAGGTCGTTCTGCACGATCTTGCCGGTACGCAGGTCGCGGATGGCCGCGACCGCGTGCTCCTTGATCGCCTCGTGCGCGCCCTCGCGCCCCGCGCCCTTCTTCACTGCCTCCATCATGACCGTGGTGGTCAGCAGGAAGGGCAGATAGCGGTTGAGCTCGGTCGCGACGACGGCGTCGAAGATTTCCATCTGGTCGAGCACGGAGAGCAGGGTCTCGAGCAGGCCGTCCATGGCGAGGAAGGCATCGGGCAGCATCACGCGGCGGACCACGGAGCAGGAGACGTCACCCTCGTTCCACTGGTCGCCGGCGAGCCCTGAGGCCATCGCAAGATAGCCCTTCAGCACCACATGCAGGCCGTTGATGCGCTCGCAGGAGCGGCTGTTCATCTTGTGCGGCATGGCGGAGGAGCCGACCTGGCCCTTGGCAAAGCCTTCGCTGGCGAGCTCGTGGCCCGCCATCAGCCGCAGCGTCTTGGCGAAGCTGCCGGGGCCGCTGGCGAGATCGACCAGCACGCTGACCGCGCGGAAATCGAGGCTGCGCGGATAGACCTGGCCGACCGCATCGAAGCTCTTGGGCAAGCCGAGGTGCTTGAGGATTTGCTGTTCCAGCGCGCGGGCCTTGCCGGCCTCGCCGTTGAACAGGGTGATCTGGTCGAGCCGCGTGCCGACTGCGCCCTTCAGGCCGCGCGCCGGATAGGTGTCGAGCAGGTTGACGAGGGCTTGATGCGCCAGCAGCATCTCCTCGCCGAACATGGCGATGCGCTTGCCGAGCGTCGTGACCTGCGCGGCGACATTGTGCGTGCGCGCCGTGAACGGCATGTCGCGCAATCGCCTTGCGTGCTTGGCAAAGCGAATCAGCGCCGCGATGCTCTTGGTCTCGATCAGCTGGAGCCCGCGATAGACCTGGAGCTGCTCCACGTTCTCGGTGAGGTCGCGGCTGGTCATGCCCTTGTGCAGGTGCTCGTGACCGGCGAGATCGCAGAATTCCTCGATCCGCGCCTTGACGTCGTGGCGGGTGATGCGCTCGCGGCGCATGATGGAGTCGAGATTAACCTGGTCTTTGACGCGTTCGTAGGCTTCGATCACGCCATCCGGCACGGGGATGCCGAGATCGCGCTGAGCCTTCAGCACGGCGATCCAGTAGTCGCGTTCGAGGCGAACCTTGCCTTCGCCGCTCCAGATGGCGCGCATGGCGGGCGAGGCATAGCGGTCGGCGAGGACGTTGGAGATATGATCCTGAGGCATGCCGCTCATTTGGCATTGCCCGGAGCCCGCCGCAAGCTGTTATGGAGCGAGCGGCGAAGGGGATTGACCGCGCCATTCGCCGCTCCCGGCCGGCTTATTTCCCTGCCTTCACCTCGGCGGCCGCAACCGCCAGCAACTCACTCATCTTGGCGCGAATCGCCTGCTCGGTGATCGCGACGTTCTTGGCGGCGAAATCGCCCATGACCTTGCGCAGGACGTCGGCATCGCCGGCTTCCTCGAAATCGGCCGCGACGACCTCCTTGGCGTAGGCCGTGGCAGCCTCACCGGTGATTCCGAGCTTTTCGGCCGCCCACAGGCCGAGCAGACGGTTGCGGCGGGCTTCCGCCTTGAACTTCTGCTCCTCGTCGAGGGCGAACTTCTTCTCAAAACCTTCCTGGCGCTTGTTGATTTCGCTCATGCGTCTTCCAATCCCCTGCTGGCTGGACCTGACCGCCCTTGGCCGCCTCGTTGCGAGGGGCTCGGCGCATGCCTAGATAGGGGGCAGGAATCGGCAAAACAACGAGCCGTTAAGCCGCAGGCAAGGCGGTATAAGTCAGCGTCGGATGGCCGGATCGATTGTGCTGGGACAGCCAATCGGATAGGTTGCCTGAAGGCTTGGTTCCCGTTCTGTTTCCTCAGGTTTCCTTGGGTTATAGACGGGTTCCCGGCCGTTCACGGCAGCTCCGCTGTGGGTCGAACCTGTTAACCGGAGCACACCAAATACATGGATTTCAACAAAACACGGTACATCCCCATGAGCCGTCGGCGTCGCATTTATGAAGGCAAGGCAAAGGTTCTGTATGAAGGCCCGGAGCCCGGTACCCTGATCCAGCACTTCAAGGACGACGCCACCGCGTTCAATGCCAAAAAGCATCAGGTCATCGAGGGCAAGGGTGTCCTCAACAACCGGATCTCGGAGTACCTGTTTCAGCACCTCAACGACATCGGGGTGCCGACCCATTTCATCCGCCGCCTCAACATGCGCGAGCAGTTGATCCGCGAGGTCGAGATCGTGCCGCTCGAAGTGGTGGTGCGGAACGTCGCCGCTGGCTCGCTGTCGCAGCGCCTCGGCATCGAGGAGGGCACCCAGCTGCCCCGTTCGATCATCGAATTCTATTACAAGAACGACCAGCTCAACGACCCCATGGTGTCGGAAGAGCACATCACCGCGTTCGGCTGGGCCACGCCCCAGGAGATTGACGACATCATGGCGCTCGCCATCCGCGTCAACGATTTCCTCACCGGCCTTTTCCTCGGCATCGGCATCCGCCTCGTCGACTTCAAGATGGAATGCGGGCGCCTGTTCGAAAATGAAATGATGCGCATCATCGTCGCCGACGAGATCTCGCCGGACAGCTGCCGCCTGTGGGACATCAAGTCGAACGAGAAGCTCGACAAGGACCGTTTCCGCCGGGATCTCGGCGGCCTACTCGAGGCCTACACGGAAGTCGCCAAGCGCCTCGGCATCCTCATGGAGAACGAGCGCCCGCAGGGCACTGGTCCCGTGCTGGTGAAGAGCTGAAGAGGATTTTGACGTGAAGGCACGTGTTACCGTGACGTTGAAGAACGGCATCCTCGATCCGCAGGGCAAGGCCATCGAGGGCGCGCTGAAGTCGCTCGGTGTCGACGGCGTCGCCAGCGTGCGGCAGGGCAAGGTGTTCGACATCGAGCTCGCCGGCGCCGACAAGGCCAAGGCGGAAGCGGCGCTGAAGGAGGCAGCGGACAAGCTCTTGGCGAACACCGTGATCGAGAACTACGCGATCGAGATGAAGGGCTGAAGGCGATGGCCGAAGTCAGCAACGACCTGATTTTTGAAGTCCTCAAGCAAGTGCAGCAGAGACTGGATCGGGTTGATCATAAGATCGACGAGATCAAGTCGGAGCTGAACGCCCTCAGAGGACATCAGATTTCGATGCAGCAAGATGTCCAGAATGTGTACGGTATATTGGGTCGGTTCGATGTGCGCTTTGACCATATCGAGCGCAGGCTGGAAATAACAGAGGCGCCTGCAACGTGAAAGCCGCCATCCTCGTCTTCCCCGGAATCAATCGCGAGCGCGATATGGCGCGCGCGCTGAAGCTCATCTCGGGTCAGGAGCCCGCGATGGTCTGGCACGCCGAGACGTCGCTTCCCGCCGGCACCGACCTCGTGGTCGTGCCGGGCGGCTTCTCCTACGGCGATTATCTTCGTTGTGGTGCGATCGCGGCGCGGGCGCCGGTAATGGACGCGGTGCGCGACTATGCGGCCAAGGGCGGGCTGGTGCTCGGCGTCTGCAACGGCTTTCAGATCCTCTGCGAATCCGGCCTGCTGCCGGGCATCCTGATGCGCAATGCGCGGCTGAAGTTCATCTGCAAGGACGTGCATCTGCGCGTCGAGCGCTCCGATACCCCGTTCACCCGCGGCTACAATGCCGGCCAGGTGATCCGTGTGCCCGTCGCCCATGGCGAGGGCAATTACGCGGCCGATGAAGAGACCATCAGGCGGCTCGAAGGCGAGGGCCGGGTGCTCTATCGCTACTGCTCGGCCGACGGCAGCATCGACGACATCAGCAACATCAACGGCGCGGCGCAGTCGATCGCCGGTATCGTCAACGACAAGGGCAACGTGCTCGGCATGATGCCGCATCCCGAAAACCACGTCGAAGACATCATGGGCTGCACCGACGGCCGTGGCCTGTTCGCCGGTCTCACAGCGCATCTGGAAAAGGCCGCGTGATCTCGTTCATGGTGAAGCGGCTGTCGGCCGCCATTGCTGTCGCTGCGTTTGCAACCGCTGCATTCGCCCAGGATTTCCCCAGGCGTCCGATCACCATGATCGTGCCGTTCGCGGCCGGCGGCACCTCGGACGTGATCGCGCGCACGGTCGCCGAGCAGATGGGCATCGCGCTCGGCCAGACCATCGTGATCGAGAACGTCGCCGGTGCCGGCGGATCGACCGCGCTGGCGCGCGCCTCCCGCGCCGAGCCCGATGGCTACACCATCGCGATCGGCAATGCCGGCACCAATGCCGCGACCTACACGATCTATCCAAAACTGCCGTTCACGCCCGACTCGTTCGTGCCGATCGCCATGGTCGCCAAGACGTTCGGCATCATCGCCGTGCGCAAGGATTTTCCGGCGAAGGACCTGAAAGAGTTCATCGCCTACGCCAAGGCCAATCCCGGCAAGATCAATCTCGGCCATGCCGGTGTCGGCTCCTCCAATTACCTGATCTGCAAGAGCTTCGTCACCGCCGCTGGCATCGACGCGACGCTGGTCGGCTATCGCGGCGCGGCGCCCGCGCTGACCGATGCCGTCGGCGGCCAGATCGATGGCGTCTGCGATGCCGCGGCCTCGGTCTCGCAGTCGGTCAACGACAGGCTGGTGAAGGGGCTCGTGGTCGGCTCGACGGTGCGGCTCGCGACGCTGCCGGACCTGCCCACTTCGGCTGAAGCGGGCCTTCCGGACTTCGAGGCGCAGGGCTGGAACGGCCTGTTCGCGCCCAAGGGCACGCCGCCGGCCGTCATTGCCAAGCTGAATGCAGCGGCGCGGACCGCGGTCGAGACCGACGCGGTGAAGAAGCGCTTTGCCGACCTGTCGACCGTTGCGCCCGACGACAACGAGCATGCGCCGGAGCTGCTCCAGCAGCTGGTGACGCGCGATGTCGAGAAATACCGGAAAATGCTGGCGGACGACGCCAAGCAATAGACGCACTCGGCTGCATGAACCTCCATCGCGTTTGAGACGACTGACCCCTCGTCGCCATCAAGACACGCGCGCCCGAGGTCGCTGATTTCTGCGGAGATGGGCAACTCAAAGTTGTCCTGTCGCCGCAGTTGCGATATCAGGAAGCCTGCGCTGTCGTCGTGCTCCCGGTGTCACATGCCCGTCGCTTTGGTCGTTCTGCTGCTCGAGATCACGCTGATCTATCACGCCTCGCGAACCGGGCGGTTGCGGCCCTGGGCGTTCATCATCCTGCTGGTGCCGATGATGGGCGCGCTCGCCTATATCGCGGTCGAGCTGATCCCGGAATGGTTCTCCAGCCCCAGTGCGCGGCAGGCGCGCCAGCGCGTTGCCAACCGGCTCGATCCCGAGAAGCGCTATCGCGAGCTGTCGGACCGACTGGCTATCACCGATACCATCGCCAACCGTGCGGCGCTCGCGGAAGAGTGTGTCACTATCGGCCGCTTCAGTGAAGCGGAAGCGCACTATGATCACATCCTGGCGCTGCCGATGGGCCACGATCCCGCCTATGCGTTCGGCAAGGCGCAGGCGGCGTTTGCCGCCAAGCGCCCGGCCGACGCGCTCGCGACGCTGGACGATCTCCAGAAGCAATGGCCGGATTTCGATTCCGCCGACGCGCATCTGCTCTACGCCCGCGCGCTCGCCGAGGTCGGCCGGCTCGACGAGGCGCTGGAGGAATACCATGCGCTCGCCGGCTATTTCCCCGGCGCCGAAGCGCGGGTGCGCTACGGCATGCTGCTGCAAATGATCGGCCGCACCGCCGAGGCGCGCGTGGTCTTCAACGAGCTGTTGATCCAGATGCGCCGCGCGCCGAAATATCTCCGCAAGGCGCAGGCCGAGTGGCTGTCGATCGCCGAGAAGCAGCTTTCGGCGTGAACGGGCGCCTCAGCGTTCCTTCGGGGAGGCGGCCGGTGCCGGCTGAGGCGGCGACTTCCACTTCGCCCGCTTGATCGTGCCGGAAAAGGTGAACAGAAGGCGCTTGCCGCAAGTCATCTGCCCGCGCAGGAAGATCAGCGAATTGCCGGCGCGGGTGACCTCGCCGGTGCATTCGATCAGATCGCCCTCATGGCCTGCATCGAGGAATTCGCAGCCGAAATTGACGGTCACGCCGCGGCCGTTCAGGGCGTGGCGGCCGATTGCGAACAGGCTGTAGTCGGCGAAGGCCATGAAGCAGCCACCATGGACATTCCCGGAGCCGTTCAGGTGCTTCTTCTCGACCCGGAAGGCGCAGCGGACGCTGCCGTCCGCCTCCAGGCGGTGCCAGAAGGGGCCGACATGGGTCTCAAAGCTGTCGCGGATCCAGGTCTGCCAGCCCGCAAATTCTCCTTCGGTGGCGACCTGCAGGTCGGAGCGTGCGGAAGCGGCCGTTTTGGTCAATTCGTGCAAGGAAATGGGCCTTCAATTGCGGGTCTTTAGCCCTTAAATCCGATCTGCCAGCGCGGTGCAATTCCTGTTCCCGCGCCGGCCTGCCGCAAAACGTGGGACAGCGGGAAAATGCGCCATAAAGGGCTTTTCCAAGCGGTCCGATGTTCCTAAGAACGGCCAAAGCACGCCGAAAGCCCCTGAAGCCATGAAGAACGAACCCAAGATCACCCCCGAACTGGTTGCCGCTCACGGGCTCAAGCCCGACGAATATGAGCGCATCCTGAAGCTGATCGGGCGGGAGCCGAGCTTCACCGAGCTCGGTATCTTCTCGGCGATGTGGAACGAGCATTGCTCGTACAAATCCTCGCGCATCCATCTGAAGGGCCTGCCGACCAAGGCGCCCTGGGTGATCCAGGGCCCCGGCGAGAATGCCGGCGTGATCGACATCGGCGACGGCCAGGCGGTAGTGTTCAAGATGGAGAGCCACAACCACCCGAGCTACATCGAGCCCTACCAGGGCGCCACCACCGGCGTCGGCGGCATTTTGCGCGACGTCTTCACCATGGGGGCGCGCCCGATCGCCTGCCTCAATGCGCTGAGCTTCGGCGCACCGGAGCATCCGAAGACGCGGCATCTGGTCTCCGGCGTCGTCGCCGGCGTCGGCGGCTACGGCAATTCCTTCGGTGTGCCGACGGTCGGCGGCCAGGTACGTTTCCACACCCGCTATGACGGCAACATCCTCGTCAACGCGATGGCGGTGGGCCTCGCCGAGACCGACAAGATTTTCTATGCCGCCGCCTCCGGCGTGAATATGCCGATCGTCTATCTCGGCTCCAAGACCGGCCGCGACGGCATCCATGGCGCCTCGATGGCGTCGGCCGAGTTCGACGACAAGTCCGAGGAGAAGCGCCCGACCGTGCAAGTCGGCGATCCCTTTGCCGAGAAGCTGCTGCTGGAAGCCTGTCTCGAGATCATGGAGAAGGGCTGCGTCATTGCGATCCAGGACATGGGCGCGGCGGGCCTCACTTGTTCGGCGGTCGAGATGGGCGCCAAGGGCGACCTCGGCGTCGACCTCGATCTCGATGCGGTGCCGACGCGCGAGACCGGCATGAGCGCCTACGAGATGATGCTCTCGGAAAGCCAGGAGCGCATGCTCATGGTGCTCAAGCCCGAGAAGGAAAAGGAAGCCGAGGCAATCTTCAAAAAGTGGGGCCTCGATTTCGCGGTGGTCGGCTACACCACGCCCAGCAAGCGCTTCGTGGTCAAGCATGGCGGCGACGTCATGGCCGACCTGCCGATCAAGGAGCTCGGCGACGAAGCGCCGGTCTATGACCGCCCGCACGTGCCGTCCGCCGCACTGCCGGTCGTGCATGCGCGTGACGTGCCGGCGCCGATGGGCCTCGGTCCTGCGCTGGAGAAGCTGATCGGCACGCCCGACATGTGCTCTAAGCGCTGGGTCTGGGAGCAGTACGACCACGTCATCCTCGGCAACACCATGCAGCGTCCCGGCGGCGATGCCGCCGTGGTGCGCGTGCAGGACGGGCCGAAGGGCCTGGCGCTGACCGTCGACGTCACGCCGCGCTATTGCGAGGCCGATCCCTATCAGGGCGGCATGCAGGCGGTGGCGGAAGCCTGGCGCAACATCACCGCGGTCGGCGGCAAGCCGCTCGCGATCACCGACAATCTCAACTTCGGCAACCCTGAGCGGCCCGAGATCATGGGGCAGTTCGTCGGCTGTCTGAAGGGCATCTCGGAAGCCTGCCGCACGCTCGACTTCCCGGTCGTCTCCGGCAACGTCTCGCTCTACAACGAGACCAACGGCCGCGCGATCCTGCCGACACCCTCGATCGGCGGCGTCGGCCTGCTCGACGATTTCACCAAGTCGGCGTCGCTCGCCTTCAAGGCCGAGGGCGAGGCGATCCTGCTGATCGGCGAGACTCATGGCTGGCTCGGCCAGTCGGTGTACCTGCGCGATATCTGCGGCCGCGAGGAAGGCGCGCCGCCGCCGGTCGATCTCGAGGCCGAGAAGCGCAACGGCAACTGCGTGCGCGGCATGATCCATGCGGGCACCGCGACCGCCGTGCACGACCTCTCCGACGGCGGCCTGCTGATCGCGCTCGCCGAGATGGCGATGGCGGGCGGTATCGGCGCGAAACTGCTGGCGGCGCCGACCGCGCTCGTCTCGCAGGCCTACTGGTTCGGCGAGGACCAGGCGCGCTATCTCGTCACCGTGCCGGAAACCGAAGCCGGCCGCGTGCTTGCCAAGATGCGCGGCTGCGAGGTGCCCTGCGTGAGGATCGGCACCACTGGTGGCGATGCGATCGCGATCGCGGGCGAGGCGCCGGTTACAATCGACGCGCTGCGCAAGTCGTTCGAGCGCTGGCTGCCGGAGTATATGAGCGGGAAGGCGGCGTAAGGCGCTGCCTCAGCCGCAGCCGGTAGCCCGGATTACGCTTCGCTCCATCAGGGCTGCGGATCTCGTCGTGACAACGGGCCGTGCCTCACAACACGTGCGACGCGCCCGGAATCTTCCGCAAGCCCGCCGTCACGCCCCAGCTTAGGATCACCGTCAGCACGAAGCCGACCGCGGCCTTGGCGATCGCCGGCCAAGCATAGTCGAACAGCGCGTACTGGATCCACAGCGCGATCGGATAGTGCACCAGGAACATGCCATAGGCGTCCGCCTGCATGCGGTCGAGCAGGTTCGGCCCGCCCGCCCGCGAATGCAGGAAGAAGGCGAGGATCGCGAGCAGGATCGAGGCCGAGAACAGCACAAAGAACGTGCCGTAGATCGCCTGGTACCAGTGCGGCTGCGGGTCGGGATTGTCGAGGATTTCGCGCTTGACGTAGATCATGACCCACATCAGGCCGTAGAACGCGAGCGTCGCGATCACCCACGACCAGCGGCTTTTCGGCAATTGGCCCTCGGCGCCGAGGATGCCACGATCGAAGTTTGCAGCTCCCACGCTGGCGCCGATGAAGAAATAGGCGAAGTAGAGCAGGATGCGGCTCGCCTGCACCGAGAACGGCCCGAACTCGAACCATCGGCTGCCGCCGAAATAGATCAGCGCCGGCACGTAGACGACCACGGAAACGACCGCGAGCATCAGCCAGAACACGAAGGGCCGTTCAAATCCCGCGAGCGAGACGCGGTTGCCGGGATCGACGAGGTGCGCCGATACCCGGTAGAGCAGGCTCGCGGTGAGGTCGAAGGCGAGCAGCACCCACACGAACCAGATCGGGCCGCTCGGCCATGGGCCCACGGTCACGGTCTTCCACCAGAACGAAGCGAAGGTCAGCTCGGGATCATTCCGCAGTGCGATCGCGTAATAGGCGAGCGGAATGACGGTGAAGGCCGCGATCGCGAACGGCAGCCCGAGCCGCAGCAGGCGGTCGCGCAGGAAAACTTGCGGTGCCTTGCGCGCGATGCCCGGCCAGGTGAACAGGCCGGACAGGAAGAAGAACATCGCCATGAAGAAGCTGTCGGTGGCGAGCACGACGACGTCGAAACCGATCCAGGACGCCGGATCGGTGTGACCGAAATAGGTGTAGGGAATGACGGCGTGGTGCAGCAGCACCACTAGCGTCAGGAAGGTGCGGGCACGGTCGAGCGACAGGTTACGCGCCTTGGCCTTCGCCGCGGCATGCGCCTCTGCGCCGATCGTCGCGGAATGTGACATCGTAATCATGGCCGCCCTGCGTTCCTGCCCCGCGCCGACTGTGCCGCCGGGAACCCGATTGAGCAAGCGCCGTCTGTGCCGGGCCGCAGGCGCTGCGGCGCCACAGGAACCAGTTCCGCACAGCGAAGTTAGCGTTCCCGGATGAGGTGAGGCCGCGAGGCATGCGGCACCAGAATCGGAGCTGGCGATGACGATCCTGAAATGGGCGCTGATCTTCCTGCTGATCTCGATCGTGGCCGGCGTGCTCGGCTTCACCGGCATCTCGGCCGCCTCCGCCGATATCGCCCGCTTCCTGTTCTACGTCTTCGTGGTGATCTTCCTGGTGCTGCTGATACTCGGGCTCACGATCTTCAGGGCGTAGCCGGGGACCGGGCCGAACCGGAAACCCCGCCGGCCGTCAATTGCCTGCGAAGGGTCTCACGTGGGTGACGAGGTCCGCCAAGAACTCGTCAGGACGATCGAATGGAATAAAATGACTTCCGCCGCGCACCCAGACAAATTCCTTCTGAGGGGCCGTGATCTCTTTGAAATATTGCGCTGCGGGTTCGCTGGGCGTCACGCCATCCGTATCGCCCTCAATGAAGACCATCGGGATCGAAAACTCGAATCCGATCGAGGCCATGTCGCTCTGAAACATCGGCCCGGTCCGACCTGTCAGATGCTTTGCCGAAAAGGCGGCGCCCTTTCGCCAATTGTAGAGATCAAGCAGTGAGACATCCGGCATGAAGAGCGGCGCGATGGGACCGGCGATCTGGAAGCCATCGGCGAGCGGCAGACCCAGCGCATGGCTCCATTTGTCCGCAATCAGGCGGTTTTCCGAGGTGAGGACCGGCTGGGAAGCGATCGGTGCCAATTCTGCCAGCGCCTCCTTGTTGTTGGCGGATGTTGCAAGCTGTTGCAGGCGCGCGATCGTGAGCTCGAATGCCTTCTCGAACGTCGTCCTGCCAACCACTTGGCCTGTGCCGACATAGGCATAGAACAGATCCGGACGCTGCTTCGCCATTTGAATGCCCAGGAACGAGCCCCACGAATGCCCGACAAGGACGATCTTGTCCTTGTGCAGATGGGCTCGGAGATACTCGACCAGCTCGATGCCATCTTGCGTCATTCGCTCGAGTGTCATGGTCGGCGCGAGCGCATCTCCGGCGGCGCCATAGGTACGGCCGGTGCCGCGCTGGTCCCATTGCACGACGGTGAAGTGCTTTTCCCAGGGACGCCAGCCCGACGAGATCGGCAGGGTCGAGCCCCCTGGGCCGCCGTGGACGAACAGGAGAACCGGGTTGTCCCGATCCTCGCCCCGGATTTGAATCCATTGCTGGATGCCGCCGATATTGACGAACCTTCCCTCCTGCACCCCTTTGGGGGAACGGATGGCGAGAGTTTCCGCGGCAAGATGTTGGCGATAGGCGCGAAACCCGAGCCCGGCCGCGGTCACCGCAATGACCACGCCGGCTGCTCCGAGCAACGAGAGTCCAATGAGTCTTCCGGCCTTGCGCGGCATTGGTGCCTTGCATCGACTGAGAGGAGGCGATCCATCATCGCCCCGGCGTCAGAGGGCCGTGAGCCTACCCCACCTCCTCGATCTTCACCTTGTCCGGATAGAAAGCAAGGTGGCCGGTGATCTCCGTCATCGCGGGGAAGGGCGTCTCGTAGGTCCAGACCGCGTTGTCCAGCGTCTTGCCATCGGCCTTGACGCTGTAATAGCTGGCGTCCCCCTTGTAGGGGCAGTGGGTGGCGCGGTCGGTGCGCTCGAGGAGCGCCATGTTGGCGTCCTCCCGCGGCACATATTGCACTGCCGGATATTTGGCCTCCTTCAAGGTCAGGGCCTTGCTGGTCTCGGCGATCACGATGTCGCCGGCTGTAACGCGGACACGCCTCGGGTTTGCGGTGATGGTGATGGGGTGGTCGGGCCCTGGAAGCTTCATGATGTCACGCCTTTTCGATCAATCTGCCGCGCAGCACTTTGCCGTGCCTTTATCCTGATGGGACGACGGATATAGTGCCTGAAAGCGTGACGCAGAAGCCTGTTCACGCTAAGTTTGGCGCTGCCGGTGAGGGGACCCCCGGCAAGCGATTCGACGATGAGGCTGATCCAAGCCGAGATGAAGGAGCTAGACCCGAATGCCCATGGACGCCCACGATATCGAGGCGATGATCAAGGCAGCGATCCCCGATGCCCAGGTGACCATCCGTGACCTCGCCGGCGATGGCGACCATTATGCCGCGACCGTGATCTCGGAATCCTTCCGCGGCAAGTCCCGCGTCCAGCAGCACCAGATCGTCTATCAGTCCCTGCGCGGCCAGATGGGCGGCGTGCTGCACGCGCTGGCGCTGCAAACCGGGGTACCTGGCGGACCCGGGGTCCCCGGCACCTGACCTGACCAGCGCGACCCGGGGGACGATAATGGCCGCGGACAATCCGCGCGGCGCGATGTTCCGCGTCATCCTGCCGAACCAGCCCAGCCGCGTCACCAATGCCGAGCTGTTCTTCGACCTCGTCTTCGTTTTCGCGGTCACGCAGGTGTCGCACACTCTGCTGCACCATTTCACGCCGCTCGGCGCGGTCGAGGTCACGCTGCTTTTCCTGGCGGTGTGGTGGGTGTGGGTCTACACCGCCTGGGTCACCAACTGGCTCAATCCCGAGCTGACGCCGGTCCGCATCCTGATCTTTCTGATGATGCTCGGCGGCCTCGTGCTGTCGACGACGATTCCAACCGCGTTCGAGGGGCGCGGACTGTGGTTCGCGATCGCTTACGCGAGCATGCAGGTGGGACGGACCGCGTTCTGGCTGTTCGCGACCCCGCGCCATCGGACCGCCGTGCGGCACAACGCGATCCGCATCCTGGTTTGGCTCTGCGGATCCGCGATCTTCTGGATCCTCGGCGGCCTCGCGCACGGGGAGGAGAGGCTGTGGTTCTGGATCGCCGCGCTGACGATCGAATACGTCTCGCCGGCGGTGCGCTTCTGGGTCCCGAAGCTGGGCTTCTCGTCGGTGGAGGCCTGGGCCGTCGAGGGCGGCCACATGGCCGAGCGTTGCGCCGGCTTCATCATCATCGCGCTCGGCGAGGCCGTGGTCGTCAACGGCGCGGCCTTTGCCGAGCTGGAGTGGACCGCGGACAACATCCTGGCCTTCGTCTCCGCGCTCATTGGCAGCATTGCGATGTGGTGGATCTATTTCCACAAGGGCGCCGAAGCCGGCGCCGAGCTGATCTCGAAGACCGCCGATTCGGGCCGGCTGGCGCGGCTCGCCTACACCTATCTGCACATGCCGATCGTCGCCGGCATCATCCTGACTGCGGTCTCGGACGAGCTGGTGCTGAAGCACCCGACGGGCGATTCCGATGTCAGGACCATCGTCAGCACGATCGGTGGCCCGCTCGTATTCCTGATCGGCACCATCCTGTTCAAGCACGCGATCCGGGGTTTCCTGCAGCTCTCGCACGGCATCGGCATCATCGCGCTCGCAGTGCTGGGGTGGTTCGCGGCCGACCTCTCGCCGCTCTGGCTGTCGGTCGCGACCAGCGTCATCATGATCGTGGTCGCGGTGTGGGAGTCGGTGTCGCTGGGGTCGGCGCCGGAGGAGGCCGAGAGGCACTGAGCTCCGGGCGGCCTACTCCGCCACCTCCAGCGCGTGCACCGAGAACATCTTGGCCGCATCGGTCCAGCTCTCGCGCACATTCCAGCCGGCGCCCTGCGCCAGCGCGGCAAAACGCTCGAGGCTGTATTTGTAGCTGTTCTCGGTATGGATGCTCTCACCCGCGCGGAACGAGAAGCTGGTGCCGAGCAGGCGCACGGTCTGGCTCTTCTTGCTGATCAGGTGCATCTCGATGCGGTGCCGCTCGCGATTGTAGATCGCGCGATGGGTGAAGGCGGAGAGATCGAAATTGCCGCCGAGCTCGCGGTTGATGCGCACGAGAACATTGAGGTTGAAGCGCGCGGTGACGCCGGCGGCATCGTTATAGGCATCAAACAGCACACGCTCGTCCTTCTCGAGATCGGCGCCGATGACCATCTGCGCGCCCTTGCCGAGGATCTGGCGTGCGCTCTTGAGAAACGCCTGGGCTTCATGCGGCTCGAAATTGCCTATGGTCGAGCCGGGGAAGAAGCCAACCTTGGGCATCGCCACGACCGCCTTGGGCAGCTCGAACGGCGTGGTGAAGTCGGCCGCGACCGGATAGATGCCGAGCGAGGGGAAATCCCGCTTCAGTCCGCTCGCCTGCGCCTTGAGGAAGTCGCCGGAGATGTCGACGGGGACATAGGCTGCGAACTTGCAGTGATCGAGCAGCAGGCGGACCTTGGTGGTCGCGCCGGCGCCGAACTCGACCAGCGCCGCATGCTCCGGAATGATCCTTGCGATCTCGCTGCCGCGCTCCTTCAGGATCGATAGCTCGGTGCGCGTCGGATAATATTCCGGCAGCTTCGTGATCGCCTCGAACAGCTCAGAGCCGGTCGCATCGTAGAAATATTTCGGCGACAGTTTTTTCGGCTGCTGCGAGAGGTCCTCGATGGCCTCGCGGGCGAAAGCGGTGGTCTGCTCGTCGGGGAGATGGGCCTCGGCCAAAGCGCTGGCGTGCACATTCATGATACTCTCCTGAACGCGCTGTCCGGCGCGCATTTGTCGTCGGATTTGAACTAGTCGTAGTCGGCGAGCCGCAGTCCGGTGAACTGCCAGCGGTGGTGCGGATAGAAGAAGTTGCGATAGGTGATACGGCTGTGGCCTTGCGGGGTCGCAAGCGAGGAGCCGCGCAGCACCAGCTGGTTGACCATGAACTTGCCGTTGTACTCCCCGAGCGCGCCTTCGATGGCGCGATAGCCGGGATAGGGTGAGTAGGAAGAACGCGTCCACTGCCAGACGATGCCGAAGGCGTCGTTGAGCTGGCCGGCACGCGCGGCGACCTCCCATTCCATCTCGGTCGGCAGGTGCTTTCCGGCCCAGCGCGCAAACGCATCGGCCTCATAATAGCTGACGTGGCAGACAGGCGCGTCCGGATCGACCGGCTTGAGGCCGGCGAGCGTCATCACCTGCCATCCGCCATCGACCTCGCGCCAATGACCCGGGGCCTGCCAGTCTTCCTTGCTGGCGGCGGCAAAGCCGTCCATCAGCCACAGCGTTGCTTTCGCATAGCCGCCGTCGCGCATGAAGGCGAGCCATTCGCCGTTGGTGACGAGATTGCGCGCGATCTTGACCGGGCCGACCAGGGCGCGATGCGCCGGCTTCTCGTTGTCGAAATGGAAGCTGTCGTCGACATGACCGACGGTGTGGATGCCTTCGTTGAGCATCAGCCAGTTGTCACCGGCGCGCGTCGCGGACGGAAAGCGCCAGTCCGGAACGTAAGCCGGATACACCGGGTTCTGCGCAAAGGCGTGCAGGATATCGGTGAACATCAACTCCTGATGCTGCTGCTCGTGATTGAGCCCGACCTCGACCAGCGGCGCGATCTCGCGCAGCTTGTCTTCGCCAGCCTCGCGGAAGAAGTTTACGACGGCGGCATCGACATAGCGGCGATAGGCGCCGATTTCGCTCGTGCTGGGCCGGGTGATGTCGCCGCGATGATTGCGGGCATGGCGGGGACCGGCGCTGACGTAGTAGGAATTGAACAGGAATGCGAAGTCGGGGTGAAAGGGCCGGTAGCCGGAGGCGTGCTCGCCGAGCAAGAACTGCTCCCAGAACCAGGTGGTATGGGCCCGGTGCCATTTCGTCGGGCTCGCATCCGGCATCGACTGGATCTGCTGGTCTTCCGGCGAGAGCGGTGCGGCGCGGCGCTCGGTCTCGTTGCGGACGGCAACGAACGCCTCCTGGAGCCTGTGGGCGAGGCCGCCGAAATCGGCCGACGGTGACGAAAGCGGGTCGGTTGCCGTAGCGGAGGCTGGTTTCGTCACGTTTTTCTCCAGACTGGACAAGAGAACGTTGTTGGCGTTCCCCGGTTCCAAAACCGAGGTTCGTCCTAGATGGGGCGTCCGTTACGGGATAAAAGTCCTCCCCGGCGTTAATATTAGTGTCATCAGCCCATCGCCCAAGCTGCCGGCCGAGGGGCCGTTCGCCGCCATTTTACTTTGGATGCACAACGGTTTGGGCTACATATATAGGGAAGGATCGGGTTAAATCGGCTGAGCCGGCCCGAAGGAATCGTTGAGGGCTCCGCCCGAGAAGGACACGGATATGAGCATTGAGGAATTCATCGCCAACGAAGTGAAGTCGAACGACGTGGTTCTGTTCATGAAGGGCACGCCGCAATTTCCGCAGTGCGGTTTCTCCGGCCAGGTCGTCCAGATCCTCGACCACATCGGCGTCGGCTATAAGGGCCTCAACGTTCTCGAATCCGCCGAGCTGCGCAACGGCATCAAGGAATACTCGAACTGGCCCACCATCCCGCAGCTCTATGTGAAGGGCGAGTTCGTCGGCGGCTGCGACATCGTCCGCGAGATGTTTCAGGCGGGCGAATTGCAGCAGCTCTTCTCCGAGAAGGGCGTCGCCGTCGCGGCTTGATCAATGACCCGGCTGACGCGCCGGATCGGCGGCGCCAAGCTCGAGGTCATCGTTGCCGACATCACGACACTCGGCGTTGACGCCATCGTCAACGCCGCGAATTCCTCTCTTCTTGGTGGGGGCGGCGTCGATGGTGCAATCCATCGGGCGGCCGGCCCCGAGCTTCTTGCGGAGTGCCGGACGCTCGGAGGATGCCCGACAGGCGGTGCCAAGATCACCAAGGGCTACCGTCTGCCGGCCCGCCATGTCATCCACGCGGTCGGTCCTGTCTGGCACGGCGGCACTCGCGGTGAGGCGGAGGCCCTAAGCTCCTGCTATCGGCGTGCGCTTGAGCTCGCCCAGGCCCATGGACTGAACTCGCTGGCCTTCTCCGCGATCTCGACAGGGGTCTATCGGTTTCCGGCCGACCAGGCCGCGAAGATCGCGGTCCACGCGACCATTGATGCCCTGCCGGCTGCGCCGCTGGTCACTCATGTCATATTCTGCTGTTTCTCCGAGGCAAGCGCGGCGCTCCACGCGGACGTTCTGGCGCGCTACGGCAGCCCTTGTGCCTGATGGCGCGGTCGGTACACTCCGCCGGACCATGTTCCGGGGAGGGGATATGATTTTACAATCTGGACTGCGTGCGCTGGTCTGCGGCGCGCTTCTGTCGCTTGGCGCGATCTCGCTCGCGCGCGCCGAGGGCACTTACGAGATTCCGGCCGGCGCGCATTTCAATCAGGAGAAGCTCGGCAAGATTAGCGAGTTCTTCAAGAACGAGGTCGCGACCGGCAAGATCGCCGGTGCAACCGTGCTGATCAAGCAGCACGGCAAGCCGGTTTTCCACGAAGCCTTCGGTGTGCAGGACGTGGTCAGCAAGGCGCCGATTACCGACAAGACCATCTTCCGCCTGTTCTCGATGACCAAGGCCATCACTTCCGTGGTCGCGATGCAGCTGGTCGAAGATGGCAAGATCAAGCTCGATGATCCCGTTTCGAAATACATTCCGTCCTTCGCCAATGCGAAGGTCGGCGTCGAGATGAAGGCTGAGGACGGCACCAAGTCGCTGGAGCTCGTGCCAGCGAGCCGGCCGATCACGGTGCACGATCTGATGACGCACACTTCGGGCATCACTTATGGCTTCTATGGCGACAGCCTGGTCCGCAAGGCCTATCGCGACGCCAAGATCTATGACGGCGATTTCGACCTCGCCGAGTTCGCCGAGCGCATCGCCAAGCTGCCGCTGCACAACCAGCCGGGCGCGCTCTGGCAATACGGCCACTCCACCGACATTTTGGCGCGCGTGATGGAGATCGCGGCGGGCAAGCCGCTGTTCGAGATCGAACGGGAGAAGCTGCTCAGCCCGCTCGGCATGGTCGACACCGTTTTCTTCGTCACCGACCCCGAGAAGCAGAAGCTGCTGGCGCAGCCGGTGCCGAACGACAGCGATTTCCGCGTCGGCCGCATCAACGATCCGACCGTCATGAAAAAGTGGCAGTCGGCCTCTGGCGGCATGGTCTCGACCATGGCGGACTATGAGCGCTTCGCGCAGATGCTGCTCAACGGCGGCAGCTTCGATGGCAAGACCATTCTCAAGCCGGAGACATTCAAGCTGATGGTGACCGACCAGATCGGCCCGAACTCCGGTGTCGATCGCGACTATTTCTACTTCCCCGGCGACGGCTTTGGATTCGGCCTTGGGCTTGCGGTCCGCACCGATCCCGGCAACGCAAAGCCGCCGCCGCCCGGCGATCTCGGGGAATTGAAGTGGGACGGCGCCTCCGGCTGTTATTTCGTGATCGACCCCAAGCAGGACATGTTCTTCGTGCTGCTGGAGCAGACCCCGACCGAGCGCCAGCGCGTGCAGCGGACATTGAAGCAGTTGGTTTATGAAGCCATGGAGAAGTGACATGTTCGGGCGCCGCGGGCTGATCGCGGCGCTCGTTCTTCTGTTCGGCGTCGTTGGTGCGAGAGCGGGCTCCGAGGGACGCGCCCACAGTTTCTCGCCTGAGGGCCTGGCAAAGGTCTCCGACTACATCCGGAGCGAGATCGCCGCCGGTACGTTTCCGGGCGCGATCCTGCTGCTGCAGCAGCACGGCAAGCCTGTCTACTACCAGAATTTCGGTGTTCGCGATGTCGCGACGGAGCTGTCGATGAGCGCGGACACGATCTTCCGCCTCTATTCGATGTCGAAGCCGGTCACCACAGTTCTGGCGATGATGCTGGTCGAGGACGGCAGGCTTTCGCTCGACGATCCCGTCTCGAAATACGTTCCGGCGTTTGGCGCGATGAAGGTCGGCGTCCAGACGAAGGCCGAGGACGGCAAGGTTTCGCTGGTGCTGGAGCCGCTCAAGCGCGCGGTCACGATCAAGGATCTGATGCGCCACACCGCCGGGCTTCCTTACGGTTATTATGGCGGGGACCTCGTGAACAAGCTCTATGCCGATGCCGGCCTGTTCGACAACAAGGCTTTGAGCAATGCCGAACTGGTCGCGAAGATCGCCACGCTGCCGCTCGCCGAACAGCCCGGCACGATCTGGGACTACGGCCTCTCCACCGACGTGCTCGGCCGCATCATCGAGGTGATATCGGGGAAATCGCTGTTCGAGTTCGCGAAGGAGCGGCTGCTCGATCCACTCGGGATGATGGATACTGCGTATTATGTCGCCGATCCCGCCCAGTGGCCGCGCATCGCCGAGCCGATGCCTGGGGACCGCGCGATCAGTCCGATGACGCAGGTCCGCGATATCAGGCAACCACTGAAATGGGAATCCGGCGGCGGCGGCATGGTCGGCACGATCGGCGATTACGCCCGTTTCGCGCAAATGCTGCTCAATGGCGGCAGCTATGACGGGCGGCGCTATCTCAAGCCCGAGACCATCGCGCTGATGGCGTCGGATCACATCGGGCCGGAGACGAAGATCGCGCGCGACCAGAATTATTATCCGGGCAGCAGCTCCGGCTTCGGCCTCGGCTTCGCCGTCCGCACCTCGGTGCCGTCAGGCACCTCGTGGCCGCTCGGCGAATATCGCTGGGACGGCGTCGGCGGCACGTTCTTCTTCATCGATCCCGAGGACGATCTGTTCGGAATCTTCATGGTGCAGACCCCGTCGCAGCGCGGCCGGATCCAGCTGGCGCTGAAGACGCTGATCTATCAGGCCATGGGTCGGTGATTACGCCGCCCGCACGATCTCCCTGACGTAGCCGATCGCTTCCTCGATCATCGCCGCATTGACGTCGAGATGGGTGCAGGCGCGGATGCGGCCGTCCATCATCGCGAGCGTGACGCCGCGCTGGCGCAGCGCCGCCACCATCTTGTCGCCGGCAACGCCGGCGCCGTCGGGCTTGAAGAACACGAGATTGGTCTCGGGCTCCTGCACCTCGATGCCCGAAATCTGCGACAGCCCGCGAGCGAGCGCGCGCGCGTTGGCATGGTCGTCGGCAAGGCGCTCGACGTGGTGGTCGAGCGCGTAGATGCAGGCGGCCGCGCAAACGCCGGCCTGCCGCATCGAGCCGCCGAGGCGCTGCTTCCACTGCCAGACCGCATCGATGAAGGCGCGCGTGCCCGCGAGCACGCCGCCGATCGGTGCGCCGAGGCCCTTGGAGAAGTCGATCCAGGCGGAATCCCAGCCTGCCGTCATGTCGCGCGGCGAGATGCCGCTTGCAACCGTCGCATTGAGCAGGCGCGCGCCGTCCATGTGGGTGATGAGGCCATGTTGTTTAGCGATCGCGACGATCTCGTCGAGTGCGGCCTTCTTCCAGATCGTACCGCCGCCAATGTTGGCGGTCTGCTCGACGCTGACGACCGTCTGGGTCGGCTGATAGCGCGTGCGCGGGTGCAGAGCCTTCCGAAATGTCTCCGGCGTGAACTGGCCGTCCGCGCCCTTCAGCTGCGTGACCTGGAAACCGCCGATCGCGGCATGCGCGCCCCCTTCGCGCGCGATGATGTGCGCGGTCTCGTGTGCCAGGATCTCGTCGCCGGGACGGCAATGCACCAGCGTCGCCGTGACGTTGCACATCGTGCCTGACGGCATGTAGACCGCAGCTTCCTTGCCGAGCAGATCGGCAACGCGCTCGCACAGCGCATTCACGGTCGGATCGTCGCCGACCTGCTCGTCGCCGACCTCGGCCCGCGCCATCGCCTCGCGCATCGCAGCCGTCGGCTTGGTCTGCGTGTCCGAGAGCAGATTGATGCGCACCGGCGGCACCGTGGGATCGACGGGGGGAGGGGTGTAGAGCATCAACTTGCTCCCTGAGGAAATGGCACCCGCTTGCGGTCAGCGAGCTCTGGGTGGACGCCGGGCGGCGTGACGAAACCGCATAATAACGATTTCCGTCGCCGTCACACGATAGTCTATCAGATAGGGATAAGGGTTGACCGGCAAGCGACGGACGTATGCGCGAGTGGTCTGTCGCCCTGCATACGGGTGATCCCCAAGCAGGGCGATGAGCGCGACAATACGGTCGCGCACGTGATCGGCCCCTTGGGGAGAGCGCGCATCGATGTAGGTCAGAACTTCGTCGATTGGGCGAGCGCCCGCTTCGTGTAGCGGACCTTCACAGCCCGTGCTTGGCCCACATCGCGCGGACTTCGTCTGCGCTCGCCAACTCGCCGCGGGCGATTTCAGCGTCGGCCTCGGCGAGATCGGCCTCTTCCGCCGCCGTTAGCTGGATAGGGGGTTGATCGACCCCGGCTAGTTCAAGCAGGGCTCGCGCCAGCTCGTCCTGCTCTGAATCGGGCAGGCCGGAAACCTTGCTGAAGGCCTCTTCCAGAAGACGCGTCATGGTCAACTCCGCTGTGTGCAGGATAGCACGGACGAGCTGAGACATGGGAGTGCCCGCCTCAAACAAAAAGGCCCCGGAAACCGGGGCCTTTGAGTAACTGATTTGTCGAATTATCAGCGCGAATAGAATTCGACGACCAGATGGGGCTCCATCTGCACCGGGAACGGCACGTCCGAGAGGGCGGGGATGCGCACGTATTTCGCGGTCATCTTGCCGTGGTCGACTTCGAGATAGTCGGGGGTGTCGCGCTCGGGGAGCTGGCTGGCTTCGAGCACGTGGGCGAGCTGCTTGGACGCTTCCTTGACCTCGACCATGTCGCCGACCTTGAGCTGATAGCTCGAGATGTTGACCTTGCGGCCGTTCACCTTGACGTGGCCGTGGTTGATGAACTGGCGGGCAGCGAAGATCGTGGAGACGAACTTGGCGCGGTACACGACCGCGTCGAGACGACGCTCGAGCAGGCCGATCAGGTTCTCGCCGGTGTCACCCTTGAGGCGGCTGGCCTCGACATAGATGCCGTGGAACTGACGCTCGCTGATGTTGGCGTAGTAGCCCTTCAGCTTCTGCTTGGCGCGCAGCTGCACGCCGAAATCGGAGAGCTTGCCCTTGCGGCGCTGGCCGTGCTGGCCGGGGCCATATTCGCGGCGGTTCACGGGGCTCTTCGGGCGGCCCCAGATGTTCTGGCCCATACGGCGATCGATCTTGTACTTCGCCTCACTGCGCTTAGTCATCGCGTCCTCTTCGGTTGCATGGTTTGAGGAAACGCGCCCTCCTGTGTGACGGGATGATCCCGGCACCGACAGGTCTGATCCCCAAAGCTAGAGGGAGCGGACCACGGGTCGCGAAACGCTTCGCGGGCCGAAATCGGCCCGCGAGCAGGCGGCTTTTAGGTGAATGTAGGCCCTTCTGTCAATGCGAAGGGCTGCGAAATCAGGTCCCGACTGCCCGGATGGGCTTGGGGCCGGCGGTGCGCAATTCGGCAGCGATTTCAGTGTTCAGGACCTGTTCCAGCCGGGTCAGGACCCGGGCAATCGGGGCGGCGTCGGTAACCCGGTGGTCCCAGCGGATCACGACATGGATGGTCTGGTCACCCTCGACCACCCCATAGCTGAGGATGAATGGACCCGGCGTGATGGGATGGAGCTCGCCGCCGTCATAGGCGGCCACCGAGCTCACCGCGAAGCTGCCGAACCAGTTGCCGCGCTGTCGGCCGAAATTTAAGCCCACCGCCCAGCACAGCCGCCGCAGCGGCAGCGGCAGGCGAGTGGCGCGCATGACCTTGCGGAACATCGGAATGTCGTCCACCGGGGCCGTCTTGGCGCGCCGGATCTCGGCATCGACGGCCGCTAATGCCATGGCCTCGGGGGCCGCGATTCGCTGCGGCATCACGCATTCCTCGCCGTCCTCGACCCGGGCGATCGCTACCGACGCCACGCTACGGGGGAGCTCGTAGAGCGTCGGCCAGGGCCATTTGGCGTAGACAGTGCGCAGGACCGGCTCGTCCTTGGCCACCAGCGCGAACGCCTTGACGAATATCGCGGCCCAGCCGGCGGGCGCTATCGTGCCCGCGCGGGCCTCGATCAGGGGGCGGATATTGAGCGAACGCGAGAGCGAGACGAACGGGACGTCCATCGACGCGTGCATGAGGTCGCAAATCAGCCGGCGCGGCAGCGAAATGGTCTTGGCTTTCCCGCGCATCGCTCGTTCCCACGGAATTAAAATATGAGCAGCGAGCGGGCTTCCCGCTCGCCGCCTGCTCTAGCACGAACCAACCCGCTTAGGGGCGGTCGGTTCGCCGCATCACGGCGCCAGCGAGGCCAGCGGCTTGGTCTTGTCGACAACGTAAACCCCAAGCACTTTCAGAGACTTGTCGCCATGGATCTTGGCGTCGTGCACGACCCCTGCCGGAATCTGGTAGGACCTAGCAGCGCCGCCGTTCCCGGCAAGGAGGCAATCGGCCTGTTCAGCGTCTGATCCCGTCGAACGATGCCATGATGCCGCGCTGGAACAGCGACCAGTCGAATCCGAGCGCGATGGCGCCGTAGCCGCGGTCGATCAGCTGGTTGGCTTGATCTGCAGTGCGGGCGACGCCGCCGATCGGCACGCCGCTTCTGAGGATGCCGGCCTCGGCGTGGGCGACCAGCTCCAAGAGCTCCGGATCGTCCATCTGGCCGCGCTTGTTGATGGAGGTCGCGAGATCGCCGGGGCCGATCACCGCGACGTCGATGCCCGGTGTGGCCATGATCTCGTCGATGCGGTTGACGGCGTCGACATGCTCGATGGTGATCATGCAGAGCATCTCGTCGTCGGCCGAGGCCATGTAATCCGGCATCGACTGGCCCCAGCGGAACGGCGCGTGGAACGGACCCCAGAGCCGGTCGCCGCGGGGCGGATAGCGCACGCTGCGCACCGCCTTCTCGGCTTCAGTGCGATTGGTGATCATCGGGAAATTGATGCCGAAGGCGCCGATGTCCATCGGCGCTTTCGCCAGCCACGGCTCGTTCGCCGCGATCCGCACCAGCGGTGTGCACGGCGTGCCGGTCGTCGCGGCAATCATCGCATGCGCTTCGGTGAGGCCGATCGGGCCGTGCTCGAGATCGACGATGATCCAGTCGAGCGCGCGCGCCATGATCTGCACCAGCTGCACGCTCGGGATGGTCGCGATCGCGCCGAAGGCGGGGCGGCCCTCGCTCCACAACTGGCGGAGGCGATTGAGCGGCTTTGCGGGGGCTGGCATGGGATGACCTCACGCGAGATGACAACGGCGAAGCCTAGCAGCGGGCCGTGTCTGCGAAAAGTCAGGCCAGTGCGCGGCCGCCGAAGAACGGCATCAGCGTGGCCGAAAGACCGTGCACGCGGTTCGAGGTGAAGATCATCTCGGCACCGGACTGCGCGATGCCGCAGGCAGGCGCGCCAAGCAGATCCGAGACGCGGCGGGCAATCGCGGGCGCCGGATCGATCCACTCGACCGGCCAGGGCGCGAGTTTCTTCAGCCGGTCGAGCAGCAGCGGATAATGCGTGCAGGCGAGCACGACGGTGTCGGTGCGCGATGTCGCATCCGCGGCATCGCCGACGAAGCACGGGGCGAGTTCAGCGAAGATGTCGCTGTCGCTGATTGGATGGCCGCCGAGCTCGCGTTCGGCGAGCGAGGCGAGCTCGGGCGAGCCGACCAGCGTCACCTCGCATCCTTGCGCGAAATCGCGGATCAGCGCCTTGGTGTATTCGCGCTTCACGGTGCCCTTGGTGCCGAGCACCGAGACACGGCGGGTCTTCGATTGCGCGCAGGCCGGCTTGATCGCCGGCACCGTGCCGACGAAGGGCAGGGAATAAGCAGCGCGCAAATGCGACAGGACCAGGGTGGACGCCGTGTTGCAGGCGATCACGACCAGGTCCGGATCATGGGTGCCGATCAGCTTCCCCATCAGCGGCACGACGCGGGCGATGATCTCGTCCTCGCTGTGGTGGCCGTAGGGGAAGAAGGCATCGTCGGCGACGTAGACGTAGTGCGCGTCCGGGCGTGCGGCGACGACCTCACGCAATACCGTGAGCCCGCCAAGGCCGGAATCGAACACCAGGATCGTCGGGGAATTGGTCACGGCGTTACCTTAAGGGCGCCATGGTTACCATTCGGTTTTTGGGGCGGTTTTGCGGCGGACGGCTGGAGCCCCCCAAATGGGCCGCTTTCCGCAAAACTCCGGGGGCTCACCTGACAGCCAAGAGGGCGCGAAGAGCTGCCCGCGAGAGGTCCGCCGAGGTCACGCGATCCTGTTGGTGGTGGCCGCCTGCGCGGTGGCCAGTTGCTTCTGCAGCCGATCGATGTTTTGCAACAGGCGCTGGCTGGTCAGCACCAGGAAGTAGTAGCCGAACTGCGGGTCCTGGAAGTAGATCTCAAGCAGGCGGTCATAGGTGATCGTCAGCACCTGGCCGTCCTCGATGCATTCGATCGTTCCGGTACGGCGGTTGTCCGGCGTGAGGAAGCCGAGCTCGCCCATCAGCGCGCCGGGCAGGATCTCGACATTGATCTCCTTGACCAGGAATTTTCCGGTGACGGTGAGGAGCATCTCGTTGGCCGAATCGCCCAGCTTGAACAGGGTGTCGCCGCGGCGATATTTGCGCTCGGTCATGAACGGCTTGAGCCACTCGATCGACATGTCACCTTCGGCCGCATGGCGCGCCTTCTTGACCAGCTTGAGCATCTGGCGCAGGCGCAGGGCGTTGATCGGAAGCAGCAGCAGATAGAGCAGGAACGTCGAGACGTTGGCGGATAGCGCGCCGAACGCGGCGAAGAACGCGCAGCCGATCATGTTGGCGACGCGCAGCGGCACCATGGTCCGCATCAAGAGGGTGGCGACGAAGAATCCGGCACCGACCGCGGCGAACAGATTGGCGAGCGTGATGTTGTGGACGAAGATCTCGAGCAGACGGTTGAAGATCGCGTCGTAGGTGACGTTGTTGGGGTCCAGGCCCATCTGAACCAGGATCTTCGCGATCCTGAGATTGTCCGTCGCCGCATCCAGGATGCGGTCAAGGATCGACGAAATGTCTGCGCTGCCGGACGGCATGGTACTAACCCCGCGTAAGGCCTTCAGTCCCGGTCGGTATTGCTCGATACGTATAGCCGAAATCGAATGACGACCGCTTGAAATGAAGCCTTCGGCCGTCGTGCCGCAAGAGGCAAATTTTAGCCTGATCGGGCGTTTCGGCAATTGCCCGTTGGTTGTGCGGCGCGCGTGATTCGGGACCCCGGAACGGGCGCTGGCGTCGTGATCGGCGTTGGGCGCCCCGGCGAGACGCGGCGCGGGGCGGTCTTCGCGTTACGCTTGGCGGCGGGCTGCACGACCTGCTGCTCGACCAGGGCAAGGTGCCCCGGCAGCGATCCGGCGCGCAGCAGCATGGCGACGCTACTCGCCTCCTCCAGGGCGAAATTGCCGGAGATCTGGCCCGAGCCGCCGGTGATGGGTTCTCGGATCACGGGGGCGGAGATCACCCTGTCGTCGAGCACGATGGCGAAGGGCTTTCCGACGTTCTCCGCGGTGACATGGGCGAAGCGCCGCGTGCCGTGGCCGTTGAAGCGGAACGAGGCGATCGGCTCCTTCGTATCGCCCGCAAATCCCGGGCCTGCATAGCTGATGTCGTCGCCATCAAGCGCGCTGTCCTTGGCAACGAGATAGGGGCGGTGGTCCTTGAACCCGAGCAGGACTTCCGTTCCCGCAGGTGGCGCGCCCGATTGCGCCTGCTCCGCCGGCATCGAGACGTCGACCAGCCGGAAGCTGACCTTCACCTTGGTGGCGAAGATCGCGGTCACGCGGTCCGGCTCCATCATTCCCGGGATGAAGATGCGGATGCGGTCGGCCCCGTCGGGCTGGACGCTCGCGAGCTTGATGTCGGAATCCTTGAGGCGCTGCTCGATCATCGCGATGGAGTCTTCGACGAGCTCGTGCAGCCGAGCGGCGGAGGCGGCATCGGTCGATGCGAGCCTGACCAGTCCGTCGCCGCCGTCGGTCACGGCGAGCGCATGTGACGGCAATCCTTCCGCGGCGGACGCCAGCTTGCGCGCGATCTGGTCGCGGCCCTTGGGATCGGTGATCTTCAATTCGACGCCACCGTCGCAGATCGCAAGCCCGGAGAAGGCGATCTTGCCATCGCGCAGGAGCTTGTAGACGTCGTCGCGCAAATCCGTGACGACGCTCTCACGCAGTCCGTCGGTATCGACGTTGTAGACGATGCGCGAGCCGCCCAGCTTCTCCATCTTGTCGGCGACGAAGGCGGCGATCCTGGCGCGCATCTTGTCGAACTGGCTGTCTTCGGCGAGCGCGTCGCGGGGCAGGGCGATCGCTGCTGCCATCACCGCCGCGGCCATGGTGAGCGCGACGAACAGCCGTGTGGCGATCTCCCGCAGGGGCGTGGTCATGATTACCTCAAGTCTTGCGGCAGGACGCTAGCAGGCGAATCCGACGCATGCTCTTGGTCCCCGGATCGGGCGCGGAGGTTCAACGGCCTCGAACGCGAGAGCTACCACCGTAATCGTTAAGCCATGGACGAACGCCCAATCATCCATCATTCTGTCCGCGCTCGACCAGCTATCGGCCGAGGCTCCGCCTGAAACCAAAATGTCAAAAGACAGCGGGCGGAGACATGCATCTGAGGGAGGACGGAATTCCATGGCGGGCATCCACACGCTCGATCGGTTGATTGGCGACGACTATCCGGAGTTTTTGACGGACGCGGAGGTCAGGGCCTTCGAGCAGGTCCCTTACGCCGAGCGCGTCGCGGCCGAGAGCACCTATGACGCCATTAAATTGGGCGCGGCGCGCAATCCCGATGGGGCGGCGATCCAGTTCCTGCAAAATGCCGATCCGGCCGACACGCCTGTTATGGTGACCTATCGCGACTTCATCGCGCGCGTCACCCAGGCCGCCAACATGTTTCATGCGCTCGGCGTCGAGAAGGGCGACGTGGTCTCATTCATGCTGCCGCTGGTGCCCGATGCCTTCGTGACGCTGTTCGGCGCCGAGGCGGCCGGCATCGCCAATCCCGTCAACCCGCTGCTCGAGCCGCATCAGATCGCGGAGATTCTCGAGGCCGCGAACACGAAAGTCCTGGTGGCGCTGGGGCCGATGCCCGGCACCGACATCTGGCAGAAGGTCGAGCAGATCCGCCCGCAGCTCAAGCACCTCAAGGCGGTCGTGCAGGTGTTCGGCGGCGGCGACCCGGATAAAGGCGTTTTTGCGTTTGGCGACCTGATCAAGCAGCAGCCGTCCGACCGGCTTGTCAGCGGGCGCAAGATTCTAGGCAGCGACATCGCCGCCTATTTCCACACCGGCGGCACCACCGGTACGCCAAAACTGGTGCGGCACACCCACGCCAACCAGGTCTACCAGGCCTGGGCGCTCAATCTGCTGCTGAAGCCGAAGCCCGGCTCGAATTTGCTGTTCGGCATGCCGCTGTTTCACGTCGGCGGATCGTTGACGCAGGTGCTGCTGACGCTGTCGAGCGGCGGCTCGCTGGTCGTGCTGTCGCCGAGCGGCTGGCGCAATCCGAACGCGGTGAAAAACATCTGGAGGTTGGTCGAGCGCTTCAAGCCGGAGGCGCTGTCGAGCGTTCCGACCGTGCTCGCGGCGACGCTCGCGGTGCCGCCTGAAAATGCCGATATTTCCAGCCTGAAATATGCCGCCGGCGGCGGCTCGGCGATCCCGGTCGCCGTGGGCTCGGCGATTCAAGAGAAGCTCAAGCTGCCGGTGGTCGAGGTCTACGGCATGACGGAGACCTCGAGCGTGCATACGCTCGCCTATCCCTCACGGCCGATCCGGCTCGGCTCGGTGGGCCTTCCCATGCCTTATGCGCGCGTGCGCATCGTGCAGCTCGACGCCGACGGCCGCCTGATCCGCGACTGCAAGCCCGACGAGATCGGCGTTATCATCATGGCCGGACCCGGCGTGTTCGGCGGCTATCTCAACCACGAGCACAACAAGGGCGCCTTCGTGGATGAGGTCTGGGTCAATTCCGGCGATCTCGGCCGTCTCGACGCCGACGGCTATCTCTGGATCACCGGCCGCGCCAAGGATCTCGTGATCCGCGGCGGCCACAACATCGATCCGGCGCCGATCGAGGAGATCATGTTCCGCCATCCCGCGGTCGGCTTCGCCGCGGTGGTCGGCCAGCCCGACGCCTATGCCGGCGAGCTGCCGGTGGGTTACGTGCAGCTGAAGCCCGGCGCCACAGTTGAGCCCGGCGAGCTCGAGTCCTGGGTCCGCGAGCGCACGCCGGAGCGTGCCGCCGTTCCGGTGCAAATCATTCCGATCGATCCGATGCCGGTGACCGGCGTCGGCAAGGTATTCAAGCCGCAGCTGCGCTGGGACGCCGCCCAGCGCGTGTTCACCAAGGTGCTGGCGCCGCTCAATGAGCGCGGCATCGATTGCAAGGTGAAGGTCGGCGCCCACGGCAGCCACGGCTCGATCGCCACCGTGACGCTCACGGGGCTGCCGCCGGATCAGCGCGATGTCGTCGCCGACGAGGTGCACGCGCTACTGGCGCCGTTCGTGATGCGGCACGAGGTGGTGCAGTTGTAAGCGGACTCAACGCCCGCGTCGGCGGCCGTCCGAAAGCAGGGCGACGCTTCGTCGCATTATCCTTACCACGGTTCGAGGAGCCCTATGTGATCGAAATCACATAGGAAGAATTAGCAATCGGCGACGCTACCGAATAGTCTCGTGGAATTGCATCCGGGGGGACGCAAAGTGATTCCGTTTCGGTTATTTGCTTTGTTGATATTGGCGATGGGCCTTGCCTGCGGGCCGGCGCATGCCGACCGGCGCGTGGCGCTCGTGATCGGCAATTCCGCCTACAAGAGCGCGCCCAAGCTCGGCAATCCCGTCAACGATGCCACCCTGGTGGGCGGCATGTTCAAGAAGGCCGGCTTCGATTCCGTCGACGTCAGGCTGGATCTCAGTGCCAGCGAGATGCGGCGCACGCTGCGCGAGTTTGCCGGCAGAACGCGCGATGCGGAGATGGCGGTGATCTATTACGCCGGCCACGGCATCGAGCTCGACGGCACCAACTATCTCATTCCGACCGACGCAACGCTGGAGACGGACGGCGACGTGCTCGACGAGACCATCCCGGTTGAGCGCGCGCTGTTCGCGGTCGAGCCGGCCAAGCAGCTTCGCCTGATCATCCTCGACGCCTGCCGCGACAATCCGTTCTCAAAGAGCATGAAGCGTACGCTGGCCTCGCGTGCGATCGGACGCGGCCTTGCCAAGGTCGAGCCGACCAGCCCCAACACTATGATCGCCTTCGCGGCGAAGGCGGGATCGACCGCGTCCGACGGTGACTCCAAGAACAGCCCGTTTGCGGCCGCGCTGGTCGAACACCTGCCGAAGCCGGGCCTTGATCTGCGCAAGGCCTTTGGCTTCGTGCGCGACGACGTGCTCAAGGCGACCGGCTACAAGCAGGAGCCCTATGTCTATGGCTCGCTCGGCGGCGACGATGTGCCGCTGGTCGCGGTCAAGCCGGCCGCCACCGGTCCGCAGGCCAACCCACAGGATGCCATTCGCAGGGATTACGAGCTTGCGCTTCAGCTTGCCACGCGCGACGGCTGGGAAGCGTTCCTGGCGCAATATCCCGAGGGGTTCTACGCCAACCTCGCCAAGGGCCAGCTGAACAAGATCGGCGCCGAGGAGACGCGCGCGGCGGCTGAGCAAAAGGCCAAGGCAGCCGAGCAGGAAAAGGCGAAGCTCATCGCCGAGCGCGCTCAGAAGGCCGAGCAGGAGAAGGCGGCTGCGGCGGCCAAGACCGCTGAGGATGCGCGGATCGCGGCGGAGAAACAGAAGCAGATCGAGCAGGCGAGAGCCGAGGCGGCCGAACGGCAGCGCAAGGTGGCCGAGGCGGCGGCGAAGGCATTGGCCGAGAAGCAGGCGGCGGAGAAAGCCAAGGCCGAACTCGCTGCCAAGCAGGCTGCAGAGAAAGCGGAGCAGGGCGCAAAGCCCCCCGCCGACAGGCAGATGCCTGAGCCTGAGCAGAAGGTCGCGGCCTTCTCGCCCGCACCCGCGTCCACATTGTCGGCGGCCGATCTGACAAAATCCGTGCAGAGCGAACTGCGCCGGGTCGGCTGCCTGTCCGCTGCGGCTGACGGTGACTGGAGCGCAGCGTCGCAGCACTCGATGACGCTGTTCAACAAATATGCCGGCACCCAGTTCGATGCGAAGCTTGCCAGCATCGAGGCGCTCGATGCGCTGAAGGCGAAACCGGGACGGGTCTGCCCGCTGGTCTGCAATTTCGGCTTCAAGGCCGACGGCGACCAATGCGCCAAGATCACCTGTCGTGCCGGCTATCGCGTCGGCGACGACAATGAGTGCGAGAAGATCCAGGAGAAGAAGCCGGTCGCGACGCGGGAAGATACCCGGAGACGCGATACGGATCGAAAACAAACGGAGGCCGCACCGTCAGCGCCGCAGGCTTCGGGTCAGGTGATCTGCAACAGCGCCGGTTGCAGGCCGATCGCCAAGGGGTGCCGGCTGGGGACAGCCAATCATCCTGCCACTCCTACAGTCAAGATACCGGCCGAAATATGCAACTGATGATGAAGCATATCCTTCGGGCCTGCTCCATTGTGCTCGGAGCTCTCGCTTGTTTTGCCCTCTGCTGCAGCCCAGCGTTCGCCGAAAAGCGCGTGGCGCTCGTCATCGGCAATTCCGCCTACAAGAGCGCGCCGAAGCTCGGCAATCCCGTGAACGACGCGATCCTGATGGGTGGCATGTTCAGGAAGGCCGGCTTCGACAACGTCGACGTCAGGCGGGACTTGAACGCGTCGGACATGCGCAAGGCGCTGCGCGAGTTCGGTGCGAGGACGCGGGACGCCGATGTCGCGATCGTCTATTACGCAGGCCACGGTCTCGAGGTCGACGGCACCAACTACCTGATTCCGACCGATGCCGCTCTCGAGACCGACACCGACGTCTACGACGAGGCGCTGCCGATCGATCGTGTGCTGGTGAGCATCGAGCCAGCCAAACAGCTTCGGCTCGTCATTCTTGATGCCTGCCGCGACAATCCGTTCGCCAAGACCATGAAGCGGACGGTAGCCTCGCGCGCGATCGGGCGCGGGCTCGCCAAGGTCGAGCCGACTAGCCCGAACACGATGATTGCGTTCGCGGCCAAGGCGGGATTCACGGCGTCGGACGGCGATTCAAAGAACAGTCCATTTGCAGTCGCGCTTGCCGATCACCTGCCGAAGCCCGGCCTCGATCTGCGCAAGGCGTTCGGTTTCGTCCGCGACGACGTATTGAAGAACACCGGCTACAAGTAAGAGCCGTATGTCTACGGTTCGTTGGGCGGCGATGATGTCGCTCTTGTTCCTGCAAAACCGGCTGCAACGGCGGGGCAGCCAAATCCGCAGGACGCGGTTCGCAGGGATTACGAACTGGCGTTGCAGGCGGGTGATCGCGACGGATGGGAGGCGTTTCTGCAGGCTTATCCTGACGGTTTCTACGCCAATCTGGCGCGCGTGCAGCTGAAGAAGATCGCTGCCGAAGAAGTGCGCGTCGCTGCCGAACAGAAAGCGAAGCTCGCCGAGCAGGAGAAGGCGAGGCTGGCGTCCGAGCGCGCGCAGAAGGCTGAGCAGGACAAGGCGGCAGCAGCGGCGAAGGCGGCTGAAGAGACGCGCGTCGCTGCCGAGAAGCAAAAGCAGGTCGAGCAGGCGAGAGCAGAAGCAGCCGAGCAACAGCGCAAGACCGCCGAAGCTGCGGCAGCGAAGGCGTTCGCCGAGAAGCAGGCGGCAGAGAAGGCGGCTGCTGAAGCCGCGGCAAGGCAGGCTGCGGACAGGCAGGCGGCCGATGCGGCAAGCAAGAAGGTTGCGGCATTATCCCCTGCGCCGTCATCCAGCCCCGCGCCGGATGATCTGGCGAAGTCCGTGCAACTCGAACTGCGGCGCGTCGGCTGCATGACCGGATCAGCCGACAGCGAGTGGGGCCAGACGGCGCAGCGCTCGCTGGCGCTGTTCAACAAATATGCAGGGACGAAATTCGACGCAAAGCTTGCAAGCACCGGCGCGCTCGATGAGCTGAAGGCCAACCGGGTCGCGTCTGCCCGCTCGTCTGCGATCACGGCTTCAAGGCGGACGGGGATCAATGCACTCGGATCACCTGCCGCGCCGGTTATCGCGTCAACGACGACAATGAATGTGAGAAGGTGCCGGAGAAAAAGCCGGTGGCGACGCGCGACGATTCCAGGAAGCGGGATAGCGACCGCAAACAGATCGAAGCTGCGCCAGCAAATCCGCAGGCCCGGTCGTCAGGCCAAATCTTTTGCAACTCGGCGGGCTGTCGCCCGGTTCGGTCCGGTTGCAGATTGGTGACGCCAACTGCTGGGCCGGGAACCGGGGGCGCGGGTGCCGGGGTAGCCGGCCAAAATGCCGTCGAGGTCTGTAACTGATCTTAGCGCGTATGGTGGGTTAGCGTACCGTAACCCACCACTGTCTCTCACCGCGGGACACAGAAGAGGTGGCTACGCCTTCGGCTAACCCACCCTGCGAACCTCCTACCCCGCCGGCATCTGCGTCTCGACCAGGCGCGCCCAGAACGACGCGCCGTGGCCGAGGATGTTGTCGTTGAAGACGTAGGCCGGGTGGTGGCATTCCGGGCTGTCGCCCATGCCGACCAGTATCATCGCGCCTGGGCGCGCTTCCAGCATGAACGAAAAGTCCTCGGCGCCCATCATGGGAACGAACTTGTCGTTGACGCGGTCAGTGCCGACGATGTCGCGGGCGACCTCGGCGGCAAGGCCGGCCTCGCGCGCATGGTTCATCGTCACCGGATACATCCGGGTGTATTTTGTCTCCGCCGAGCCGCCATAAGCGCGCGCGACGCTGTCGGCAACCTCGCCGATGCGGCGCTCGACGAGATCGCGCACGTCAGGATCGAGCGTGCGCACGGTGCCGCCGAGCTCGGCGATCTCCGGGATGATGTTGAAAGCGGTGCCGGAGTGGAATTGCGTGATCGAGATGACCGCGGACTTCAGTGGATCGACGTTGCGCGCGACGATCGATTGCAGCGCGCCCACGATCTGCGAGCCGATCAGCACGCTGTCGACCGCCTTGTGCGGACCCGCGCCGGCGTGGCCGCCCTTGCCGTGGACCGTGATCTGGATGTTGTCCGAGGAGGCGAGCATCGCGCCCGCCGTCGTGGCGAAATGCCCTTCCGGCAGGCCCGGCATGTTGTGCATGCCGTAGACCTCCTGGATATTCCAGCGCGTCATCAGCCCGTCCTCGACCATGGCCTTGCCGCCGCCACCGCCTTCCTCGGCGGGCTGGAAGATCATGATCGCGGTGCCGTCGAAATTGCGCGTCTCGGCGAGATATTTGGCAGCGCCCAGCAGCATCGCGGTGTGGCCATCATGACCGCAGGCGTGCATCTTGCCGGGGACCTTCGAGGCGTACGGCACGCCCGAGGTTTCCATGATCGGCAGCGCATCCATGTCGGCGCGCAAGCCAATGGTCTTGCCGGAGGCCGATTTGCGGCCGCGGATCACGCCGACGACGCCGGTGCGGCCGATGCCCGTCACCACCTCGTCGCAGCCGAATTCGCGCAAGCGGTCGGCGACGATGCCGGCGGTGCGGTGCACTTCGTAGAGCAGCTCAGGGTTCTCGTGGAAGTCATGGCGCCAGGCGGCCATGTCGTCGGAGAGGGCGGCAACGCGGTTGACGATGGGCATGGGGTGGGAATCCGTTTCTGTGTTCTTGGGGGCCCGGACGAGCGAAGCGGCTTTTTACGCCGTGATTTGGCGGAGGGGGAGGACGAAACGGAGGGCCGGAACAAGGTTATCGGGGATGAGCCGGGAGGACCGGTCAGTTCCGGCGGCGACGCAAAAATTAACTATCAATCACGGATCATTGACTGACAGATATTGAAATCTGTCAGCGAGACGTGTATATCCGTTCTCGGACGCTCCGATTGGGCGTCCCGCGATAAGCCCCGGGAAGCCCGACATCCGACGCGAGTTCGGATTTGAGGGCGGATTGAAGAACGGGGACCGCGGACGAATGGAGACTTGAGACAATGACCACCGAAATCATCAATCTCACCGGCGTGATTGGGCATTGGCTCAATTTGCTGGTGGCGCGCCAGATCGCGGCGCAAGCTGCAAAACTGCCTCATTAAGGCATAGGCTTTCCGAAACGACCGGCGAGGGCGCTTCGGAAGCAGCCCGACTGCCGGGGGTAACTGAGCCCTGAACGGGAACATGGTGCTGGCATGAATGAAGCCGTTGTCTTGACGCCGGAGCGGATCCTCGAAGTCACCGAGGACGTGCTGCGGCGCTACGGACTTGCCAAGGCCACCGTGGTCGACGTTGCCCGTGCGCTCGATGTGAGCCACGGCAGCGTCTATCGCCACTTTCCGAGCAAGGCCTCGCTGCGCGAGGCGGTCGCCAAACGCTGGCTCGACCGCATCGACGCGCCGCTGCTGGCGATCGCGAAGGAGCAGGGTCCTGCGCCCGACCGGCTCGACCGCTGGCTGCGGACGCTGTTCGCCGCGAAGCGTTCGCGCGTGCTCGACGACCCCGAAATGTTCCAGACCTATCTGACGCTGGCGCGCGAAGCCTGCGCCGCCGTCAAGTGCCACAAGGACACCATGATCGATCAGATCGCGGCGATCCTGTCCGACGGCGTCCAGCAGGGCGTGTTCGCCGTCGACGACGTCAAGGTCACCGCGCGCGCTATCTTCGATGCGACGGTGCGCTTCCACCATCCTGCCCATGCCGACGAATGGAAAGACGCCGATTTGCCCGCGCGCGTCGACGCGACGCTCGCGCTGGTCCTGCGCGGGTTGAAGGCCTGCTAGTTCGCAACAGCTGTTCGATACGCGCTACGGCCCATCAACCTCTCGCCTTGTGAAGAAGGGCACCATTGTGTGTCGGCGTCGATGCAGTATGGCGCCTGCGTCCATGGAGGGCCGGATCGGCCGATGGCACGACCGGCGGACTTTCCGGATATGCATTGACTGCGATTTCGACCGCGTCCTTTGACCGCTTGCGAACGCGGTAGAAGGTTAGCTCCTGATCGAGCATGGGGCAGCGGAAGTGGACAATGGCGCTATCGGGTAGGCGGCACAGTTCGTCGATGAGTTCGCCGACTGTGATGATAGGGGGATGGGCGGCCGAGTTGTGATGAACCTTACTCATGACGTTCTACTCCTTCACTCTGCTACCAACCGGAACTGGATGGTCTCCGTTCCAATTTGCCCGGCAGATTGAAAAAGCTTCGAGTTGCCTGGAGGAATGCGGCAGTTCTGCTGCTAAATCCTCGTCAGTCCGCAACTCGCCGCCAGCCGCACCAGCTGCGCGTCGGTGCGCGCGCCGGTCTTGGTCTTGATCAGATAGTGGTAGTTCTGGACCGTCTTGACGCTGAGATTGAGATGCGCCGCGATCTGTTCGGTGGTGGCGCCGCCGGCGAACTGGCGCAAGATTTCGATTTCGCGCTCGCCGAGCTGATCCAGCACCGAGCCCGTCGATAAACTGTCCTCGGCCAAAACATGTGCGATGTCGTCGCTCATCGCGCGTTCGCCGCGGGCGACGCTGCGGATCGCATTCGCGACGGCGGACGGCTCGCTGCTCTTGGTGACGAAGCCGGAGGCACCGGCGCCGAAGGCGGCTTTCACCAGCACGGCCTCGTTGTGCATGGTGAAGACGAGGATGCGCGCCCGCGGACTGCGCGCGCGGATGTTGCGGATGGCTTCGAGGCCACTCGCGCCGGGCATCGAGATATCGAGCACGACGACGTCGGGGTCGTGCGCCTTGAAAGCGCCGTAGGCGTCGGCGGCATTATCGGCCTCCGCCACGACGTGCAGATCGCCCTGGCTCTCCAGCACGCGACGGTAGCCTTGCCGCACGATCGGATGATCGTCCACCAGCAGCACGGAGATGCCTGTTGCGGCGACCTCGTTCATGCCGGCCTCACGCGGCGAGCGGGATGGTGGCGGCGACGCTAAGGCCGCCTCGCGCCGGCAGGATCGACAGCGATCCGCCGGCGGCCGTGACGCGCTCGCGGATGCCGGTGAGGCCGAAGCCGGCCGACTGCGCGACACGTTCCGCATCGCCGCCGCCGTCGTCCTCGACGCTAATCAGCAGCGTATCGTCCTCGCCGGCGCGCCGTTCGATCCGCAAGCTGATCTCTCGCGCGGAGCTGTGGCGCAGCGCGTTGGTCAGGCATTCCTGGGCGACGCGATAGGCCGTGGTCGCAGCCGGTCCGCTGATGTCGGTGAGATCGCCTCTGACGTCGAGCTGGATCGTCGGCCGCGCCGCGCTCTGCGAGCGCCAGCTGTCGACGAGATTGACGAGGCTCGCCTCGAGCCCGAGTTCCTCGGGCAACGGATTGCGCAGCCGCTTCAAGGCATCGCGCAATGATGCCATCAGGTGATGGGTCGCCTGCGAGATCATGCGCGCGTCCTGGGCGATGCCGTTGCCCCTGTTCTGTCTCGCGCCGGCCGTCTCGATCGTGTTGGCGAAGGCGAGGATCGCGGAAAGGTTTTGCCCGAACTCGTCATGCAGCTCGCGGGCAAGCGCCCGGCGCTCGTCGTCACGGATCTCGATCAGGCGCCGCGTCAGCGCCGCGCGCTGCTCGGTCGCTTCCTCCAGCCGACCGCCGAGCTCGCCCACGGCGTTGCCGATCATCGCCAGCTCCATCGAGCGGAAGCGCGGGAGTTTTGTGCGATACTGGCCTCGCGCCATGCGCTGGAGCGCAGTGACGATCGCGCGCGCCGGCGCCAGCGCATGCGCGATCGCAACCGAGGCGAGGATTGCGATCGCCGCCGCCATCAACAGCGCGACATCGATCACGTTGAGGACGTACTCCCAGGCGAGCGAGATGGCGGCTGCGGCATCCGGCGTCGCGACGACGGTGCCGGCCGTTGCTGCGCGCGGACTGACCGGCCGCACCACCTCGGCGTGGCTGCCGAGCAAGGTCGGCACGATCGCGGCGAACCAGCGCGGCGGCGTCTTGCCGAGCCCCTCGCTCTGGCCGCAGAGCGGTTTTTCGAATGCGATGGCCGGCTGGAACTCGACGCAGACGCCGGGCGAGATCAGCTTCATCGTTTCCAGCGTGCGCCACTCCGGAACGGGCAGGAGCTGCTCGCGCGTTCTGCTGCTGCGCAACAGAAACTCGTGCCAATACAGCGCCTGAAGCGCTTGCCCGACCCGCTGCGCGGAAGCCGCCGTGGCCCGGTCGACGCTGCGATAGGCATCGACGGTGGCCCACAGGGTCGCCGCGCCCAGGCAGAGCGCGACGATGAGCAGCAGACGGGCGACAAGCTGAAGCACGAGGCGCATGCGATCATCCCCGACGTTTGGTAAGGTCAGCCTAACAACGCCGCCGCGCCTTGCCAATTGCAGCCTTTGGGCCGGATTGCAGCTCGGGCAAATTTCCCAATCCGGATTGGGCATGGCTCTTTGGACCGGGCGCAGCGGCTTTGATCTAATCGGGGTGGAATCGTTGCAAGCCAGTGCTTGCAAGGTAAGGAGCGGTGCAACATGAGTTCGATGACGATTGGACCGATCGCGCCTGCAGCGACCGACCCATCCGAGCGCAGCGCGCTGCTGTTCTGGATGATTTTCACCGGCCTGTCGATCTTCGCCCTCGTGCTGCTCTGGCGGTTCGGCCTGATTCATCTGATGCTGACCTCGGACCGCACCTACATTTCCAGCGTCATCGCGGCGCTCTACATCATGACCTGCGGTCATTGCTTCCTGCGCACGCGGGCAATCTCGCGTGAAGGCGCTGCGGCGCGGCGCTGCCGCGCGGTGCTTGCGGCGCCTGACGGCGGCAAGCTGCTCGACGCGCGCGCGACGGCGCTGCCGCGCGGGCTGGTGCGGGACCATATCGAGAGCCTGGTGACCAAAGCCGCCGCGCAGGACTACCGGCCGGTCGACCAGACCTTGCTGTTACGCACGCTCGCCGACCGGCTGCGCGGCTCCAATGGTTTCGGCGCGTTCGTTTCGGATACGCTGATGAAGCTCGGCCTGCTCGGGACCGTCATCGGCTTCATCATCATGCTGGCGCCGATCGCGGGGCTGGACGCCGCCGACAAGGTCGCGATGCGCTCCTCGATGGGCCTGATGAGCGATGGCATGGCGGTGGCGATGTATACGACGCTTGCCGGCCTCGTCGGCTCGATCCTGGTCCGCATCCAGTATTACATGCTGGATGCTGCGACCCAGCGGGTATTCTCGGACGCGGTGGTGCTGACCGAGACCTATGTGACGCCGGTGCTCGAGCGCCAAGGCGCTGATATCAAGGGCGCTGAGATCAGAGGCGCTGGAATCAAAGGCGCCGGAACGCCGTCATGATGGATGATTTCGGCCTCTATCCGCGCGAGGAGCCGTTCGATCCGCTCGGCGTGATGCTGTTCAAGGCGCTCCAGGTGATCGCGTTCCTGTTCTTCCTGGCGCTGCTCGCGGTCTCGCCGGATGCCAAGGACGGCAAGATCGACTCCAAGGCCGAGTTCATGATCACGCTGGACTGGCCGGACAACCATCCGGACGATCTCGACCTGTTCGTGCAGGATCCCGCCGGCAACATCGCCTGGTACCGCCACCGCGAGGCCGGCTTTCTCACGCTCGACCGCGACGACCGCGGCGGCGCCAACGACTTCATCATGGTCGCCGGTAAGAAGATCGCTTCGCCCATCCGCGAGGAGATTGTGACCGTGCGCGGCATCGTCGCCGGCGAATACACGGTGAATGTCTCGCATTTCGTTGCCACGACAGGCGAGCCTGTCACGGCCAATGTGAAGGTGCAGAAGCTCAATCCGACCGCGCAGGTGGTGTTCGACAACAAGTTCACGCTCGACCACACCGGCGACGAAAAGACCGCGGTGCGGTTCCGGCTCGATGCCGAGGGCAAGGTGGTCGACGTGAGCCAACGGCCAAAATCGCTCTTGGAGACGTTCCGCAGCAGCTGGCGCAACGGCGGCGATCTCGACCCGAGGACCGGTGTGAGCAAGAACACTGCGAGGGTACGCCGTGACTAGCCTGCAAACGGTCATTCTCACGCTGTCGGTCGCCTATGCCGTCATCGGCGCGTTGTTGCTGATCGTGCTGGTCTATGCGCGGCTGCACTGGTCGTTCAAAGCGGTCGCGGTGGTCGTGACCAGCGCCTTCTATGTCGTCAGCTTCACCGAAATGCGCGGGCTGCTCGGCTGGGCCAGTTCCGACCGGCTGCCGGCCTCATTCAAGCTGCTGAAGGCCCGCATCGTCGAGCCGCATTCACTGGAGGGCGATCCCGGCTCGATCTATCTGTGGGTCGAGCAGCTCGATGAGGACAATCGCCCGAGCGGCATCCCGCGCGCATTTCGGGTGCCCTATAATGACAGGCTGGCCGACAAGACCCATGCAGCGGAGAACGAGATCGCGGCTGGGCATCCGCAGGGCGGGCGCGCCGCGGATTTCGGCGGCGGCGAGGGCAGCCTGATCGACATGGTCCGAGAATATGTGACGCCCAAGACCATCTTGGAGACCAGCGGTGGCGATTCCTCGACCGGCGAATTCGTCGCCCCGCCGGCCGGCGCGCAAGGCGCCGTGTTCACCCCGCTGCCGCCGCCCCGGATGCCGCCCAAGGACGAGCAATAGGCTCTTCATCATCGCGCCAGACCATCGCGCGAAGGCCGCGCTGGAAAACCGCCCCCGGCTGGCGCATCCTGTTGACGCCCCTCAAATTGGCTTTATCGGCTCACAATAAGGTTTGAGGGTGGAGGGTGCGTGCTTCTCGCTGTCTTCTCGGATATCCACGGCAACCGGCAGGCGTTCGAGGCCTGCCTGAAGGCGGCGCGCGCCAAGGGCGCGGAGCGATTCGTCCTGCTCGGCGACTTCGTCGGCTATGGCGCCGATCCGGAATGGGTCGTGGAGACCGCGATGGCGCTGGTCGCGGAGGGCGCCATCGCGGTCCGCGGCAACCATGACGAGGCCGTCAACAGCACGGCCGAATCGATGAATGCCGAGGCGCAAGTCGCGATCGAATGGACGCGTGGCCGGCTCGACGTGGCCCAGCGGCGGTTCCTCGCCGAGCTGCCGATGGCCGTGGAAGAGAAGGAGCGGCTCTACGTCCACTCGGAAGCCGCAAGCCCGCAGCGCTGGCACTATGTCCGCTCGACCGCCGATGCGGCCAAGAGCCTGATCGCGACGCCGGCCCATGTCACCTTCTGCGGCCACATCCACCGCCCGGCGCTCTATTCGATGTCGGTGACCGCGAAGATGACGAGCCTCCTGCCCAAGACAGATGTCTCCGTGCCGCTGCTGCGCGGCCGGCGATGGCTGGCGGTGCTGGGCTCGGTCGGCCAGCCTCGCGACGGCGATCCTTCAGCGGCCTTCGCGCTGTTCGAGACGGTCTCCTGCGAGATCACCTATTGCCGCGCGCCCTATGATATCGAGGCGGCCGCGCGCCGGATCCGCGACAACGGCCTGCCGCACTGGCTGGCCGACCGGCTGTCGCAGGGGCGCTAGCGGCCAATGCCCAAACCCCTGGTCAAATCGGGCGCTGTCATCGATGGCTACACCATCGGCGAGTGCGTCCATGCCGGCGGCATGGCGACGCTGTGGACGGTCACCCATCCCGGCGTCGACGTGCCGCTGCTGATGAAGATCCCGCGGGCATCGGAGGGCGAGGACCCCGCCGCGATCGTCTCCTTCGAGATGGAGATGATGATTCTGCCGCGGCTCGCAGGTCCCCACGTGCCCTCGTGCTTCGGCACCGGCGATTTCGCGCACCAGGCCTATGTCGTGATCGAGCGCATTGCCGGCACCACGCTGTACAAGCGGCTGCCCGATCTGCCGCTGCCTTACAACGAGGCGCGGCAGCTCGTCGCCAAGGTCGCGACCGCGCTCGCCGATCTGCACCGGCAAAACGTGATTCATCACGACATCAAGCCGAGCAGCATCATGTTCCGCGAGAGCGGCGAGGCGGTGCTGATCGATTATGGTCTCTCGCATCACAACCATCTGCCCGACCTGTTGCAGGAGGAGTTCCGCCTACCCTATGGCACCGCGCCCTATATGGCGCCGGAACGGCTGCTGGGCGTGCGCGACGATCCGCGCAGCGATCTGTTCTCGCTCGGCGTGCTGCTCTATTTCTTCACCACGGGCGAGCGTCCGTTCGGCGAGGGCGAGACACTGCGCGCAATGCGGCGCAGGCTGTGGCGCGATCCGCATCCGCCGCGCGCGCTGCGCGCCGACTATCCGCCCTGGCTCCAGGAGGTCGTGCTGCGGTGCCTGGAGATCGAGCCGGTGTGGCGCTATCCGACAGCGTCCCAGCTCGCGTTCGATCTCACCCATCCGGACCAGGTCAAGCTCACCGCGCGCTCGGAACGGATCAAGCGTGATCCGCTCAGCGTCGCGTGGCGACGCCGCTTCAACCAGGGCGCGATGCAGCCGCGCGCAAAATCCGACGTTGCGGAACAGATCGCGTCGAGCCCGATCGTCGCGGTCGCGCTCGATACCGCCGAAGGCGCGCCGGAGCTGAACGAGGCGCTGCGCATGACCACCGAGCGCATTCTGGCCACGTTACCTTCGGCGCGACTTGCCTGCGTCAATGTCCTCAAGCTCAACCGCATCGCCATTGACAAGACTCTGGACGAGCAGGGCTCCAACAAGCACATCGATCGCCTGGTGGCGCTCCGGCATTGGGCCACGCCGCTGAAGCTCGACGAGAGCCGGCTGTCGGTTCACGTGCTGGAGGCGGTCGATCCCGCCACGGCGCTCTTGGAATTCGCCGAGATGAACTCGGTCGATCATCTCATCATCGGGGCGCGGCAAAATTCGTTCAGGCGTACCTGGCTCGGCAGCGTCTCGGCCAAGGTGGCTGCAGAGGCGACCTGCACCGTCACCGTGGTGCGGCCGCCGCGGATGGCCGCGGATGCGGCGAGGACAGACGTCGGCGTGGTGTGGGGCTAAAGCGCGATGCGATTACGATGAATCGCCATCGCGCTTCCCCTCTTTGTTTGAGCATGATCCGGAAAACCGCTGCGCACTTTTCCGGATCATCTCTAGGAAAGATCACGCCGCGTGGGCGGTGTGGACGGCGCGCTTGCGGCGGACCGGCCAGGAGAAGTGCGGCCCCGGCTCGCCGTGATCCGCGCTGCCGCCGAAGTACTGGATGATCTCGCGGCAGGGCTCGCAATTGAACAGATTGCGCGAGGCGGATGCCTTGGTCATTTCCTTCAGGCAGTTCGGGCAGTGCGGTTTCATGGGTCGTTCCGAAAAGAGGCAGTCTCGGCGTCGGCGTTGCGCGGCAAACGAATGCTCGTGGTCGACATTGTCGAGCGTGGCATCGCCGCCCAGAACTCGTCGGCGCGCTCGAGGCGGCCGAAGAAGTAATCGAGCCCCGGATGCGGGCGGCGCGGAATCCGGCACCTGCGCCTGGGCTGGCGCTTGATGAGTGCGATCTGCATGGCGCTCAACCTCCACGGCGATGAAGATAAATGATGCGGGCGGAAGCCGCGACCTTCACCGGTCGCGTCACATAGATACAGCGCGCCGCGATCGCGGCATTGAACCCGAGCCACAACGCCACGCCAGTCCAAACCAGGGTCGTCGTCATGATGTGCTCCCGTCAAAAGCAGGCAGGAGTCACTTGCGATGATTTGCGCGAATCAGTGAAGTCCGGATGAGTACGGATCGAAGTTGCAATTTGAAGCATTGCGCGCTGCAACACCCGTAGCAGCCGGATTTCTCGCGGGCCGCTGCAGCTCAATCGAGCTCAGATCGCCTCGCCGCGTGCGCCCAGTGCCGCGTTGCGGATTGCGTCGATGTTGGCCTTGTAGGCGTCCTGCGTGCCGCCCTTGAACACGGAGGTGCCGGCGACGAAGGCGTTGGCGCCCGCTGCTGCCAAGGCGCCTGCGACGTCGGGGCCGACGCCTCCGTCGACCTCGATGTCGATCGGACGGCCCGCCGTCATCGCGCGGATATCGCGGATCTTGCCGATCGCGGCAGGGATGAAGGCTTGGCCGCCGAAGCCGGGATTGACCGACATCACCAACACGAGGTCGACGAGGTCGAGGACGTATTCGAGCACGCCGATCGGCGTGCCCGGGTTGAGCGAGACGCCGGCCTTCTTGCCGAGTGCGCGGATCGCCTGGAGCGAGCGGTGCAGATGGGGGCCGGCCTCCGCGTGCACGGTGATGTGGTCGCAGCCGGCTTTCGCAAAAGCCTCGAGATAGGGATCGCAGGGCGAGATCATCAGGTGCGCGTCGAACACCTTCTTGGTGTGCGGGCGCATCGCCTTGATCACGTCGGGGCCATAGGAGATGTTGGGGACGAAATGTCCGTCCATCACGTCGAGATGGATCCAGTCGGCGCCGGCGGCATCCACCGCACGCACCTCCTCGCCGAGCCTGGAGAAATCCGAGGCCAGGATCGAGGGTGCGATGGCCAGGGGGCGGGGAGCGAAGGCTTGGGTCATGGCGCGGTTTCCGGTGGCGGCCCCTAGGAAGATCAGGTCCCGCCTAACATGGGCATCCCGGCCGGGCAATGCAGGGGAGGCGCGCTTCCTGTGGGCGGAAATTTCTGCCGCAACCGGCATGAATTGCCGGTGTTTCCGGACCCGCCGAGCGCGGCGAGGGCGGATTTCATTGAGCTTTTTGCGCTGGCATGACGCTTGCTGACCTCACCTCCAGAACATTGGCCGCGGCGTGCCGCATCGGTTGGAGTTGTGCAATGTTGTTCGCCCTTGGTGCCGTATCGAGTGCGCTGGACGCGATCCAGTCGCTGACGAATTCGAAAGCGTCCTCGTCGACCCAGAAGACCGGATCGTCGCAAGGCGCTGCAACCAATCCGTTCGCGATCGACAGCGGCAGCCCGAGCAGCGGCGCGACCTCGGCGGTCAATTCGGGCAATTGTGCGCAGATTTCGCCGGAGACGATGAGCGCACTGATCGCGGCGCAGAGCCAGTCGTCGGACGCGGCCGGCAGCGCGACCAACTCGGCCTCGTCGGGCTCGACCTCCTCGAAGTCAACGAGCCAGGACGCGGCGCTGAAGGACCTGTTCTCGCAGATCGATGCGAACGGCGACGGCAACATCACCAAGTCCGAATTCGAGAACGCGCTGGGCGCCGGCGGCACCAATCTGGCGCAGGCCGACGACGTCTTCTCCAAGATGGATACGAATTCCGACGGCAGCGTCAGCCTGGACGAGATGTCGAAGGCGCTGAAGAGCGGCCATCACGGCCACCATCAGGCGCAAGGTGCCGGCGGCTCGGGCGATGGATCGGATTCCTCGTCCTCGTCGAGCGGCGGCTCGACCGCGACCACCACGACCAATGCCGACGGCTCGACAACCACTACCGTCACCTATGCCGACGGCTTCAAGATGTCGACCACGGTGCCGGGCGCCTCCAGCTCGTCAAATGCGAGCGGCGGCGGCAACTCGCCCTATGACTGGTTCGGCCAGATGATGCAGCGCCAGGCGCAGTCGGCGGCGGGGTCCGCGGCTTCTTCGATGTCGATGAGCGTGTGAGCTTCAGTGGGAGTACTCACGCGTGATCTCGCGACAGGCATAGCGGTCACGGATCTCCCGGTTGAAGAACGTTCCTTTTGAGCGCACCTCCTTGAATGCGGCGGCAATCTCGGGCGGAACGTCCTCGTAGACATAGATGCGGCCGCTGACGAAAGTCACCTTCAGCTCGCGCGTGTCGGGCGCATAGCGAAAGAAGCGGATCACAGAAGACGGCATGACGGTTCACCTTGCCCCTTCAAGGAAACGCCGGACCCGCCGTTTCGTTTCTAGCCGAACCGATCCCTCCACGCCGGCAGTGCGCCTGGGAACGGCAAGGCGGCCGCGCTGTAGACGCCGCGGGCGATCGCGCGCGCGACCACGTTGGCGGCGACCATGCCGAGCTCGGTGAGCTCGGCCAGCGGTTCGATCGGCTTCTCGCAGGTCGCAGCTGCAAACAGCACGTCGCCGTCGAGCGGGGCGTGGACCGGATAGATCGCGCGGGCAAAGCCGGTCTGGGCGATCATCGCGAGCCGCTTGGCCTGCGCCTTGCTCAGGATCGCGTCCGTGACGACGAGGCCGATCGTGGTGTTCTCGCGCTCGCTCGCGGCCGGGCCGCCCTTGATGCGCATCGCCAGCATATCCGGCGTGAAATTTGGCGGCAGCCCGCGTCCGCCGAATTCGCCGTTCTGCTCGAGCGGCGCGGCCCAGAACCACGGACCGTCGCCGACGGTGACGCTGCCGACAGCATTCACCACCATGATCGCGGCGACCTTGATGCCGTTCGCGGTCACGGCCGACGCCGAGCCAAGCCCGCCCTTGAAGGTGGCGGTGGTGGCGCCGAGGCCAGCGCCGACGTTGCCGAGCGCGAAGTCGGTGCCGGCGGATGCCGCCGCGGCATAGCCGAGGTCGCGATAGGGCGAAAAGCGGCCCCAGGCCTTGTCGCCGCCATTGAGCAGGTCGAACACGATCGCGCCCGGCACGACGGGGATCACGGCTTCGCGGATCCTGAAGCCGCGACCCTGTTCGGCGAGCCAGGCCTGCACCCCGCCGCCGGCATCGAGGCCGAAGGCGGAGCCACCGGAGAGCGCGATCGCGTCGATGCGCTCGACCGTGTTGACGACGTCGAGCAGCGAGACCTCGCGCGTGCCGGGGCCGCCGCCGCGGACATCAATCGCGGCCACCGCCGGCTGGTCGAACACGATTGCCGTCGTGCCGGAGGCGAGCTTCGCGTCTTCGGCATGGCCGACGCGGACGCCGGCGATATCGGTAAGGAGGTTGTTCAAGGACGAAACTCCATGCGCTGCACGCATCAGCGATAGCGCACGCGCAGGCCGGGCTCAACTCGCCAGGGCGGTCCTGAGCATTTTGGCGAGCTCCGACTTGCGGTAGGGCTTGGCCAGCAGCAGCACGCCGGAATCGAGCCGGCCGTGATGGACGATGGCGTTCTCGGTGTAGCCCGAGGTGAAAAGCGTCTTCAGGTCAGGGCGGCGGCGGGCTGCCTCGTCGGCGAGCTGCCGCCCGTTCATGTTGCCGGGCATGATGACGTCGGTGAAGAGCAGGTCGATGTGCTCGTCGGCATCGATGATGGTGAGCGCTTCGGCCGCGTTGGCGGCCTCGAGCGCGGCATAGCCGAGGCTCTTGATCTGGGTCACGACATACTGCCGCACCAAGGCGTCGTCCTCGACGATCAGGATCTTCTCGTTGCCGCCGGCAATGGGCGCGTTCTGGAGCGCCTCGGTCTCGGTTTCCTGCACGCCACTCGAGCGCGGCAAATAGATCTTCACGCTCGTGCCGTGGCCTTGCTCGCTGTAGATCTTGATGTGGCCGCCGGACTGCTTGACGAAGCCGAACACCATGCTGAGGCCAAGGCCGGTGCCCTTGCCGACCTCCTTGGTGGTGAAGAACGGATCGAACACCCGTTCGATCAGGTCGGGCGGAATGCCGCTGCCGGTGTCACTGACCGCGATCATCACGTAATTGCCGGCAACGACGTCGGGATTCATACTGGCATAGCCGTCATCGAGGAAGATGTTGCGGGTCTCCAGCACCAGTGTGCCGCCGTCGGGCATGGCATCACGTGCATTCAGCGCAAGATTGAGGATCGCGGTGGAGAGCTGGCCCGGGTCGACCAGCGTCGGCCAGGCATCCTCGGTCAGCTGCGGCAAGATGGTGATCTGCTCGCCCAGGGTCGGATGCAGCAGCTTCGCGGCCTCGAGCACCAGCGCATTGACATCGATCTCGCGCGGCTGCAGCGGCTGCTTGCGGGCGAAGGCGAGCAGATGCTTGGTCAGCTGCGCCCCGCGCTCGGCGGCATCGTCGATCAGCTTGGTGATGGCGGCAAGCTCCGGCCGGTCGGCCACGGCATCGGCCAAAATGCCGATTGTGCCGGTGATGACGGTCAGGACGTTGTTGAAGTCGTGGGCGACGCCGCCGGTCAACTGGCCGATCGAGTCCATCTTCTGGACCTGCCTCAGCTGCGCCTCGGCGGCCTGCTTCTCCGTGAGGTCGCGGCCGATGAAGAAATGGCGCTTCACCGGTTCGGACCAGGTGCCCATCCAGTTCAGCGTGACCTCGTGGCCGTCATAGTGATAGTAGCGCGCCTCGAAGCTGCGTTTGACCGCGCCCCGCCGCGCCGCACGCATCTCCTCCCGCGTCTTATCGAGATCATCGGGGTGGATGAACTCGATCGCGCTATGTCCGACCATGTCTTCCGGGTTGAAGCCCAGGATGTTCTTCACGCTGGGGCTGACCTGGATGAAATTGCCGAAGCCGTCGGTGACCAGGATGAGGTCCTGCGAGGTCTCGAAGATGCGCTGGCGCTCCTCGATCTCGCGGCGAAGCTTCTCCTGCGCCTGCTTCTCCTCGGTGACGTCATGAGCGATCTTGGAGGCGCCGATGATCTCTCCGTTGTCTGATCTCAATGGAGAGATATTGAGGACGACGTCAAGCGGACGGCCGTCCTTTCGAACCCGCACCGTCTGGTGCTGGGCGATCGACTCGTTGCCGGAGATCCGGTTGAGGATACTCCTGACTTCGGCCTTCCGATCCGGCGGCACGATGATGTCGATCGGCTTGCCTATGGCCTCCGCGGCGGAATAGCCGAACAGATGCTCTGCGGCCTTGTTCCAGCCGGTGATGATGCCGTCGAGCGTTTTCGTAACGATGGCATCATTGGAGGACTCGATGACGGCGCCGTACAGCGCCAGGCGCTTGCTGTAGAAGTCACGATCCGACGCCGACTGCTCGCGGAGCCTGCCGACGAGGCCCACCGTCTGCGCCTGGAGCCGAACGTTCTCGATCAGCAGGACCGCGAGCACGAAGCTCGCGGCGCCAAGACCGTAGAGGCGGCCGGCGTAGAAGCCGAGATCGAAGCGCGCGACATTGACGATCGCGGAGAGCGCGATGTCGAACAGCCAGGCGCACATGACCACCATGAGCCAGACATCGATAATCGAATGCGGTCTGCGGAACCAGAGCGAGACGAGCGCGGCGAAGCTCAGCGACCACACGAAGGACACGACGCCGATCATGGTCGGCGTGTAGTGGCCGTCGCGCAGCAAGACCGGCAGCAGGTCGTGCTGGGCGGTGACGATCCAGGCGAAGATAGCGATCGCAGCGACGACGCCAAGCACGCAGGCGAGTATCGCGTTGCTTGTCGCACCCCGGATCCTCTGGCCGCCGTCCTTTTCCTTGAGCCACGCGTAGCCCAGCACGAACAGCGGGAAGCCGCCGTGCCAGATCATGTACAGCCAGACCGTGGTCTGCCCGCCCGCGCCGAAAAGCCCGGCCGGCGCGAACAGGCCCGGGAAGGTGAGGGCATGGACCAGCGCTGCCGCGGCGGTGAACAGGTAGCCGGTCGCGAGCCACAGCAGCGCGCGGGTGCGCAGGACCGCAAACTGCGACAGCAGCAGCACCGCAGTGATGATGTCGCTGACGGCGAGGGCCGATTGATAGCTCGCCACAAATGCGGGGACCGGCAGCAGCGGCATGCCTGCGAAGGGAACCGCCAGCGCGAACAGGATCGAGGAGACGCCCACAATCCACAACGCCGCGGTGCGATCGGTCGAAGTCGCCGGCAAGGTCGAAAGGAATGTGCTTCGGTCTATCGTGGCAGGCACGTCAACCTCTCGCGGACCGGTCTGGGCCATCTTCGCCGACTTCATTCGGAGCCCGCAGCCTTGCTGCATGGTAGCGGGTTCTGGGCCCGAATCCCGAGCCGTTGCGACCGCGACTCAACCGAAGGTTACAGCTTACTTAATCTGGGTGGGAACACGGAATAGGGATCGGGTAAGATGCGATTTACTGGACGGTGTCATAATGCCCCTCCGCTGCGGCGGGTTCCAGGATTGAATCACGCCAATTGATATCGATGTCGGGAGTTGTTCCCATGCCCCGCGTTCTCATCATCGACGACCAGAAGGACGTCCGCGCGATGATCGCGATCGTGCTCCGGGTCAATCGTTTCGAGGTCGTGGAGGCGGAGAGCGGCGCGGCGGGGTTGAAAGCCTTTGCCGATGGCCGGTTTGACGCAGCGATCGTCGACATCTTTCTTGGTGACACCAACGGCGTCGATGTCATCGCGAGCCTGCGCGAGCGTGCGCCGGGGCTCCCAATCATCGCGGTATCGGGGGTGACGGCGCTCGACTTCATGGAACAATCGCCTCACCTCGCCGACGTCGTCTGCCTGCAAAAGCCGTTCCGGCCGAACGATCTGCTGCAAGCGCTGCGCAAGGCCCAGGCCGCGGCCGGCGGCGAACTGCCAGCTGCCGTCTGACCTTGCGGCAAGAAGAAACGCCCCGGGGCAAGCCGGGGCGTCGTGATGATTGGTGGCGTGAAGCCCGGCAGGCGCATCAGGTGCCCTGGCCGCTGACCTCGGCGTAGCCGCCCTTGGCGTCCCACTTGTAGACGACGTAGTCGATCTGCTTGATGTCGCCCTTGGCGTCATACTCGATCGGGCCGATCACGGTGTCCCACTTGCCGGCCTTCATCGCTTCCATGACCTTCTTGGCGTCGGTGGTGCCGGCCTTCTTGGCTGCCTGCGACCAGACCTGCATCGCAGCATAGGTGTAGAGGGTGTAGCCTTCGGGGTCGATTCCCTTGGCCTTGAACGCCTCGACGATCTTCTTGGCGGTCGGCTTGTTGCGCGGGTCGGGGCCGAAGGTGAACAGCGTGCCTTCGCCGGCGGGGCCGGTGATGGAGGCGTACTCCTTGTCGGCGAGCGCGTCGCCGGCCATCAGGATCGTCTTGAGGCCTTGATCGCGCATCTGGCGCAGGATCAGGCCGCTCTCCTGGTGGTAGCCGCCGACATAGACGAGGTCGATGTTGTCGCGCTTCAGGCGCGAGACGATCGCGTTGAAGTCCTTGTCGCCCTTGTTGTAGGACTCGTACATCTTCTCGGTGATGCCGGCCTTGTTGAGCGCCTTCTTGGTCTCATCGGCAAGACCCTTGCCATAGGTGGTCTTGTCGTTGAGGATCGCGATGTTCTTGCCCTTGAAATTCTTGGCGATGTACTGGGCCGCGATCAGGCCCTGCTGATCGTCCCGGCCGCAGACGCGCGCCACGTTCCACAGCTTGCGCTCGGTGAAGGTGGGATTGGTCGAGGCCGGCGTGATCTGGAGCACATTGCCGTCGGCATAGGCTTCGGACGCCGGGATCGACGATGACGAGCAATAGTGGCCGGCGACGAACGGCATCTTGGCGCTGGCGATCTTCTCGGCGACCGAGCGCGCCTGCTTCGGATCGCAGGCATCGTCCTCGACGTCGAGCGCAAGCTTCTTGCCGTTGACACCGCCGGCGGCGTTGATATCGGCCACGGCCATCTCGGCGCCGTTCTTCATCTGGCGGCCGAAGGCGGACTCGCCGCCGGTCATCGGGCCTGCGACTGCGACGGTGACATCCTGCGCGAATGCCGCGCTCAAGAGCGCGAGCGATGCGCCGAATGCCAGACCGATGAGCTTGAGTGATTTCATGAGATACCTCGCGGGTGGTCGCCTGTGGAAGTTGCCGGGCGTGTGCCCGGTCCAAACCGGCGCCATTCTTGAATGAATTCGAGGAGAAGTCACCGGCAAAATACGGGCATTTGTGGAGATATCTCGCCACATTCCGCCGCACGCGGTCGGCACTGGCCCGCTTCTCGGGCGACCTCAGCTGTGCCGGCCGCCTTCCAGGTAGGCGGCGCGGATCTCCGGGCGCTGCAACAATTCGGCGCCGGTGCCCGCCAGCGTGATCAGGCCATTGACCATGACATAGCCGCGATGTGCGAGCTTGAGGGCATGGTTGGCGTTCTGCTCGACGATCAGCACGGTGAGGCCGTCCTGCCGGTTCAGGGTGCGGATCGCATCGAAAATCTGGCGAGCGATCAGCGGGGCGAGCCCAAGCGAGGGCTCGTCGAGCAGGAGCAGCCGGGGGCGGCTCATCAGGGCGCGGCCGATCGCCAGCATCTGCTGCTCGCCGCCGGACAGGGTTCCGCCGCGCTGCACGTAGCGTTCCTTCAAGCGCGGGAACAACGTGAACACGCGCTGCAGCGTCGCGTCGCGCTCAGTGTCGGTGCACTCGGTGGCGTCCGCTCCCATCTGCAGGTTTTCGGCGACGCTCATGCGCGGGAAGATACGGCGTCCCTCAGGCGATTGCGCGATGCGCAAATGCGCGATCGTGTGGGTGGGGACGTCGGTGATGTCGCGGCCTTCGTAGAGGATCTGGCCGGCACGGGCGCGCGGCTTGCCGAAGATCGTCATCATCAGCGTCGACTTGCCGGCGCCGTTGGCGCCGATCAGCGCCACGATCTCGCCGGCATTGATCTCGATGTCGACGCCCTTCAGCGCCTCGATCTTGCCGTAGGCGGCGCGAAGACCGCGGATCGCGAGCAGGGGGGTGGGTGACGTCACGACCCGCTCTCCATCACCGCCACCGCCTCGTCCTCGTCGGCACCGAGATAGGCGGCGATCACCTTCGGGTCGTCGCGGACCTCGCGGGGCGAGCCTTCCGCGATCTTGACGCCATGGTCCATCACCACGATGTGGTCGGAGATTTCCATCACCACGGACATGTCGTGCTCGATCAGCAGGATCGAGGTGCCATCGTTGCGGATCGAGAGCAGCAGTTCGCTCAAGGCGGCGCTCTCGCGCGCATTGAGGCCGGCGGCGGGCTCGTCCAGGCAGAGCAGCGCAGGCTCGGTGCACATCGCGCGTGCGATCTCGAGCCGGCGCTGGTCGCCATAGGCGAAATTGCCGGCAGCGTCATCGGCGCGGTCGAGCAGGTTGACTCGCTTGAGCCAGTCGGTGGCGAGATCGATCGCTCGCTTCTCGGCCTCGCGGTAGGCCGGGACGCCGAGGAGACCGAGGAGGGTGAAGCCGGAGGCGCGCATCAAGGCGTTGTGCTGCGCCACCATCAGGTTTTCCAGCGCGGTCATGCCGGGAAACAGGCGGATGTTCTGGAACGTGCGCGCCACCTTAGCCTGCTTGGCGATGCGGAAATCGTTCAGCTTCTCCAGCGCGATCACCCTGCCGTCGTCATGGCTGAGCCGGATGGCGCCGCTGCTCGGCTTGTAGAACCCGGTGATGCAGTTGAACACCGTGGTCTTGCCGGCGCCGTTCGGTCCGATCAGCGCGGTGATCTTTTTCCGCTCGGCAGCGAGCGACAGGTCCTGCACGGCGACGATGCCGCCGAAGCGCATCGTCAGCCGGTCGAGGCTGAGAATCTTGTCGCCGCTCATCCGTGCCCTTCCTTGACGAGGTCGGAGGAGATCGCCTGCGCCTTGGTCAGGTACACGGTCGGGGCGCGATGGCCAATCAGGCCGCGCGGCCGCCAGATCATGATCAGCACCATGGCCATGCCGAACACCAGCATGCGATAGGTCTCGAGGCTGCGGAACAATTCGAAACCGCCGATCATGGCAAGCGCGGCGAGCGCCACGCCGAGTTGCGAGCCCATGCCGCCGAGCACGACGATGGCGAGCACCAGCGCCGATTCCTGGAAGGTGAAGGATTCCGGGCTGATGAAGCCCTGGCGCGTGGCGAAGAACGCGCCGGCGAAACCGCCGAACATCGCGCCGGTCGCGAACGCGGTGAGCTTGGTCGTCGTGGTGTTGATGCCGAGCGCGCGGCAGGCGACCTCGTCCTCGCGCAAGGCCTCCCAGGCCCGGCCGATCGGCAGGCGGCGGAGCCGAATCGTCACCCAGTTGGTGAGCAGGGCCAGCGCCAGGATCAGATAGAACAGAAAGACGATGCGGTGGGTCGGCGAGTACTCGATGCCGAGCCGGGCCGCCAGACCGTCCTCGCTGCTGTCGAGCGGAATGCCGAAGAAGGAGGGGCGCGGAATGCCGGAGACGCCGTTGGGACCGCCGGTCAAATCCTGCCAGTTGATGATGACGAGGCGGATGATCTCGCCGAAGGCGAGCGTCACGATGGCGAGATAGTCGCCGCGCAGGCGCAGCACGGGGAACCCGAGCAGCACGCCCCAGAACGCGGCGAGGATGCCGGCGAGCGGCAGGCAGATCCAGAACGACCAGCCAAAATTGGTGGCGAGCAGCCCGTAGGAATAGGCGCCGACCGCGTAGAAGGCGACATAGCCGAGATCGAGCAGGCCGGCGAGGCCGACCACGACATTCAATCCCCAGCCCAGCATGACGTAGGTGAGCACGAGGATTGCGAGGTCGAGGATGTAGCGCTGGTTATAGAAGATGACGGGCACCAGCAGCGTGAAGATCAAGAGCGCCGGCGCGAGGTAGCGGCCGATGAACGACAGGCCGCTCTGCACGCCAGGCGGCACCAGCTTCTCGGCGCCGGTCGGGCCGATCCATTGCCGCAAGAGTTCGATCACGATCGAGCCGCCGAACACCGCGGCAACGAGCGATGCGAGCTCGCCGAAGCGGGTCCAATAGGTGAGCTGGCCGGAGGAGCCCGCCTCGGTGCGGATGCCGATCATCAGCGAGAACAGCACCAGGGCGATCAGCGCGTTGATGAAAGCTGTCTTCAGGAGGGCGGGGATGCCAATGGTGCGACTTGCGTGGGTGGTTTGGTGTGGAATGGGTGTCACGCGCGCGACCGTCAGACTTTTTCGACTTCGGGGCGGCCGAGCAGGCCGGTCGGCATGAAGATCAGCACCACGATCAGGATCGAGAACGCCGCGACGTCTTTGTACTCGACCGAGAAATAGGCCGACCAGAACGTCTCGATCAGGCCGATCGCGAGCCCGCCGAGCATCGCGCCCGGCAGCGAGCCGATGCCGCCGAGCACGGCCGCGGTGAACGCCTTGATGCCGGCGACGAAGCCCATGAAGAAATCGACCAGCCCGTAATACAGCAGGTACATCAGGCCGGCGACCGCGGCGAGCGCGGCGCCGATCACGAAGGTCATGGAGATGGTGCGGTCGACGTCGACCCCGAGCAGCGCGGCCATGGTCTGGTCCTGCTCGCAGGCGCGCATGTCGCGGCCGAGCCTTGTGCGCGACACCAGCCAGGTGAAGATCGCCAGCAGCACGATGGTGGTGATGACCACCATGATCTGGATATTGGAGAGCTGGATGACGAAGCCGTCCGCGCTCTCATGCAGCGTGTAGCCACCGGTGATGAAGGGCGGAATCGGCTTGACGCGCGCGCCCTGCGCCACCTGCGAGTAATTGGTCAGCACGAACGACATGCCGATCGCCGACAGCATCGGGGCAAGGCGGAAGGAATGTCGCAGCGGCCGGTAGGCAATGCGCTCGATGGTCCAGCCATAGAGCGCGGTGATCGCCATCGAGACCAGCAGCACCACCAGCAGGATCACCGGGATCGCGGTCAGGCCGAGCGAGATCAGGATCAGGAAGGTGATCAGCGCGATGAAGCCGCCGATCATGAAGATGTCGCCGTGGGCGAAGTTGATCATGCCCACGATGCCGTAGACCATCGTGTAGCCGATCGCGATCAGGCCGTAGATCGAGCCGAGCACGAGGCCGTTGATGAGCTGCTGGGTGAAATAATCCATATGCTGCCGTTACCAAACCTGACGCGGGCTCAAAGAGAGCTCTGAAGAGGAAGAGAGTGATTTCTTGGGCCCCGGCAGCCCCTCAGCATTCTTCCCGTTTTGTAACAGCAGGGAACTGGCCGCCGCAACAGCCCTGGCCTCGGCACAAAGGCTTGTACAGAGCTCATTTCGGCCACGAACGTATCCCGGCGGTTCCGCAGGTGCGAGGAATCGGGTTCCACCGGCAACCAAAATGCAGGCCCCCCGTTATCTCCGACGTCCAACAAGGGAGTTTCCCGAATGACGAAGCAGCAGAACCAGAATCCGGGCCAGCAGAGTCAAAATCCCGGCCAGCGCAACCCGCAACAGCAGCAGGGCGGCGGCCAGAAGCCCGGACAGCAGCAGCAGGATCCGATGCGCCAGGGCGACCGTCCCGGCCAGCAAAGCGGTCAGGAATGAGTTTCGGGAGCTCAAGGGATTGCAAGAGCGAAGAGTAGCAAGGCAAGAGTAGCAAGGAGGGACCCTGCCGAAAGGCGGGGCTTTTTTTTCCATCTTCTCCGTCACTCCGGGATGGTCCGAAGGACCAGACCTGGAAATCTCGAGGTTCTCCGGTGCGCATTGCGCACCATAGTTCGGCTCCACGGGCCGCCTCGGAATGACGAGCCGGGCGGCACGCTAGTTAAGGTAAACAAAGGGTTTAAATTGCCGCCACAGTCTGATGCGAGTTAGCTCCCTGCAAAGCCTTTTGTCGAAGGCGCGTGGCAGGCGAAGCGGGTAGCGGCATGTTCAGGAATTGGCGGATCGGCTCGGTCAACGGCGCGCTGCTGGCGGCATACTTCATTCCAGCCTGGGCCCTGGTCGCCTTCAATATCATGGTGGCGCCGGTGCACGGCCTGTACGAGCGGCCGAGCGTCGCGGTCGCCCTGTTCCTCAGCGACCATCTCCAGATGGCCGGGATGGACACGGTGCGCGCCGCCTGGCTACTGGCGCTCGGCCGGGCGACCGTGGTGGCGTTCTTCGCGATCTATCTCGTGCTGCTGTGCATTCCCCGCACCCGCAAGAGCGGCGGCAGTGACGAGGCGCTCGCGATCGCGCTGGCGATCGGCAGCCTGATCTCGTTCGCCAGCATGGTGATGGCCTCGAAGGTCGGCGAGATGGCCGCGCTCCGCCTGCATGCCACCGAACTGCTGCTCTTGCTCGGCGCCGCCATCGTGGTGGTGATCGAGAAGCCCGAGGCCGCGCCCAAGCTCGTTCGGGAGGCGGTCGAGACCGCCGCGCCGCTAGCTCTTGAGCAGGCCGAGTTCCTGCACAATCGCTGAGGCTTCCTTGACGGCGTGGTTCGCCGCCGGCACGCCGCAATAGATCGCCTGCTGCAACAGGATTTCCTTGATGTCGTCGGGCGTGAAGCCGCCCTCGGCCAGCGCCGCGCGCACGTGCAGGCGGAATTCGTCCCATTGCCCCAGCGCGACCATGGTGCCGATCACGAGCACGCGCCGCGTGCGCTCGTCGAAATGCGGCCGGGTCCAGATCTCGCCCCAGGCATAGCGGGTGATCATGTCCTGGAAGTCTGTGTTGAAGGCGTTGCGGTTCGCGATTGACTTGTCGACCCAGGCATTGCCCAGCACTTTTCGGCGCACCTTCATGCCGGCATCGCGGCGCTTCTGGTCGTCCATTCTCTATCCTCCTCTCCGTCATTGCGAGGAGCTCTTGCGACGAAGCAATCCAGACTGTCACCGCGGAGGGATTTCTGGATTGCTTCGTCGCAAGAGCTCCTCGCAATGACGGTGTTGCTTGACTAGCGTTGCGTCAGAAAACCCACCACCGCATCCGTGAACGCATGTGGCTGCTCGGCATTGGAAATGTGGGCGGCGTCGATGATGGTCATGCTGGCGCTGGGAATGTTCGAGCGGATCAGCTCACCCGCCGAGATCGGCGTCGCCATGTCGTGGCGGCCGGCGATGACAAGCGTCGGGCTCTTGATCCTGGGCAGCAGCGCGCGCTGGTCGAGCGTCGACAGCGCCTCGCAGCAGGCGAGATACCCTTCGACTGGGGTCGCGAGCAGCATCGACTTCATCTTCGCGGTAATGTCAGGCTCGCGCTCGCGGAAATCGGCTGTCAGCCAGCCGGCGATTACCGCATCGGCCACGGCCGCGATGCCGCCCTTCTTCACGGCGTCGATGCGCTCCAGCCATTTGGTCGGCTCGGCATAGTAGCAGGAGGTGTTGGCGAGGATGAGCTTGCCGAAGCGCTCCGGTGCGTTTGCGCCCAGCCATTGTCCGACCATGCCGCCCATCGACAGGCCGCACCAATGCACCTTCTCGATGTTGAGGTCGTCGAGGATCGCCAGCACGTCGCGGCCGAATCGCTCCATGGAATACGGCCCCGGCGGAACGCCGGATTTGCCGTGACCGCGGCGGTCGTAGCGGATGACGCGGAACACCTGCGTCAGCGCCTTCATCTGCGGCTCCCACATCTGCAACGTGCAGCCGAGCGAATTGGAGAGCATCAGGGTCGGCCCGCCGTCGCGGCCCTCGACGGAGACGTTGATCAGGCAACCGTCGGCATCGATCATGGGCATGCGGCGTCTCCGTCGTATTTGGCAGGTTTAGTCGCGATCAAGGCTGTCGAGCAGCCGGTCGATCAAAGCTTGGGAAGCGCCTTGATAGGCCATCGGCTCGAACAATGCCGCAACTTTCTCGGGCGCGAGATGCGCAGTCACCTGCGGATCGGCCAACAGCACCTCGCGCAGATGCTTGTTCTCGGCGACCGCGCGCTTGCTGGCGGCCTCGATCAGATGATGCGCATCGCGCTTGCCGATCTTGTCTGCCAGCGCAAAGGTCACCGCTTCCGCCATGATCAGGCCATGCGTCGCATCGAGGTTGCTGCGCATGCGCGCCGCATCGACATCGAGGCCCTCGGCGATATCGACGATCGCGGCGACCGCGCCTGAAGAGACCAGCATCAATTGCGGCAGCGTCGGCCATTCCGCGTGCCACGGACCGGCGCTGCGCTCGTGGTCCTGCACCTGAGCGGCAAAGATCGTCGCTGCCAGTTGGGGCGCCATAGTCGCGCAAGCCAGTGCGCTTGCGGCGGCGACCGGGTTGCGCTTGTGCGGCATGGTCGAGGAGCCGCCGCGGCCTTCGCCGGCGGGCTCGAACGCTTCGCCGACGTCGGTCTGCATCAGCAGCGAGATGTCGCGCGCGATCTTGCCGCAGCTTCCGGCGAGAATCGCAAAGGCGGATGCAGCTTCGGCGATCCGGTCCCGATGGGTGTGCCAGGGTGCTTCGGGCAGCGGCAGGTTCAGCTCCTGGGCCAGCTGTTCGGCGACCGCGAGCCCCTTGTCGCCGAGCGCGGCGAGCGTTCCGGCGGCGCCGCCGAACTGCAGCGCGAGATCCTCGCGGGAGAGCCGGCGCAGGCGGCAGCGCGCGCGGGCAAGGCTTGCGGCATATTCGGCGGCCTTCAGTCCGAACGGCATCGGCAGCGCATGCTGGAGCCAGGTCCGCGCCACCATCGCGGTGTCGCGGTGCTTGCGTGCCAGCGCCGCAAAACCCTTGATGGCGCGGCTGAGGTCGGCGTCCAGCGCATCGATGCCGGCGCGAAGGGTGAGCATCGTCGCGGTGTCGATGACGTCCTGGCTGGTCGCGCCCCAATGCACGTAGCGCGCGGCCTCGCCATCTGCCTTGCCGACGCTGGCGGTCAGCGCCTTGACCAGGGGAATCGCCAGATTGCCGGACCGCGTCGCGGCCTCGGCCAGCGCGATCATGTCAAAGGAAGAAGCCCTGCAAGCGGCTTCGATAGGGCCCACCGCGGCTGCGGGAATCACACCCGTGGCGGCCTCGGCGCGTGCCAGGGCTGCCTCGAAATCGAGCATGTATTGCAGGGTCGACCGGTCGTCGCAGATCGCGCGCATGGCCGCGCTCGACAGCATCGGCGCGAGCAGGGGGGAGAGGGCTGTGCTCATGTTGCACGGGACCTAATCACCACGCGCCGGCTCTGCCAATCCCAACGCAAGCTTTTTTGCAGTTGCGAATATGCATTGCACGTGATCGGGTGCCACCCTTTCCTTTGCGGCCTGCGTGCGTTACTTGAGCAGCATTATAGTGACAAGATCGCGGGAGGCGCCCCATGGCCATGACGATGAACGGCGAAGTCCAGCTTGCGGCGCCGCGCGAGGCCGTGTGGGCCAAGCTCAACGATCCCGAGGTGCTGAAGGCCTGCATCCCCGGCTGCGAGGAACTGGAGAAGACCGACGATGGCGGCTTTCGCGCGACAGCGAAAATGAAGGTCGGCCCCGTCTCGGCACGATTCAAGGGCAAGGTGACACTGAGCGATCTCGACCCGCCGAACGGCTACAAGATCTCCGGTGAAGGCGAGGGCGGGGTGGCCGGATTCGCCAAGGGCGGCGCGGTGGTCAAGCTCGCGGAGAAGGACGGCGGCACGCTGCTCTCCTACGACGTCGAGGCGCAGATCGGCGGCAAGTTGGCGCAGCTCGGCCAGCGCCTGATCAACGGCACCGCCAAGAAGCTGGCCGACGAATTTTTCGCGAATTTTGCCAAGGCGGTACAGGGCTGATCGCCCAAATGCCTTGAGCATAGTGCTTTTCGTCATGGCCCGTTGCGCCCGGGGCGATGTTGCCCCCGGACATAATGGCCCATATGATGGGTCGGAATAATTATAAGAACCGCTTCGACGGGACCCGTCGGGGCGCTGATAGAGAGTGCTTATGGCAAAAATCTCCCTCATCGTGAACGGCAATCCTGTTACGGCCAATGTCGATCCCCGCACCCTCCTGGTGCAGTTCCTGCGCGAGAATCTGCGCCTGACCGGCACCCATGTCGGCTGCGATACCTCGCAGTGCGGCGCCTGCGTCGTGCATCTCGACGGCAAGGCCGTGAAGTCCTGCACCACGCTCGCCGTGATGGCTGACGGGCACGAGGTCAAGACGATCGAGGGGCTGGCCGCCGACGGCGCGCCGCTGCATCCGATGCAGGAGGCCTTTCGCGAGCACCACGGCCTGCAGTGCGGCTTCTGCACGCCTGGCATGATCATGACCGCGATCGACATCGTCCATCGCAAGGGTCACGAGCTCGACGACCACACCATCCGCGAGGAGCTGGAAGGCAATCTGTGCCGCTGCACCGGTTACCAGAACATCGTCGCCTCGATCTCCGCCGGCGCCAAGGCGATGGCGAAATCCGATCTCGCCTAACCCGCGCACTCCGCGATCAGGACATTCAGATGTACGAATTCAAATATCACCGCCCCGGGACCGTGCGGCAGGCCGCCAACCTCCTGGTGAAGAACGAAGACGCCAAGATCATCGCCGGCGGTCACACGCTGATTCCCGTCATGAAGCAGCGTCTCGCCAGCCCGCCGCATCTGGTCGACCTCTCCCACATCGAGGGGCTCAACACGATCGAGATGAAGGGCCGCGCGCTGGTGATCGGCGCCACCGCCAAGCATGCCGAGGTCGCGAGCTCCGCCATCGTCGGTGAAGCCATTCCGGCGCTGGCCGATCTTGCGGGCCAGATCGGCGATCCCGCCGTGCGCCACCGGGGCACGATCGGCGGCTCGCTCGCCAACAACGATCCGACCGCGGACTACCCCGCCGCGGTGCTCGCGCTGGGCGCGACCATCGTCACCAACAAGCGCCGCCTCAAGGCGGAGGAGTATTTCCAGGGCCTGTTCTCGACCGCGCTGGAAGCCGATGAGATCATCACCAAGGTGATGTTCCCGCTGCCGAAGAAGGCGGCCTACATCAAGTTCCGCAACCAGGCTTCGCGTTACGCGCTGGTCGGCGTGTTCGTGGCGCGGCGTCCGTCGGACGTGCGCGTCGCCGTTACCGGCGCCGGCTCGGAAGGCGTGTTCCGCGTCACCGCGTTCGAGGAAGCCCTGAAGAAGCGCTTCGCCTCGAAGGCGATTGAGGGCATCGAGGTGCCGGCGGACGGCCTCAACAGCGACATCCATGGCAGCGCCGAATACCGCGCGCATCTCATCGGGGTGCTGACGCGGCGCGCGCTCGATGCCGCCAACGCCAAGGCGTGAGTGAACCTCACGCCTCGGCCAAACTTGTCCCGGTGAGGGCGTAGCGAGACTGGCTTTTTCATGACCTCAGCGACCCTGCCGGCATCGGTCGATGCGATGCTCGAACTCTTGACGTCGCGCGGCTACCTGGCCGAGCGGTCGCTGGCCACGGTGACCTATCTGTCGCTGCGCATGGGCCGGCCGCTGTTCCTGGAAGGCGAGGCCGGCGTCGGCAAGACCGAGATCGCAAAGGTGCTCTCGGCAGCGCTGGGCCGGAAGCTGATCCGCCTGCAGTGCTATGAAGGCCTCGACGTCTCCTCCGCGGTCTATGAGTGGAACAGCGCGGCACAGATGATCGCGATCCGGATGGCGGAAGCCGCGGGCGATACCGATCGCGAACAGCTGTCCAGCGACATCTTCGCCGACCGTTACATGATCAAGCGGCCGCTGCTGCAGGCGCTGGAGCCCGACGTCGCCGGCCCGCCGGTGCTGCTGATCGACGAGCTTGACCGCGCCGACGAGGCGTTCGAGGCGTATCTCCTCGAAATCCTCAGCGACTTCCAGGTGACGATCCCGGAATTCGGCACGGTGAAGGCCCCGCACCCGCCGATCGTCATCATCACCTCCAACCGCACCCGCGAGATTCACGACGCGCTGAAGCGGCGTTGTCTCTATCACTGGGTCGATTATCCCGCCGCCGAGCGTGAGCTCGCGATCGTCAAGACGCGCGTGCCCGGCATCTCGGCAAAACTGTCGCAGCAGGTCGTGCGCTTCGTGCAGGCGTTGCGCGACCAGGATTTTTACAAATCGCCGGGCGTCGCCGAGACCATCGACTGGGCCACCGCCTTGTCCGAGCTCGACGCCCGCTCGCTGACCCCGCAAGTGGTCGGCGACACGCTGGGCGCGCTGCTCAAGTACCAGGACGACATCACCCGGATGCAGGGCGACACCCTGCAGAAGGTGCTGAAGGACGCGACGAGCGAGGATTGACGCGCGTGCGTCACAACCAGCTCGTCATGCCGGGGCGCGCGTCAGCGCGAACCCGGAATCCGTCGGGCCGCAGAGTTGGTGGATGAGTGGATTCCGGGCTCGCGCCAAGGGGCGCGCCCCGGAATGACGAGGGGATGGATACGAGACCATGGCCATCAACCACCTGGCGCCCGAGCAAACCGAGCAATTCGCCGACAACATCGTCGGCTTTGCTCGCGCGCTGCGCGCTGCCGGAATGCCGGTCGGGCCGGGGGCGGTGATCGATGCCATGAGCGCGCTGCAAGTAATCGACATCGGCAACCGCGCCGACGTCTTCGCCACGCTGGAAGCGATCTTCGTCAAGCGCCACGAGCATGCGCTGATCTTCAAGCAGGCCTTCAACCTGTTCTTCCGCGCCTCGGAAGAATGGAAGCACATGCTGGATTCGGTGCCGCTGCCGGAGCAGGCCAGGAAGACGCCGCAGGCCGGCGCGCGCCGCGTGCAGGAGGCGATGTCGCAGCCGCGCATGACCGAGACGCCGCAGCACCAGGAGCAGGATTTGCGCCTGGCGGTCTCCGACAAGGAGATCCTGCAGAAGAAGGACTTTGCGCAGATGAGCGCGGCGGAGATCAGCGAAGCGCTGCGTGCCATCGACCGGATGCACCTGCCACAGGCCGAGCTCTTGACGCGCCGGCACCGGCCCGACCCGCACGGGCTTCGCCTCGACCTGCGCCGCACGCTGCGCGCATCCTTGCGCACCGGCGGCGAAATCATCGACATCCACCGCCTCGGTCGCATCGAGAAGCCGGCGCCGATCGTCGCGCTGCTCGATATCTCGGGCTCGATGAACGAATACACCCGCCTGTTCCTGCATTTCCTCCATGCCATCGGCGACGCGCGCAAGCGCGTCTCGGTGTTTCTGTTCGGCACTCGTCTCACCAATGTCACACGCGCGCTGCGCCAGCGCGATCCGGACGAGGCGCTGGCGAGTTGCTCGGCCTCGGTCGAGGACTGGGCTGGTGGCACAAGGATCTCGGCCTCGCTGCACAACTTCAACAAATTGTGGGCCCGGCGCGTGCTGAGCCAGGGCGCCATCGTGCTCTTGATCTCCGACGGGCTGGAGCGGGAAGCCGATTCCAAGCTTGCCTTCGAGATGGACCGGCTGCACCGGTCGTGCCGGCGGCTGATCTGGCTCAACCCGCTGCTGCGGTTCGGCTGCTTCGAGGCCAAGGCCCAGGGCATCAAAATGATGCTCCCGCACGTTGACGAATTCCGGCCCGTGCATAATTTGAGCTCGATCCAGGAGCTGATCACCACGCTCTCCCGGCCGCTGCCGCCGCATCACCGCAGCCTGATCCGTTCCGCAGCTTGAGAGGTTAAGCCATGCTCGATCGCGACGAGGACATCCTGAAGGCGGCGGAGGACTGGCAGAAGGCCGGCCGTGGCGTCGCGCTGGCGACGGTGGTGGAGACCTGGGGCTCGGCGCCGCGTCCGGCGGGCTCGAGCCTGGTCATCAATGACGAGGGCACGTTCCTGGGCTCGGTCTCCGGCGGCTGCGTCGAGGGCGCCGTGGTCACCGAGGCCATGGATGTGATCGAGAGCGGCAAGCCCAAAATGCTGGAGTTCGGCGTCGCCGACGAGACCGCCTGGAATGTCGGACTGTCCTGCGGCGGCACCATCCGCGTCTTCGTCGAGAAGGTCGGCTAGCCGTGAAGCTCGCAATTTTGCACGAACTCAACGCCGAGCGCGCCGCGCGCCGGCCGGTCATTCTGGTGACGGACACCGAGAGCGGCGAACAGCGCCTGGTGAAGTCAGCGGATTTCGGCGGGGATCCGCTGCGTGCCGAGCTGGAGAAGCAGCTTCGCATGGGCAAGAGCGCCAATGTCGATATCGGCGGCAAGAAGCTGTTCCTCAACGTCTATGCGCCGACCGCAAAGCTCGTCATCATCGGCGCGGTCCATATCAGCCAGGCCCTGGCGCCGCTGGCGCGCTCGCTCGGCTATGACGTCACCGTGGTAGATCCCCGCACGGCCTTCGCGAGCCCCGAACGCTTCCCCGACATTCCGCTGGTCGCCGAATGGCCCGATACCGCGCTGCCGCCGCTCAATGTCGATGCCTACACCGCCTTCGTTGCGGTGACGCACGATCCCAAGATCGACGATCCCGCGCTGCTGCACGCTTTCGAGCGTGGCTGTTTCTACATTGGCGCCCTCGGCTCGCGGAAGACGCATGCCAAACGCGGCGACCGGCTCCGCGCCCAGGGTGCAAAGGAGAGCGACATCGCGCGCATCCACGCGCCGATTGGGCTTCCGATCGGCGCGGTCTCGCCGTCCGAGATCGCGGTCGCGATCATGGCCGAGATCACGGCGGTGCTTCGGCTGCCTCCAAAAGAAAAAGAAGAAGCGGCATGAAGTTCGGACCGGCGAGCCCCAGGGACGCGATCGGCGGGGTGACCGTCCACACCCTGCGCCAGGGGCCGCTGGTGCTGAAGAAGGGCACGACGATCGGCCTCGCCGAGGTCGAGGCGCTGGAGCGCGCCGGCATCGAGGATATCGCCGTGGTGCGAATGGAGGAGGGGGACGTCTCCGAGGACGTTGCGGCCGCCAGCATCGCGCTTGCGGTCGGCGGCGAGGGCATTCATGTCGAGCGCGCCTTCACCGGCCGCGCCAATTTGTTCGCCGCGCGCCCGGGTGTGCTGGTGATCGACCGCGCCGCGGTCGACCGTATCAACAACATCGACGAAGCCATCACCTTTGCGACGCTCACCGCCTACAAGCCGGTGGTCGAAGGCGAGATGGTCGGCACCGTCAAGATCATCCCGTTCGGCGTCGAAGCGGCCCTGCGCGATGCCGCGGTGAAGGCCGCTGGCAAGGACGTGCTGAAGGTCGCGCCTTACGTCATCAAGCGCGTCGGCGTGGTCTCGACGCTGCTGCCGGGGCTCTCTTCGAAGGTGGTGGACAAGACGCTGCGCGTCACCGCCGAGCGGCTCGCGCCGGCCGGCGCCAGCATCATCGCCGAACGGCGCGTCCCGCACGACGAGCGCGCGCTGTCAGCCGCGATCAAGGAATTGCTTGGCTTGGGGGCCGAGCTCGTCATCGTCTTCGGCGCGTCCGCGATTGCCGACCGCCGCGACGTGATCCCGGCGGCCGTCACCAGCATCGGCGGCGAGATCGAGCATTTCGGCATGCCGGTCGATCCCGGCAATCTCTTGCTGATCGCGCGCGCCGGCGGCGTGCCGGTGCTGGGCGCGCCGGGCTGCGCCCGCTCGCCGGTCGAGAACGGCTTCGACTGGGTGCTGATGCGGCTGCTTGCCGGCATCAAGGTGACGCGGTCCGAGCTGATGGGCATGGGCGTCGGCGGCCTCCTGATGGAGATCGTGACGCGGCCGCAGCCACGCGCCAAGCCGGAGATCGAGGGCAACAGCCAGGTCGCGGCAATCGTGCTCGCGGCGGGACGTTCGACACGCATGGGCGGCCCGAACAAGCTGCTCGCCGAGCTCGACGGCAAGGAGCTGGTGCGGATCGCGGTCGAGCAGGCGCTGGCCTCCAAAGCGTCCGAGGTGATCGTCGTCACCGGCCACCAGACCGAGCTGGTCGAGCAGGCGCTGCAGGGTCTCAAGGTGCGCTTTGTCAAGAATCCCGATTTCGCTGGTGGCATCGCAAGCTCGGTCAAGGCCGGCATCGCGGCCGTGCCTGAGGCTTGCGACGGCGCCGTGGTCTGCCTCGGCGACATGCCGCTGATCGATGCCGGCCTGCTCGATCGCCTCATCGACGGCTTTGCGCCGGACCGCGGCAACCTCATTGTCGTGCCCGTCAGCGAGGGCCGCCGCGGCAATCCCGTGCTGTGGTCGCGCCGCTTCTTCAAGGAGCTGATGACCCTCGACGGCGATATCGGCGCGCGTCATCTGATCGCCAAGCACACCGAGGCGGTCGCCGAGGTGCCCGTCGACGGCGAGAGCGCCTTCCTCGACATCGACACGCCGCAGGCGCTGGAAGCGGCGCGGCGCGAGTAGTGTCGTAGGGTGGACAAAGGCGCGAAGCGCCGTGCCCACCATCTGTCCACACCGTGGTCGCAATTGGTGGGCGCGCTTCGCTTTGCCCACCCTACGGCACCTCCCGATCATCTGATTACAATCACTCGTTCACCAAGTGGAAACGACCGCCGCTTAGAGTCGCCTCCACCTGCCTTGGGGGGAGGGGTTTTCCATGGCTTCGAATGTCGTCGCGCGCCGTTGCGCGATGTTTTGCTTTGCGCTGTCGGTGTGTGTCACGGGCGCTCGCCACATCACGGATGCGCATGCCGCCGGCGCGTTTGCGGTCGGCAAGTGCGGCGCCTATGGCCAGGCATTTGACTATGGTGCCGAGCACGAGGCGCGCGCCGCGGCGCAGAAGCAGTGCAAGGGCGAATGCACGACGGTGACGATGAAGCGCGCCTGTGCCGCGATGTCGGTCGATCTCGCCACCCCTGCGGCGCCTATGGCTATGCCGTCAAGCCGAAGATTTCCGCTTCGCTCAACGCCGCCACGCGCGAATGCTACAAATACGGCGGCAAGGAATGCGTGATCCGCGCCTGGGCCTGCGACGCCAAAGGCTGATCCCACAAGGGCTGATTCCAGGAGCGCTGAATTCCTCTTGCTGTCGTTCCGGGGCGATGGGTAGCATCGCGACCGGAATGACAGTTCGAGGATATTCATGCAGTTCGATACCAAGATCGCCGTTGTGATCCGCACCGATCTTCAGGCCTGGCAGAAGCTCAACGTTGCGTCCTTTCTCACCAGCGGCATCGCCGCGGCGTTTCCCGAATGCATCGGCGAGCCCTATGAGGATGCCTCGGGCACGAAATATCACCCGTTGATCGGCCAGCCGATCCTGATCTACGGCGCCGACGGTCCGGCGCTGTCGCGCGCGCTCGATCGTGCGCTGACGCGCGGCGTCAAGCCGGCGGTCTATACCGAGGACATGTTCGCGACCACGCACGATGCCGCCAACCGGGAGGCGGTGAGGGCGGTGGCGCGCACCGACCTCAATCTGGTCGGCATCGCCATGCGCGCCGAGCGCAAGGTGATCGACAAGATCGTCGATGGATTGAAGTTTCATAGTTGAGGCAGGTGCCAGTTGTATTCACCTCTCCCGCTTGCGGGAGAGGTCGGCGCGCAGCGCCGGGTGAGGGCTCTCGCCCTTGGGGATTTTCCCGTTGTGGAGACACCCTCTCCCCAGCCCTCCCCCGCAAGCGGGGGAGGGAGCGCACCATTTGTGCGGTAACGACCATCACTACCCCGGCGGCATGCCTGCGAACTTCGGCAGGTCGGGATCGAGGCGATCCCAGTCGTGTCCGCGAGCGGCGTAGGTGACCGCCTGCGGCTTGTAGCGGGCGGGCTCGTCGAGGCTTGCGGCGCGGATGGTGACGACATCGGGCTGTGCTGGGTAGGTCATGTAAACAGGCAAGCCGCATGTCGCGCAGAAGCCGCGCGTCTTCACATTGCCGCTGTCACCGACCATGTCCCAGTGCCTGGCTTCGCCCGTCAGCGTGACGCCGTCGCGCGCGAAGGTCATGTAGGAGCCGTGGCCGCTGCCGCTTTCACGCTGGCAGTCCCGGCACTGGCAGTGATTGCTGAACAGCGGCTCGCCGAGAATCGAATAGCGGATCGCGCCGCAGGCGCAGCCGCCGGTAAAAGGCTTGGTCATGGCGGTAACTCCTCACTTCTCGCCGCTGATTTCGTCGAGTTGGCGAACGACCTTCTTCCAGCCGCCGCTCATGACAGTGTAGGCGGACTCATTTCTGGGCATGACGAAGCCCGCATGCACGAGGCGGATCCGCGTGCCCGCTTCGACCGGAGTGAGCGACCACGTCACGACCGTGTCGAGCGGCGCGCCGTAGCCGGTGTTGCGCTCGTCGCCGCCCTTCCAGGCGTAGACGAGGCGTCTGTAAGCGACGACCTCGAGAACCCGGCAATGAATGACGCCATCCCAATTGCCGCCCGGCGTGGTCTGGAACGTGAAGGCCTTGCCTTCGACCGCTTCGAAGCCGGTCGGCTGCATCAGCCAGCGCGCAATCAGCTGCGCATTGGTCAGCACCTTCCAGACCGTCTCCGGCGCGTGAGGGAGCACCTCGTCGATGACGATGTCCCGGATGGTTCCTTGGGTCTCGGCGTTCAACTCGGCGGCACTCATGGCTCGATCTCCTTCAAGAGGTCACGCAGGTTCTGGAAGCGCTCGCGCCAGAACACGCCGTAATGGTCCATCCAGGTGACCAGCGGCTCCAGGCCTTGCGGCGCGGCGCGGTAATAGACGTTGCGGCCCTCGGCGCGCTCGGCGACGAGGCCGGCCTGCTTGAGGGATTTCAGGTGCTGCGAGACGGCGCCTTGGGTGACGCCGCTGCCGCGGGTGAGCTCGGCGACGCTGATCTCCTTGCTCTCGAACACGCGTTCGAAAACGGCGCGGCGGGTCGGATCGGCGAGGGCGCGCATCACGGCGGTGACGGGATTGGGGGCGGCTTCGATCATGCGATCAAATTAGCGGCGGCTAATGCATTAGTCAATACTAATTCGTCTGCCTATAGGAGGGCACTGCTGACTTGATAATGACTGACTAGTCAGTCATTATAGGGGATGATCGACAGACCGACCAAATCCGCCACGCCGCCCACAGCTCGCGCTAACGCGAAGGGTCCTGCAGCCAGTGAGGAGGCACCTGCTTCGAACCGTGCCGCCCGCGCGGCGGAACGGCGCGCCGCGATCGTGGAGGCCGCGATGGAGGAATTCATCGCGCGCGGCTTTGCTGCGACGCGGCTCGACGACATTGCGAAGCGCGCCGGTGTCGCGAAGGGCACGATCTACCTGCACTTCAAGGACAAGGAATCGATGTTCGAGGAGCTGGTGCGCATCGTCATCGTGCCCGTGGTGGCGCGGCTAACTGCGCTGCCGCCGCCGACGGGCTCGGTGCGCGATCTCGTCGAGGCTTTCGCCGGCAACTTCATCAAGGAAGTCATCGGCACGCGGCGTGGCGATCTGGTGCGCCTGATCGTGGCGGAGGGGCCGCGCTTTCCCTCCATCGCCGACTTCTATTACCGCGAGGTCGTCTCGCGCGGAATCGCCACGATGCGAACGCTGATCGAGCTCGGCATCGCCCGCGGCGAGATCCGGCAGAAGGATCTTGCGAGCTATCCGCAAATCCTGGTCGCGCCCGCAATGATCGCGGTGATCTGGCACAGCCTGTTTGAGCGGTACGCGCCGCTCGATGCGCGCGACATGCTGCGCGTCCATCTCGATTTGATTTTTGGCGAACGGAGGACGACATGAGGTCGTCACGGGTATTTTCTGCATTTGCATCGGCCCTCGTGCTCGCAACCGGCCTCGCCGGCTGCAACGAGAAGCGCGATCCCGGCTTCCAGGGTTGGGTCGAGGCCGACATGATCTTCGTCAGTCCTGATGAAGCGGGCCGGGTAACGAAGCTCAACGTTCGCGAGGGCGACGAGGTCAAGGTCGGCGATCACCTTTATTCCGTCGATGACGACCTCCAGCTTGCCGATCTCAACCAGAACAAGGCGACGCTGGCGAACGCGCAGCAGACCTATGATCGCGCGGCCTCGCTGAGCAAGACCGGATCGGGCACGCAGGCCAATCTCGACTCCGCGGTATCGGCCTTGCGCGTTGCCGAAGCACGGGTGGCGACGTCGGAGACGCGGATGGCGCGGCGCAAGGGCTTTGCGCCGGTGGCCGGCACCATCCAGCAGATCTATTTCCGCGAAGGCGAGATGGTGGCGGCGCAGCGGCCGGTGCTCTCGATTATGCCGCCCGGCAACATGAAGCTGCGCTTCTTCGTGCCGGAAACCGAGCTGCCGAAGCTGTCGATCGGTGACGAGGTCCGCGTCGCCTGCGACAATTGCGCCGCCGATCTCAGTGCAAAGATCTATTTCATCGCGACCTCCGCCGAATACACCCCGCCGGTGATCTACAGCCTCGATGAGCGCAACAAGCTGGTCTATCTGATCCAGGCTCGCCCCTCGCGCCCCGACGCCCTGCGTGTCGGCCAGCCGATCAACGTCTACCTCAATCCCAAGACGCCGGTGGCGGACAAGCGATGAACGGCCGCAATGACATCGCGATCGACGTCAAGGGCCTGACGAAATCGTTCGGCGGGCGCGAGGTCGTGCACGACCTGTCAATGCAGGTGAAGCGCGGCTCGATCTACGGCTTCCTCGGGCCGAACGGCTCGGGCAAGACCACGACGATCCGCATCCTCTGCGGCCTGCTGACGCCCGACAGCGGCGAGGGCACCTGCCTCGGCTACGACATCCGGCGCGATGCCGAGAAGATCAAGCGCCAGGTCGGCTACATGACCCAGCGCTTCAGCCTGTATCAGGATCTCTCCGTGCGCGAGAACCTGGAATTCGTCGCGCGGCTCTATGGCCTCGCCGATGCGCGCGGCGCCGCGCGCGACATGATCAAGCGCCTCGGGCTGTCAGGCCGCGAGGAGCAGCTCGCGGGCGAGCTCTCCGGCGGCTGGAAGCAGCGGCTGGCGCTGGGTGCCTGCACGCTGCCGAATCCAAAACTGCTGCTGCTCGACGAGCCGACCGCCGGCGTCGATCCCAAGGCGCGGCGCGACTTCTGGAACGAGATCCATGCGCTCGCGGCCGAAGGGCTCACGGTGCTGGTCTCGACCCATTACATGGACGAGGCCGAGCGCTGTCATGAGATCGCCTATATCGCCTACGGCCATTTGCTGGCGCATGGCACCGTCGAGGAGGTGATCGCGGGATCCGCGCTCTCGACCTACACCGTCACGGGCGAAGACCTGAACGGCCTCACGGCCGAGCTCACCGGCAGGCCCGGGGTCGATATGGTGGCGCCGTTCGGGACCTCGCTGCACGTGTCCGGGCGCGACGTCGCCGCGCTCGAGGCCAGCATCGCGCCGTGGCGCGAGAAGAGCGGGCTGCACTGGCACAAGTCCTCGCCTTCGCTCGAAGACGCCTTCATCGAGCTGATGAGCCGCTCCAAGGACAATTTCCAATAAGGACAATTTCCAATGAGCGCCGTCGACCAACCCGCCCCAATGCGCGAAATCCGCGAACGCTTCGGCTTCTTGAAGCGGTCCTATGCGATGCTGGTCAAGGAGTTTATCCAGCTCCGGCGCGACCGCGTGTCGTTCGCGATGATCGTGATGCTGCCGGTGATGCAGCTCCTCTTGTTCGGATACGCCATCAATACCACGCCGCACAATCTGCCGAGCGCGGTGTTGCTCCAGGAGGATTCCGATCTCGCCCGCTCGATCCTGAAGGCGCTGGAGAACACCGCCTATTTCCGCTTTCTCTACGAGGTGCACGACGTCGACGATTTCGACAATCTGCTGAAATCCGGCAAGGTGCTATTTGGCGTCGAGATCCCGCGCGGCTTCGAGCGCGCGGTGCGGCGCGGCGACAGGCCGGCACTGCTGGTCGCGGCCGACGCCACCGACCCGATTGCGGCGAGCGCCGCGCTCGGTTCGCTCGGTATGGTGGTGCAGACCGCGCTCGCCCACGACCTCTATATCGGCAATCCCCCGGAGATGCCGTTCGAGATCCGCGCCCATGCCCGCTACAACCCGGCCGCGAACTCCAGCCTTAACATCGTGCCGGGCCTCGTCGGCACCATCCTCACCATGACCATGCTGATCTTCACCGCGCTCTCGGTCACGCGCGAGGTCGAGCGCGGCACCATGGAGGCCCTGTTGTCGATGCCGATCAAGCCGGTCGAGGTGATGTTCGGCAAGATCATCCCCTATGTGCTGGTCGGCTTCGTCCAGGCGTTTCTGATCATCGGCATCGGCGTGGTTCTGTTCGGCGTGCCCATCCTCGGCAATCTCTTCCTGCTGGCGCTGCTCTCGACCCTGTTCATCACCACCAACCTGTCGATCGGCTACACGATCTCGACGGTGGTGCAGAACCAGCTCCAGGCCATGCAGATGTCGTTGATGTTTTTCCTGCCGAGCATTCTTCTGTCCGGCTTCATGTTCCCCTTCGCGGGGATGCCGGCGTGGGCGCAGTATGTCGGCGAATGCCTGCCGTTGACGCACTATCTGCGCATCGTCCGCGCCATCATGCTGAAGGGTGCGACCATGCAGAATCTGCGCTTCGACACGCTGGCGCTGGTGGCCCTGATGCTCCTCGCCATGACCATCGCCGTGACGCGCTTCCGCCGCACGCTGGATTGAGGCAAGATACCCCCGCAATGATTGGGGGAATGATGGTCAGCTTTGCGAGCAGGAAGACCCGGCAGCATGCCGTGGTGTCGGCGGAGTTCGAGCGCGAGCTCACGCGCGAGGTGCTGCGGACCGAGCTGCTGCGGGTCAGGGCCTTGATCGTCACGGGCTGCGTCATCGTCGTGTTCTTCACCGCGATCGAGCTGATCGATCCCCAAGTGGTCGAGCGGGTCTGGCACGGCACATCCGGCAGGGTCCAGCTCTATGTGCTGATGGCGGGCTTCATTCTGTTCGAGCTCTGGGTGCACACCCAGATCCGGCGAAACCTCAAGCTCGGTCGCGACGTGCCGGTCGTCAGGCGCTATATCGGCGCGTTCATCGAGACGTCGCTGCCGACGCTGATCCTGGTGCTTCAGATCCGCAGCATGGGGGCAAGCCAGGCGCTGGGCTTCGTCACGCCGCTGGTCTATTTCATTTTCGTGATTCTCTCGACGTTGCGGCTGGACTTCCGGCTCTCCACCTTCACCGGCTTCGTGGCTGCGGCCGAGCTGTTCGCCGTTGCGATGTATTTCTATGCCACCAATGCCGCCGGTGAGCCCGAGACATATTTCCACGCCGTGCGCAGCACCATCATCCTGATCTGCGGCGTGCTCGCAGGTTCGGTCGGCGCGCAGCTTCGCCGCCAGTTCACGGCGAGCATCGCAGCGGCCACCGCGCGCGACCGCATCACCAATCTGTTCGGTCAGCACGTCTCGCCGCAGGTGGTGGAACGGCTGATGGCGGAGGGCACCAGCGCCGGCGGCGACGTCCGCCGCGTCGCCGTGATGTTCGTCGACTTCCGCGGCTTCACCGCCGGCGCGCAGTCGCGCACCCCGCAGGAGGTGGTCGACCGCCTCGACGGCGCCTTCGCGGTGCTGGTCGACATCCTCGACCGCCAGGGTGGCATCGTGAACAAGTTCCTCGGCGACGGCTTTCTCGCGTTGTTCGGTGCGCCGCTGGAGGCCTCGGATGCCGCCCATCGCGCGGTCGCCGCCGGCCGCGAGATGCTGACCGCGATGGACCGCATCAACGCGCAAACGGCCTGGCCGCTGCGGATCGGCATCGGCATCCATTTCGGCGAGGTCGTCGCCGGTAATATCGGCTCGCCCCGGCGCAAGGAGTACACGGTGATCGGCGACACCGTGAACTTCGCCTCGCGGCTCGAGGCGCTGAACAAGGAGTTCGGCTCACAGCTCTTGATCTCCGCGTCCGTGCGCGAGGCGCTGGGCGCTGACGGGGACGATGCCGTCGCGCTCGGCGAAATCGCGGTGCGCGGCTATGAGCAGAAGGTGGCGGTGTTTCAATTGGGGTGAGGGAGGCCTTCAGGCGCGGGTCGCGTTTCGTTGAAGTCGCGTGATGAAATATCTCCAGGTGTTCTCGCGTCCTTACACTGTGGAGGCCGACATCTCGGCCTCCGTTTGTCACCCGGAGAAAAAACCAATGACCCGATTGACCCCTGTCGTGGCCGCCCTGATTGCTGCCGCCGTCTATCAAACCCAGGCCGCTTCCGCCCGCGACATCGCCCCGCGGCGCGCCGCAACTCATGCGACGGCGGACTGCGTCCGAGCCCCGGCAGCGGGCGCGTATGCCACCGCGCCATACAAGCAGCCGCCTTGCCTGCCCAACACGACGACGAACTGACGATCGCGACCAAGCCGGGTTGGCGACGTCCGTCAACCCGGTCCTAGTCCTTGTGTCGTAGCCCTCGGATCTCGTGCAGAAGATGAAGGACTAACGGAAAGCGCGCTTCCGACCGGTTACGCGATTGCTCCGATTGCTCCGAATTTTGGGGCATGACGAGCGATCTCGCCGGCTTGTAGACTGCGCGAGACGCGGCCGGTCGTGGCCGCGACTTGCGCGGAGAGGAAGCGAAACATGCAGCGCCGCTACGTCACCGTCGACGTGTTCACCGATCGCGCCTTCGGCGGCAACCAGCTCGCCGTGGTGCTCGATGCCGGCGGGCTTTCGACCGCGCAGATGCAGGCGATCGCGACCGAGTTCAACTATTCCGAGACCACCTTCGTGCTGCCGCCGCGCGACAAGAGCAACGATGCCGAGGTGCGCATCTTCACGCCGGTGAGGGAGCTTCCCTTTGCCGGCCATCCCAATGTGGGGACCGCCTTCGTGCTGGCGACGATCGCGAAGGAGCCGAAGCCGCGCTTCTTGTTCGAGGAGAGGGCGGGCCTCGTGCCGGTCGATATCCGGCGCGAGCAGGGCCGCGTGGTCAGCACCGAGCTCACCGCGCCGCAGCCGCTGTCGTGCCTGTCGGAATTGTCTGCCGCCGATGCCGCAAGCTGCATCTCGCTCAGTGCAGAGGACATTAAGGTCGATCGTCATGCGCCGCAGGTCGTCAGTGTTGGAACGCCGTTTCTGGTGATCGAGGTGCACTCGCGCGATGCGCTCAAGCGGGCGAGGTCCGATGCGGCGGCCTTCGGCAAGGTATTTCCGCGCGACGGCGCGTTCTCGGCCTGGTTCTATACGCGTGATGTGCCGGCGGCGGAGGCGCCTTGCGAGCGCCAGGCGCGAATGTTCATGCGCGGCGCCAGCGGCCTTACTGAGGACCCTGCCACCGGCAGCGCCACCGTTGCGGCCGCCGCGCTGTTCGCCGATCTCGATCCCATGCGTGACGGCGAGTTGAAGCTCACCGTCGGCCAAGGGTTTGACATGGGCCGGCCAAGCATCCTCTCGACGCGCGTGCGCAAGCAGGACGGCAAGATCGTTTCCGCCCATGTCGGCGGCAGCTGCGTGCAGATGATGGAGGGGATGTTCCGGTTGGCGGGGGAGGGGTAGCCGTCATTCCGGGGCGCGCGTAGCACGAGCTATAATGCGCAATTGCGTATCAGAGAATCCATCGCGCCGCAGCGTCGGTGGATGAATGGATTCTCAGGTGCGTAATTGTGCACTGTAGTTCACGACTTTGTCGCGTCCCGGAATGATGGCGAAGTTGGCTACACCTGCCGCCCTGCCAAATTCGTCACCGCCACCCCATCCCGCTCCTCGATGATCTCCGCGATGATCCGGCGGTGGCAGTGGGTGTGATCGCGCTCGTAGCAGAGCAGGCAGACGGGGCCGGCCTTCTTCACCAGCGCCGACAGCTCGTCCATCGCTTCTTTTGCCTCGGGCGCCTTCAGGTGCTTGGAGAAGATCTTCTCCAGCACATCGTATTGCCCGCTGCGCGCGGCGAGGCGGCCTTCCTTCGGCGTGCCGAGCGCTGCCAGATGAACATAGCCGATGCCGCGCTCATCCAAGCCGGCCGCAAGCTGCTTCTTGGAAAAGCCGGGCCGGCGCGATGACGTCACCGCGCGCACGTCGACCACGAGCTTGACGCCGGCCGCTTCCAGCTCGTCCAGCACCGCCTTGGGCGGCGTCTGCTCATAGCCGATGGTGAAGAGCTTTTTCGCCTTGGCCATGGGACGCCTCAGCTCACCCGTGTAATCAGTTCCATGGCGCCGTGGGGCGCGCGCACCTTGCCCTCGTGGATGACATAGGCGAACACGTCGCGCGGCTCCTTCTTCGGCTTGGTCTTGTCGACCTTTGGCAGGTCGTCGGGTTCGCCGCCCTCGGCCCAGGCCTGAAAACGCTCGGCCCAGGCATCGAGTTGCTTCGGCGGATAGCAGGTTTTGATCTCGTCATTGCCCTTCTGCAGCCGCGCATAGACGAAGTCCCCGGCAACGTCGGCGATCGCAGGATATTTGCCGTGCTCGGCGAACACGACCGGCGTCTCGAATTCGCGGATCAGCGCGATGAAATCAGGCGTGCAAAAACTGTCGTGGCGGACCTCGACGACATGGCGCAGCGCGCGTCCCTCGAGCTTGCGCGGCAGCAGCTCCAGGAACTTGCCGAAATCGACACCGTCGAATTTCTTGGTCGGCGCGAACTGCCACAGCACCGGCCCGAGATGATCGCCGAGCTCCAGCACGCCGGAATCGTAGAACCGCTTGATGGAATCGCCGGCCTCGGCGAGCACGCGGCGGTTGGTGGCAAAGCGCGGGCCTTTCACCGAAAAGACAAACCCCTCGGGCACCTCGCTCGCCCATTTGCGAAAGCTCTCCGGCTTCTGCGAGCCGTAATAGGTCCCGTTGATCTCGATCGAGGTCAGCTTCGAGGCCGCGTAGGACAGCTCCTTCGCTTGCGTCAACTTCTCCGGATAGAACACGCCGCGCCAGGGCTCGAAGGTCCAGCCGCCGATGCCGATGAAGATGTTGCCGGATTTTTTTGACGCGGTTTTTGCTTTGGCCACGGGAGGATCTCGCATCGACGGGGAGAAGAGACCTCATCCTAATCAAACGAGTTGTGATTGGCCAGTTGGCCCGTCCGGTCTAAGCTTTGCGACGGGACCCGCGAACAAGGAGAACAAGATGCGGTTGCTGATGGTGGGAGCGGCGCTCGTCATGATGACATCTGCTGCCATGACATCCCGTGTTATGGCAGCCGACGACGATGCCAAGGGCGCGCAGAAGCTCGCCATGCAGGGCCGCGACGACTATTGGCATTGCCTGGCGCGGGAATATTCGCGCGATAGCAATCAGGGCATGTCCGAACAGGACTTTGGCCGCTCGGTCGCCGGCGCCTGTCCGTCGGAGCGGCAATATTACCGGGTCGCGCTGCTCGACTATCTCACGACCCAATATCCTGACATCGATGCCGGCGCCCATCTCGCGACCGCGAACAGGGCAGTGGAATCCGCGCAGAAAGATATCGTGGCGGCCTTCGTCAAGCACAGGCCGCCGGCAAAATAGGGGAGTGGCGATGGCGAGTAGCAAATAGGGCTGCAAAGCCGGCCGCCCTCATTTGCCACGCGCAATTCGCCATTCGTCCTCAAGCCCTTCCGGCTCCATGTTCATCCGTGGTATCACTGGCTGCATCTGGAACAGGGATGGGTCATGTCGTCTGAATCGTTGGGGGGCATTCTGGGTGCGATCGTCGCGGCGATCGTGCTTGCGGTGGCCGTCGTGTTCGGCCCGATCGGCCAGTACGGCAAGCCGCCCAGGCCGGCGAAGGTCGAACCTGCCCCCACTGCGGCGCCCGGAGCCCCCGCCGCGCCCGCGCCGCGAGGCCCGGTGATCCGGGAAGTCCCGAATCAATAGTGTCCTGAAAAAGCCGCCTTGCGGCCCTTGCACAGCGCTTCCCCCGTCTCTATCTATGTCCCAACGGCGACGTTGAGCGAAAACTCCGGCGCTGGGACGACCTTGGAATAGCTTGGGCCTGCGCCGGATGTACGCGCGGTCCGCCGTTCCGGGGTCGTTGGCATTTTAGAGCCCCTTTTGGGCCATTCCCCAGAGAAAACCTCGGCTTGGCAGCGTAAGACGCGGCGGATATACGCTGCGTCATGAACGAAGCGATCAGACCGGGCACCGACGACCCGCCGCAGGCTCACGAGGCGCCGGAACTGTCGGTCATCGTCCCGACCTTCAACGAGCGCGACAACGTCACGGTGCTGTACCGGCGGCTGGAGGCGACGCTCACGAACATCGCCTGGGAGGTCGTGTTCGTCGACGACAATTCGCCCGACGGCACCTGGGACGTTGTGCGCGCTCTGGCCCAGCGCGACAGCCGCGTGCGCTGTGTCCGCCGCATCGGCCGCCGCGGCCTGTCCGGCGCCTGTATCGAGGGCATCCTGGCCTCCAGCGCGCCATATGTGGCCGTGATCGATGCGGACCTCCAGCACGACGAGACGCAACTGCCGAAGATGCTGTTGCTGCTCGCGAGCGAGCAGGCCGAGCTCGTCGTCGGCAGCCGCTACATCGAAGGCTACAAGAGCGAAGGTTTCAACAAGCAGCGCGCCGGCGCCAGCGCGCTGGCGACCGAGCTGGCCAGGAAGATGCTGCGGGTCGAGATCGCCGATCCCATGAGCGGCTTCTTCATGATCCGCCGCGACCGTTTCGAGCAGCTCGCGCCGAAGCTGTCCGTGCACGGCTTCAAGATCCTGCTCGACGTCGTCGCGACCGCGCACGGCGGCTTGCGCACGGTCGAGATTCCCTACACCTTCGGCGCTCGCCAGCATGGCGAGAGCAAGCTCGATTCCATGGTCGCGCTCGACTTCGTCGGCCTCGTGCTGGCCAAGCTCACCAACGATATCGTGTCGCTGCGCTTCATCCTGTTCGCGATGGTCGGCGGCATCGGCCTCGTCGTGCATCTCACCTCGTTGTTCATCGCGCTTGAGCTGTTCAAGGCGCCGTTCGCGGAGGCGCAGGCCGCCGGCGCCATCGTCGCCATGACCAGCAACTTCGTGCTCAACAACTTCCTGACCTATCGCGACCAGCGGCTGAAGGGCTTTGCGCTGCTGCGCGGCCTGATCGCGTTCTACATCGTGTGCAGCGTCGGCCTGCTCGCCAATGTCGGCGTCGCCTTCTCGGTCTACGATCAGGAGCCGATCTGGTGGCTGGCCGGTGCTGCCGGCGCGCTGATGGGCGTGGTGTGGAACTACGCGATGTCCGGACTGTTTGTCTGGCGCAAGAAATAGCGGACGATGGGCGGGGCCGACGCGCGGATCGTCCGCAACACCGCGCTGGCGATCGTCGCGCTGGTCGCCTTGCGGCTGGTCGCGGCGGTGTTCACGCCAATCACCTTCGACGAAGCCTATTACTGGACGTGGTCGAAAAATCTCGCCGGTGGCTATTACGACCATCCGCCGATGGTCGCTCTTGTGATCCGCGCCGGCACCATGATCGCGGGCGACACCGAGCTTGGCGTCCGGCTGGTCTCGATCCTGCTCGCGCTGCCGATGAGCTATGCGATCTATCGCTCCGCCGCGATCCTGTTCGGCGGGGCGCGGGTGGCAGTGACCAGCGCCATCCTGCTCAACCTGACGCTGCTGGCCTCGGTCGGCACGCTGATCGTCACGCCCGACGCGCCGCTGTTGGTCGCCTCCAGCTTCGTGCTGTTCTTCCTCGCAAAGGTGCTGGAGACCGGACGCGGCGTCTGGTGGCTCGCGGTCGGCGCTGCCGTCGGTGCGGCGCTGCTGTCGAAATACACCGCAATGTTTTTTGGCGCGGCGATCCTGATCTGGCTCGCTTCCGTGCCTAAGCTGCGGCGCTGGTTTCTCTCGCCCTGGCCCTATCTCGGCGGTCTCGTTGCGCTGGCGCTGTTTTCGCCGGTGATCCTCTGGAACGCGGATCATCAATGGGTCTCGTTCGCAAAGCAGCTTGGCCGCGCCAGGATCGAGGATTTCCGCCCCGTCTACATCGCCGAGCTGGTCCCGACCCAGTTCGCGTTCGCAACCCCGCTGGTCTTCATCCTCGGCGCGATGGGGCTGCACGCGCTGACCTGGCGCCGGGCCGGCGCATTGGCCTCGCGCGTGCTGATCGAGACGATGTTCTGGACCATCGTCGCCTATTTCGTCTGGCACTCGCTGCACGCCCGGGTCGAAGCCAACTGGTTCGCGCCGGTCTATCCGCCTTTCGTGATCGCGGCGGCCGCGGCCGCCAATCTCGTGCAATGGAAACCGCGCCAGCGGCGCCTCGTCGATTTCTGCCTGCGCTGGGCCGCGCCGGCCGGCATCGTGATGTTTGCCGCGCTAATCGTGCAGGCCGACACCGGCTGGCTGTCCGGTTATCGCCGCGATGCGACCGTGCGCAGCGTTGGCGTCGGCTGGCGCGAGCTCGCGGCCGAAATCGAGGCGGTGCGCGTCCGCACCGGCGCGACCTGCGTGCTTGCGCCTGACTACGGCACCACGAGCTGGCTCGCCTTCTACCTGCCGCACGGCACCTGCGTGGCACAGCAGAGCCAGCGCATCCGCTGGGTCAACATGGGCGAGCCCGATCCGAAGCTGCTGGCCGGCAAGCTGCTCTTTGTCGACGAGCTGCGCGAAGGCGGCCATCCGTTCCTCAATGACCGCTTTGCGCAGGTGACGCAGGTTGCGCAATTGCAGCGCAAGCGCGGACCGCTGGTAGTCGAGACCTACGGCATCGATCTGCTCGAAGGTGCCAAAGGCGACGTGCTGGATCGCTCGCCGCCGCCGGAGGCAAGGTAGTTCGCGGGGACGACAGCGGAGTTGGGCTAGCCGCAGCGGCTATTCAGTCGATCATCTCAGCCTTGGTCGTGGCCTGGCCGGGTCCGCCCTGATCCCGCCAGAACCAGACCGTCACGACGCCGGAGCGGCCGCGGACCTGGGTGAGCAGCGGGCCCGACAGGATGCCGTCGGGCGTGCCGTGGAACTCGGCGGCATCCAGCAACGTCTCGGTGAGCGCAAGCCGCGCATGGTTCTGGGTGGCAACCTCCATCAGGCGGCTCGCGACGTTGACGGTGTCGCCCGTGGCTGTGATGTGCTGGTGGCTTTCGCCGAGACGGGAGGCGACGATCGGACCGAAATGCGCGCCGATCTTGAAACCGAGCTGTTCGCGGGTTGCTGATGGCAGCGCGGCGATCCAGCAATCGACGCTGCGATAGAGGCCGATCGCGCATTTCAGGGCGCGCGCGGCGTCGTCGGGCATCGGGCCCGGCAGGCCGAACAGGATCATGGCGCCGTCGCCGAGAAGTCCGGTGATCATGCCGCCGCAATCGACTGCGGCCCTGTCGATGAGCGCGTGAAATGCCCTCAGCAGATCCTGCAACGCGTCGGGATCGATCTTTTCGCTGAGCGTCGTGAAGCCGGAGAGATCGATGAAGACCACGGCTGCGTCCTGCCGCACGGGCTTGGACAGGAAATTCGGATCGCGCGCCAGCCACTCCTGCACGGCGGGCGCCTGCAATTGCGCCAGCGACCGGCTCTTGGCAGCCAGATATTGCGTGCGGCGGCCTCCCGCCCACAGCTGCACGCCCGCAAAGACAGCAACCGGCGGCACGGCGGCCGCGAGCGTGGTGGCGGCGTCCAGCCAGACGCCGTGCGTGAACGCGAGCAGATTGAGCCCGGCCCAGGCGATCATCACCGCCGCTGCCGCGATGATGCCGAGCGCGCTGCGCCGCCAGGCGAGCAGGCCCACCAGCAGCAGCGGCAGCAGGATCGCGCTGAGCGCGTCGATGATGTGGACCTTGCGGTCGCGCATGATGCCGTCGCCGGCAACGAGATGGGTGATCGCGGTGGAGACCACCTCGACGCCGGGCATCAGGGAATCGAACGGCGTCGGATAGAAGTCGCCGCCGCCGGCGACCGCGGCGCCGATCACCACGATGCGATTCTCGATCGCGGCGCGGTCGAGCGTGCCGTCGAAAATGCTCTGCGCGCTGACGGTGCGGATGGTGCGGCGCGGGCCGTAATAAGTGATCGGCAGCGCGAAGTCGGTGTCGGTCGGCACTGCGCGGTCGCCGAGCATGAGATGATCGGGCGCGATCGTCAGCGGCTTGTCGAGCGCGCGTGTCGCCACGCGAAGCGGAAACGAGAGCTCGACCTTGTCGCGGGTCCGGAACAGCATCGGCACCGAGAGCGGCGAGCCCGACTGTCCCGTCGCGACGTTGACGATTCCGACCTCGGCATGTTCGGCGAACGCAGGCAGCGGCAGCAGGAAACGCTCGGCCTGCGGCAGCACGGCGAGGGGGCCTTCGCTGGCGGGCTCAACCGTCTCGCTGGCGCTTGGGAAGATCGCCGCGGCGGCGAGCACCATCGGACCGGTGGCAAGCGTGTTGGCCAGCGTGGCATCGCCGATCGCGGCGCTGCGGTCGACCAGCAAGAGATCGATCGCGACGACCTTCGGCTTGAACTGCACGATGGTGTCGACGATGCGGGCGAGATCGGCGCGCGGCAGCGGATAGCTGCCGCCGCGCTTGACCACGGTGTCGTCGATCGCGACGATGGTGACGAGATCGGGCGGACGCTGCACGCCGCGAAGCTGGGTCCGCAGGTCGGTCAGCGTGGCTTCGAGGCGGTCGAGGAAGCGCAGATGACCGTTGGCGTGCGCGGCATAGATACCCGCGCCCCACAGCGCGGCGAGAATGAGCGCCACCAGGATCTGAACGCGTCGGATACCCATGCGATCGTTTTTGCGGTCGTTTTGCAATCTACCAGTGTCCAAATCTCATTGGCCGGGTCTGACCGACCCGGCTTATCGTCCGAAACTTATTGTCCGAGGCGCGCCATCAGCGCGTCGACGCGCGGCTGGCCCCATGTCTTGACGGTCAGCGGACCGGTCGCTTCCACATCGACGCCTTCGCCGGGGCCCAAAACGACGCCGCGCCCCCGAGCCCTGCGGCTGACGCCGACCCGGCCGTCGGCGACGAAGACGGAGGTCCTGGCCTCGGCGACATCGACCGCCCATTTGGTGCCGCGCACCGCGGCGATCGCCTGCGGCGTCAGCACCTTGAAGGGATTGCCGCCGGGCTTTTTGGGCACCTCGATCAGCAGCGCCTTGCTGCTCAACTCGACGGAGTCAATATGTCCGTCGCGGTTGGCGTCCTTAAGTTCAAATCTCGCGCCATTTTCCGCAACGATGGTGATGCCGTTGTCGCAGCGCCAGACTTGCGTGGCTGCGGCCGACGGCGATGCCGTGCAGCCCGCCTTGGCGGCAGGCTGCGCGATCGCCGATCCGATCAACACAAACAGCCACGCCGACGCGAAAAACCCGGCGCGCGAAAATCCTCTCATGCCAGCCTCCGTTGGCGTGCTTGGCACAGTTCAAGGCGATGTTGATACGGTGCCGTATCACACCCAGAGGCTGCTGAAAAGCGCAGAGGAGCAGCTATTTTCTCGCCGCGGTCATTTCCAGTCCGGCGCGATCAACTTTCAGTCAGGGCGCCGTGTCGCGTGAGCACCAGCCTTTCTCCCTCTCCCCGTTCGTACGGAGAGAGGTGAAGTATCGACGGAGAGCTCGGCACGCACCAGCTTCGCGCAACGCTTCCCCGCTATCTTCCGGGTATTGAAGACCACGAAAAGGACTTGGTTGATGCGTTTAGAGAGGCGGCCGGACGACGTCCGCTGACCGCACTGATCCGGCCGAGAGTTATGGTTAACAGACGCGCCTAAGTCCGTAGTTCTGCGGGCTTTTTTCTCAGAATGAGACAGCGTTAACGAGCTGCCCTACATCCGCCCGAACTTAATCTGCATTTAACTAAAAGTCGCCTTAATGACGCTCCGACCCTCTGCGAGATGCTGTTCCCGGATCGTGACCAGCGGCACTTCGGAGGGGGACTGAGTGACACCGTCCTGGACGCAAGGCGAATGAGTACGAGTATCGCTGCGCAGAGTAACGCGGCACGGAAGTCCAACAATCCTGGCAAGCATTCACATCGGAAGCCTTCCCGGAAAATGACCACCCAAAACGTGCTTGGCGCGGCTGTGATCGGCTGTGTCGTGCTTGCCGGCTGGACCGTCTACAACAACATCTTCGCTGCCAGCGTCTATCCGACCGTCGGCAGCATTGGCTACGACGAGCCGGTGATCAAGCGCGTGCCCAAGGTCGCGCTGCGCGAGGCCGGTGAGGCCATCAAGGAAACCTTCGCGCTGCTGCCCGACCGGCTCCAGGTTGCGGCCCCGATCTCGCGCGAGATGTTCAACGAGCGCTTTGCCGCGGCTGCGACGCAAGGCGTGCCGTCGAATGCGGCGAGCGCCGCGACGCCAACCCAGATTGCCGTCGTCAAGGACACAGCGAAGGACGCGCCGAAGCCGAGCGTGATCGCGAAGGTCGCGGACGTGCTGAAGCCGGCCGTGGCCAAGGTCGCTGAGAAGGTCGCCGACACCGCCAAGGGCAAGCGCGCCACGGACGCGTCGGTGCAACTGGCCTCGGCCGATCCGGCCGAGATCGTGCCGGCGCACGAGGCCAAACCAAAATCCTTCGCCGACCGCGCCAAGGCCGCGGTGATGTCGATCACCGGGCCGCGCCAGTCGATGGTGGAAAAGCTCTGGGGCAAGCGTGAGCCGTCCGGCGGGCTGCTCGCCTATGCCTCCGCCGATGCCAGCGTGACCGCGTCGATCGCGCCCAAGGAGCAGAACCCGATGCTCGGCGGCGCGCCGCCCTATGAGCGCGACACCGCCGTCTACGACATCACCGCCAAGACGGTTTACCTGCCCGATGGCACCAGGCTCGAGGCGCATTCCGGCCTCGGCTCCAATCTCGACGATCCGCGCTCGCAGCGCGTACGCATGCGCGGCGTGACGCCGCCGCATATCTACATGCTGAAGCCGCGCGAGGCGCTGTTCCACGGCGTGCCGGCGCTGCGCCTCACGCCAATTGGCGGCGAGAGCGCGATCTACGGCCGCGACGGCCTGCTCGCCCACACTTTCATGCTCGGGCCGAACGGCGATTCCAACGGCTGCGTCTCGTTCAAGGACTATTACGCGTTCCTCGACGCCTATCGCAACAAGGGCATCCGCAAGCTCGCGGTGCTGGCGCGGGTCGAGTGATCCGCGTCTAGGCCGCGACTGCCTTGCGCAGCGCCATCTCCGTCGCGATCGCCTCTCTTATCGCAGGCCGCGTCTGCATGCGTTCGAGATAGGCCGCGAGCGGCGGCCATTGTGCGATGTCAATGCCGGCCGGGCGAAGCAGCAGCAAGGCCCAGACGAGATGCGCATCCGCGACGGTGAAGCGGTCACCGACCAGGAATTCGCGCTGCGTCAGATGCGCTGATGGCACCTGCAATGTCTGAGTGATCCGCGCGCGCGGCTTCGCAAGCGAGCCGTCGTCCTTGTACCAGAAGGCCGGAAACAGGAAAGCCTTGTGGATCTCGGCGCCGGTGAAGCTCAGCCATTCCTGGAGGCGGTATCGGTCGGGCTCGCCGAAGCGGGGCGCAAGCCCCGTCTCCAGCTTCATATCGGCGATGTATTGCAGCACCGCTGCGCTCTCGGTCAGCCGGTCGCCATTTTCCAGCACCAGCACCGGCACTGCGCCCTTCGGCGAAATGCGGCAAAAATCGCTGTCGTCATCCGCGACCTTCTTGGTCACGAGATGCACCTGACGATAGCGCACTTCGATACCAGCTTCCATCAGCGCGATGCGGCTCGCAAGCGAGCAGGCCATCGGCGAGAAATAGAGTTGCAGCATTGCGTTGCTCCGTTACGTCAGCGCATCGCCGCGCGCGATGATCGCGAAGCGGTCGGACAATTCAGCGAGCGCAACCTCGTGGATGGTGCGGGCGTCCAGCGTGCCGCCGCGGCCGTCAGGCAGGTCGCGCGTGGCGCAGGCATCGGCATCAACAGTGGTGCGAAAGCCGAGATCGAGCGCCGCCCGCGCCGTCGAGCTGACGCACATATGCGTCATGAAGCCGGCCAGCACGATGTTCTTCCGGTCGGTCGCATCAAGACGTGCCCTAAGATCGGTGCCGGCAAAGGCGTTGGGCAGCTCCTTCTCGATCACGAACTCGCCGGCGCGGGGCTTAAGCTCCGCGACAATGGCGCCGCGCTCAGCGCCGCGGTCGAACAGGCTGCCCGCCTTGCCGCGGTGGGCGATATGGAAGATCGCCGCGTTTGCCGCGCGTGCCCGGGCCAGCAGGGCGGCCGCCCGCACGATTGCGGACTTCGCGTCGGGCAGGGCGAGGGGACCTGCGAGATATTCGTTCTGGATGTCGATCAGCACCAGCGCGGCATCGCCGAGACGCGGCGGGATGAGGTCGGCACCGGCAAGCTGCAGCAGGGTCTTTGCGGCCGTCATGGTCAGGCAATCTCCGGGGCGAAAGGCTGGGCCAACATAACGCCGGAGCCGCCTGCCGATATGCAGGAATATCGCAGCCGCTGGCTGCGATATTGCAGGGGCCTCGCAGGCGATGTAGCCTTGAGCCCATGAATTGGGACGATCTGCGCATCATCGCCGCCATCAGGGACGAGGGCACCTATGCCGGCGCCAGTGCACGCCTGCGCATCGACGAGACCACGGTGGGGCGCAGGCTGTCGCGCATCGAGCGCGCGCTCGGTTTGCGTCTGTTCGAGGCCGCCGACGGCGTCCGCAGGCCGACGCGACAATGCGAGGCGGTGCTGGCGATGTCGAGGCGATGGCCGCACATGCCGCGGAGATCGGCCGCCTTGGGGAGGGCCTGGAAGGTCCCGTGGGACGCCTGCGCATCGCCTCGACCAACACGGTCGCCGAACAGGTGCTGTCGCCGCGCGCGAGCGATTTCCTGCGCGCCAATCCCGGCCTGACGCTGCAGTTTCTCACCTCGAGCGAGAACGTCAAGTTCTCGCGCTGGGAGGCCGATCTCGCCATCCGCCTGCGCAAACCCGACAAGGGCGATTTTGCGATCTCCAGGCTCGGCGACATCCGTATCTATTATTTCGAGCCCGTGACGAGCGAGGGCGAGCCGATGCTGTGCGCTTATCCGGACGAACTCGGTGCCATTCCCGAGATGCAATTCCTGCGCACCAAGACGACTCGTGCGCGCTGCGTCACAGACAACGTTCGCGTCATCCGCAATCTGATCCGCGCCCACCAGGCCACCGGCGTGCTGCCGGAGTATGTTTGCGCGGATCTGCTCGGCGATCGCCGCTTGCGCGCCACGCTGCTGCCGAAGCGGCGCGATGTCTGGCTGCTGGTGCAGAACCACCTCAAACGCGATCCGGCAGCGCGACTCGCCATCGAATGGGTGCGGCATTGTTTCAGCGAACCGTCGCGCGGCTGATGACCCGGTGGCCGGTGTGAACGCGGTCCAGGCGCGGCACGGAAGGAGTTGCATGCGCGCGAAGGTTGCGTAAACTCGCGACCACCCCAGTCTTGCTCGAGAAGGGCGCATGACCACTCTCCAGGAAGCCATCCGCCCCTCGGCGCAGCCCCGGGAATGGACAGCGATCGTCGTCCTAATCCTGCTGATCCCGGTGCTGTGGTCGCCGCCGTTCCTGTTTCGCATCTTCCTCTACCAGCCGTTCAACATCCCCTCGAATTCGATGATGCCGACGCTGGCGGTCGGCGACTACGTTTTCGCTGCCAAATATGCCTATGGCTACGGCCGCTACTCGTTTCCCTTTGCGCCATCCTGGATTTCGGGCCGCTTCTCTTCCGCTGACCCGGAATATGGCGACCTCGTAGTATTTCGCACGGCGAAGAACGCCTCACTCGACTACATCAAGCGCGTGGTCGGCCTGCCCGGCGATCGCGTCCAGATGCGGCAGGGCCAGCTCTTCCTCAACGACAAGCCGGTGACGCGCGTTGCATTGAAAGATGCGTCTCCAGCCGCTGCCTGCGGTGGCGATGGCGGTGTCCGGGTCAAGCGCTGGCGCGAGACGCTGCCGAACGGCGCAAGCTACGTGACATACGATTGCATCGACAACGGTTATCTCGACAACACCAGCGTCTTCCAGGTGCCGCCAGGACATTTCTTCGCGCTCGGCGACAATCGTGACAACTCCACTGACAGCCGCATGATCTGGACCTTTGGCATGGTGCCGATGGACAATCTGGTCGGCAAGGTGACGCGGATCTTCTGGTCGCTGGACGAGAACGGCCGCTTGCGAGGCGAACGACTTGGGAAGGTGTGGTGAGTTTCTTGTCCGGGACGGTGCATAGCGCCGAGCCCGGAACGGCGAGGGAGAGCGGCGCCGCCCAACAACAAAAACCCCGGCATCGCTGCCGGGGTTTCGCAAGTCTCGAGGTGGCCGGACCTTAGAAGTCCATGCCGCCCATGCCGCCGCCCGGGGGCATTGCCGGGCCGGCGCCGCCCTTCTTGGGCAGTTCGGCGACCATGGCTTCCGTGGTGATCAGCAGCGCGGCAACCGAGGCTGCGTTCTGGATCGCGGTGCGGACCACTTTGGTCGGGTCGATGATGCCCTTCTTGACGAGGTCGGCATATTCGCCGGTCTGGGAGTCGAAACCGTAATTGTAGGTCTTGTTCTCCAGGATCTTGCCGACGATCACCGAGCCGTCTTCACCGGCGTTGATCGCGATCTGGCGAGCGGGCGCGGAGAGCGCCTTGCGCACGATCTCGACGCCGGTCTTCTGGTCGTCGTTCTTGGTGCGCAGGCCCTTGAGCTGCTCGGAGGCACGGAGCAGGGCGACGCCGCCGCCCGGGACGATGCCTTCCTCGACTGCCGCGCGGGTCGCATGCATCGCGTCATCAACGCGATCCTTGCGCTCCTTCACCTCGACCTCGGTCGCGCCGCCGACGCGGATCACCGCGACACCGCCCGCGAGCTTGGCGAGACGCTCCTGGAGCTTCTCACGGTCGTAGTCCGAGGTGGTCTCCTCGATCTGCGCCTTGATCTGGGCCACGCGCGCCTCGATGTCGGCCTTCTTGCCGGCGCCGTTGACGATCGTGGTGTTCTCCTTGTCGATCATCACCTTCTTGGCGCGACCGAGCATGTTGAGCGTGACGTTCTCGAGCTTGATGCCGAGATCTTCCGAGATCGCCTGGCCGCCGGTCAGGATCGCGATGTCCTGCAGCATGGCCTTGCGGCGATCGCCGAAGCCCGGAGCCTTGACGGCCGCGACCTTCAGGCCGCCCCGGAGGCGGTTGACGACGAGGGTCGCGAGAGCTTCGCCTTCGACGTCCTCGGCGACGATGACCAGCGGCTTGCCGGTCTGCACCACGGCCTCGAGCAGCGGCAGCAGCTCGTTCAGCGAGGAGAGCTTCTTCTCGTTGATGAGGATGTAGGCGTCGTCCATCTCAACGCGCATCTTGTCGGCGTTGGTGACGAAGTAGGGCGAGATGTAGCCGCGATCGAACTGCATGCCCTCGACGACGTCGAGTTCGGTCTCGAGCGACTTGGCTTCCTCGACGGTGATGACGCCCTCGTTGCCGACCTTTTTCATGGCGTCGGAGAGGAACTTGCCGATCTCGGCATCGCCGTTGGCGGAGATGGTGCCGACCTGGGCGATCTCGTCGTTCGAGGTGACCTTCTTGGAGTTCTTCTCGAGGTCCGCAACCACGGCTTCGACCGCGAGGTCGATACCGCGCTTCAGATCCATCGGGTTCATGCCGGCGGCGACCGACTTGGCGCCTTCCTTCACGATCGCGGCCGCGAGCACGGTCGCGGTGGTGGTGCCGTCGCCGGCCGCGTCAGCGGACTTGGAGGCGACTTCGCGCACCATCTGTGCGCCCATGTTCTCGAACTTGTCCTCGAGCTCGATCTCCTTGGCGACGGTGACGCCGTCCTTGGTGATGCGGGGCGCGCCGAACGACTTGTCGAGCACCACGTTGCGGCCCTTGGGACCGAGCGTGACCTTCACCGCGTTGGCGAGGATGTCGACGCCGCGCAGCATCTTGTCGCGCGCTTCAACCGAGAATTTGACTTCTTTGGCTGCCATCTGGATTTTTCCTTAAGGTTTGACTGGAGGGGGAGAGGGGCCCTTAGGCCGCCTTCTTCTTGGACTCGGTGATCTCGAGAACGCCCATCACGTCGCTCTCCTTCATGATCAGCAGGTCCTGGCCGTCGATCTTGACCTCGGTGCCGGACCACTTGCCGAACAGCACGCGGTCGCCGACCTTCAGGTCGATCGGGATCAGCTTGCCGGCTTCGTCGCGGCCGCCGGGGCCGATGGCGACGACTTCGCCCTGGGACGGCTTTTCCTTGGCAGTGTCGGGAATGATGATGCCGCCAGCGGTCTTCTCTTCTGCGTCGATGCGCTTGACCACGACGCGGTCGTGAAGCGGACGGAATTTCATGCAGTCCTCCTAAATCTTTGCACGAGTTGAGGATTTTGAGATTATTAGCAATCGTTGCCCGCGAGTGCTAGCACAGGCGAGGCAGAAATAGGACAGGAATTTTGCGGGGGCAAGGGCTTCTAGCAGAAAAATCAGCACTCGACAGGGCGCTCTGCCAGATTCCCTTTACCATCGTTAACCAGCCCTCGCGGGCCCTATTAGCACGGAGTTGTATCTGCTGCTAACGCATTGAATTTCAACAGCTTGTTAAACTTTTGGGCTTGAGATGGATTGTCAGTTTGCGTCACATTTCTCTCATGTGAGCGCATCGTTTCCGGGTGGCTCGTCGCGCGTACCCGAAGCCGCCCCTTGAATGCGCTCCTGCAAAGGAGGTTGGCATGGGACTGCGGAGTGAGGCGGTTTCCGATGATTTCCGGAAACAGCTGTTGGGTTATGGGCTGACGACGGCGCAAATTCTCTACCGGATGCCGGATCACCCGTCGCTGCTCCAGACTTACGTCTGGCAGAACTACGACATGTTTCCGAAATTTCCGGCGCTGAAGGATTTCCTGGCGTTCTGGCAGCAGAAGCTCGACGGCCCGCTTCACTCGGTGACGGTCGCGCATTGCAAGCTGATCAAGCCCGCCGAGCTGCGCGCCGTCGACGGCGTGTTCCGGCTGCATTGAGGCGAGCACCGGTCTCGTCAGGTGGGCAAAGGCGTGCGCACTTCGCGCGCCGTGCCCACCATCTCTCCCCGATCTCGTCTCGCAGTCGTGGGCACGCTTGCGCTTTGCCCACCTTACGATATCAATTTCCGTGCTAGCCTCCCTGCACAACAACAGGGAGGCGGCCCATGGCCAAGAAAGCAAAATCGCGCAGCGCATCGCAAGCCGCGGTGAAGAAGCGGAGCGGCGCCAAGGCTGCTGCGCGATCCACGGCGCGCAAGGCGGTGAAGGCGAAAGCGCGTACCGCGCCTGCCAAATCATCGGCCAGGAAGCCCGCACGGCCCAGGCAGCGCATCGCCATCAGCCATCACCGCGAGGAAGATTTCAAGGCCGACGGCCTGCGCGCCTACGCCAAGTACCGCGATCTCGGCATCGCCGATGCGACCCATGGACTCGCGCAAGCGCATGTGATCCGGCTGCAAGGTCCCTGCGATCCGCAAGAAGTGTCAAAACTGCATTTCCACGACGTCGACTTCCAGATGGTCTATGTGCTCAAGGGCTGGGTGAAGACCTACATGGACGGGCAGGGCGAGACTCTGATGAAAGAAGGCAGCGCCTGGACCCAGCCGCCGAAAATCAAGCACATGATCTTGGACTATTCGGACGATGTGGAGCTGCTGGAGGTGATCCTGCCGGCGGAGTTCAGGACGGTGGAGTTGAAGGCGTAGGCGTTCGAGTCTCACCGCCGTCATTGCGAGCGAACCGAAAGCAATCCAGACTGTTTCCGTGCAAAGATTCTGGATTGCTTCGCTCCGCTCGCAACGACGAGTCCTCGCAGCATCGTCGGCGTCGCAGACAGGGTCGTTAGAAAGCGACCAATCCGCGAAACCGGGCCGTTACCAGTCGGATGGTTTTGGCCGCCCGCAGGCCGGCCGCTAACCAGACGAAAATACTCCTCGCGTCAACTCAAGGCTGTGAACATGCGGGACATGCTTTCATGGCGACCAACACTTTTGGCCGACGCGGCATCGCGGCGCCACCACCAAGAGCATCGCTTCAGCCGGTCGCCGTGCCGGTCGCTCCCCGGCCCCTGTCCAGTGAGGAGACGCTCTTTGGCGACAACAAGCTTCTGGCCGACATCCCTTTCCTCACCATTGGCCTGATTTTCGGCCTGCTCCTGATCTTCGCCCTGCAACGCAGCCTGGCCATCGACATTGCGCCGGACGGCTCACTCGATGTCCGCTCGCTGATCGCTTATGGCGCGTCCGGCTACGATCTGGTTGTTGGAAGGAACGAATGGTGGCGGATCGGCCTTGCGCCGCTTCTGCATGGCAGCCAATCGCACCTCATAGGTAACGCCGTTGCGCTGTTCATCGTCGGCATCAGGCTGGAGAGCTTGATCGGCCGCGGCTGGTTCTCGCTGATCTTCGTTGCCAGTGCAGTGGCCGGAGAGGCCGGCTCGCTCCTCGGCAACGGCCCCGGCACGGTGGGCGTCGGCGCGTCCGGCGCCATTACCGGGCTGATCGCTGCCTTGTTCGTCGCGAGCTTCGAGCCCGAAGCGGACGCCGATCAAACCATATCGCGACTGAAGACGTCGCTGTTCTTCGGTGTTCCGGCATTGCTGCCGCTTGCCTTTGGCGCCTCCGGCAACATCAACTATTATGCCCATACAGGTGGCGCGCTGGCCGGCGGTGCGCTTGCCATCACGCCGTGGCTCGCCTTTTGGTCCTATGAGAGCCTGCCGCGGAGCGCCGGCGTGGCGCTGCTCGCAGGACTGGTCGGATCTCTGGTCTGTGCCGGCTTCGCCGTTGCTCATTATTCGTCCTACATGGCCGATGCCGTGCAGTATATTCGCGCGTCGGAAACGCCGGCGAATGCCGGCGAGATGACCAGCCGGTCTCTCGATCTCGTCACCCGCTATCCAAAAGACCCGCGGGCTCATGTCTTCCGTGCGCTCTTCTTCCTGGAAAAAGCGAGCCTCGGCGCCGCCGAGACGGAAGCGCGAACCGCCATGTCGCTCGCGGCTTCGGATGTGGCGGGTGGGCCGGCGCGCACCGGGGCGCAGGGCTTGTTGGCGGTGTTGTTGTGGGCGCAGGGACGAAACAGCGAGGCGAAGGCCATGGCGGTCGAGCCGTGCCGTGCCAAGCTGCCTGAGGTGCGCCGGATCTTGCAGAAGCAGAAATTGTGCGGTTTGACCTGAATGAGCTCGTAGCCCGGACGGAGCGCAGCGAAATCCGGGGCCGCCGCTTGCGACGGAGATACTTTCCCGGATTGCGCTGCGCTCCGTCCGGGCTACGGCATCAAGCCAGCACCCCCACCATTGCCCCCATCAAACACGTCGTCAACGTCCCCGACACGATCGACTTCAGCCCGAGCGCGTTGATTTCCTCGCGCCGCTCCGGCGCCATGACGCCGAGACCGCCGATCATGATGCCGAGGCTGGCGAAATTGGCGAAGCCGCACATCGCGTAGAGCATGATCAGGCGCGAGCGCGGATCGAGCGCGTCGGGCGGCAGCTTTGAGAAATCGACATAGGCGATCAGCTCGTTGAGCACGGTTTTGGTGCCCATCAGGCTGCCCGCTGTGACAGCCTGGTCCCAGGGCAGTCCCATCAGCCAGCACACCGGCGCCATCACGAGGCCGAGCAGACGTTGCAACGAAATTGCGGCGCCGCCGATGTCAGGCAACAGGCCGAGCATGGCGTTGACGAGACAGACCAGCGCCACCAGCACCAGCAGCATCGCGACGATGTTGAGCAGCAGCTCGAGCCCCGCGGTGGTGCCCTTCACGATCGCGTCCATCGTGCTGGCAACCTCCATCTCGGGATCTTCGAGCGCGCCGCCGGTGCGCCTCTCACTTGTCTCGGGGACCATGATCAGGCTGACGAGGATGGCGGCCGGTGCGCCCAGCACGGAGGCAATGACGAAATGCGCGGCGGCGTCGGGGATCAGCGGCGCCAGCAGCGTCGCATAGAGCACCAGCACGGTGCCGGCGATGCCGGCCATGCCGCCGGTCATCACCAGAAACAATTCGCTGCGGGTCATCTGCGCAAGGTAAGGCCGTACGAACAGCGGTGCCTCGACCATGCCGAGGAAGATGTTGGCGGCGGTCGACAGCCCGACGGCGCCGCCGACGCCGAGCGTGCGCTCGAGCAGCCAGGCCATGCCGCGCACGACCGGCGGCAGCACCCGCCAATAGAACAGCAGCGTCGTCAGCACACTCATGACCAGCACGATCGGCAGCGCCTGGAACGCCAGGATGAAATCGGCGCCCGGCACCTTGAGATCGAACGGCAGGGTGCCGCCGCCGACATAGCCGAACACGAAGGCGGAGCCGGCGCGGGAGGCCGCCGAAATCGCACCGACCGCATCGTTGATGGCGCCGAAAGCGTGCGCCACGACGGGCAGCTTCAACAGCACGAAGGCGGTGGCGAAGGTCACGACGAGGCCGATCGCGGCCTGCCGCAGCGAGACCGTGCGGCGATTTTCGGCCAGCGCGAAGGCGAGCAGCAGCAATGCGAAAATGCCGAGTGTCGATTGCAGCCGCAGCATGATGTCCCCAAACCCTCGATGATTATGGCCGCGGCTGCGTTGCAAACGCAATGCCGGATGGCAACCGGAGCCGCCCGCTGTTGACAAGCCCGTCCGCGTCAGCCACGCGGGGCAGTCAATGTCTGCCGCGGATGGTCCAGAAGGTGAGCCAAAAGGCAAGTGAAGCGCTAGGCGAAGCGCAGCCGTTACAGGCCCGTCCGACGGCCCGCGAACTCCTCACCCACCGCGCCTTCCTGTTCTTCCTGCTGTCGCGCAGCCTGTCGCGCTTCTCCAGCCAGATCGCGGCGGTCGCGATCGGCTGGCAGATCTACGACCTCACCGGCTCGGCCTTCGACCTCGGCATGGTCGGCCTCGTGCAGTTCCTGCCGACGGCGCTCCTGGTGTTCGTCGCCGGCCACGCCGCCGACCGCTTCGAGCGCAAGCGTGTGGTCCAGCTCTGCCAGCCCGTGGAAGCGGCGACCGCGCTCTATCTCGCTGTGATCACTTATCTCGGCGCGGTCGGCGAGGTGCAGATCTTCGTGGCGACCTTCGTGCTCGGCATCGCCGGCGCCTTCGAGAGCCCGACCACCGCGGCGCTGCTGCCGCTGATCGCGCCGCAGGGCTCGCTCCAGCGCGCCACCGCCGTCTCCAGCGGCGCGGCGCAGGTCGCGACCATCACGGGCCCCGCGCTCGGCGGTTTTGCCTACGCGATCGCGCCGCATCTGGCCTACGCCGTGATGGTGCTGTTCTGGATTTTTGGGATGATCCTGACCGGCTTCATCCGGCCGCGCCCGCAGGCGGTGCTCAACGAAGGGACGAACTCGGACAACATCTTCGCCGGCGTCCGCTTCATCCGCAGCAACCCGGCGATCCTCGGCACCATTTCGCTCGATCTGTTCGCGGTGCTGTTCGGCGGCGTCACCGCGCTGCTGCCGATCTATGCCCGCGACATCCTCCAGACCGGCCCGGTCGGGCTCGGCGTGCTGCGTGCGGCGCCCGCCGTCGGTGCGCTGCTGATGACCATGGTGCTGGCGCGCCACGCCATCTCGCGCCATGTCGGCCTGCGCATGTTCCAGGCCGTGATCGTGTTCGGCCTCGCCACCATCGTGTTCGCGCTGTCGTCCTGGATGTGGCTGTCGGTGCTCGCGCTCGCGGTGCTCGGCGCGGCCGACACGATCAGCGTCGTCATCCGCTTCTCGCTGGTGCAGCTCGCAACGCCCGACGAAATGCGCGGCCGCGTCGGCGCGGTCAACTTCCTGTTCATCAACGCCTCCAACCAGCTCGGCCAGTTCGAGAGCGGACTGACGGCGGCGCTGTTCGGCGCGATGCCGGCGGCCGTGCTCGGCGGTGTCTGCACCGTCGCGGTGGCGCTGCTCTGGATGAAGCTGTTCCCCAGCCTGCGCCAGGTGGAGAGTTTGGAGTAGGGCGCTTCTTCGCCTCTCCCCGCTTGGAGGGAGATGCCGGAATTCGCGCGTAGCGCGGATTCCGGGTGAGGGGGCTCTCCGCGAGTCCAATTCTCACCGTGATTGCGGAAGCAGCCCCTCATCCCAACGCTCTCAGCGCGAGCGAAGCTCGTCGCGCCCCGTAAGAACGGGGAGAGGGGGAGGAAAGATCTACCCCCGTCCGACGAACGGCATCTTCGTCGCCATCACCGTCATGGTCAGCACGTTGGCATCGAGCGGCAGGCCGGCCATGTAGGCGACCGCGTCGCCGACCGCTTTCGCATCCATGCGCGGCTCGTGCTTCGTGGTGCCGTCGGGCTGCAGCACGCCGGGGCCGTTGACCATGCGGTCGGTCATCGGTGTCGCGGCATTGCCGATGTCGATCTGGCCGACCGCGATGTCGTACATGCGGCCGTCGAGATTGCTGGCCTTGGTCAGGCCGGTGATGGCGTGCTTGGTCGAGGTGTAGGCGGCAGAGAACGGCCGCGGCGCGTGCGCCGAGATCGAGCCGTTGTTGATGATGCGGCCGCCGCGCGGGCTCTGGTCCTTCATGATGCGGAAGGCGTGCTGGGTGCACAGGAACGGACCGGTGAGGTTGGTGTTCACCACGGCCTGCCACTGCTCGAGGCTGAGGTCCTCGAAGTTGACAGCGGGCGCGCCCATGCCGGCATTGTTGAACAGCACGTCGAGCCGGCCATAGGTCGCCTTGACCTTGTCGAACAGCGCGGCGATGGAGTCCGGCTTAGTCATGTCGGCGGTGACGCACAGGCTCATGCCCGCAGGGCCGAGCTTGGCGGTCTCCTCGAGCATGTCGAGCCGGCGTCCGACCAGCACCACGGTGAAGCCGGTGTTCATCAGCGCCAGCGACGCGGCGCGACCGACGCCGGTGCCGGCGCCCGTCACCACTGCGATCTTTTTTGCTTCACTCATGGTTTCCTGCCTTTGCTCTTGTTGTCAGGTCTTGTGACGTCAGGTCTTTTGACGTCAGGTTTTGGGTTCTTTTTCGTTCTTGTAGGGCGGCCGCGGAATGTTCTGATGCGCAGCGCGCAGCGCCGCCGACCAGCGCGAGCGCAGATCGTGGAAATAGGGCTCGCCCGCTTCGATGCGATGGTTGAGATCGGCCTCGCAGGCGTCCGCGCGCACCACCAGCACGTCGATCGGTAGCCCAACGCCGAGATTGGAGCGCATGGTCGAGTCCATCGAGATCAGGCCGGTCTTCAGCGCCTCGTAGAGCTCGACGTCGTAATGCATGGCGCGGTCGAGCACCGGCTTACCGTATTTGTGCTCGCCGATCTGCAGGTAAGGCGTGTCGGTGGTGCACTCGATGAAATTGCCGGCGGTGTAGATCATGAACAGGCGCATGCGGGAGCCCTTGATCTGACCGCCGAACAGGAAAGAGACGTCGAAGGAGACGTCCTCGGAGTTCAGCGCCGGTCCTTCGGTCGCGTGCACCGCGCGGATCGCCCGGCCGATGCGCTGGGCCGCCTGGAACATGGTCGGCGCGTTCATCAGCGTCTCGACCTCGCCGGTGTTGGGGTCTTCGAGGCCCTCGGTCAGGGTCGACAGCACCGACTGGCTGATGGCGAGGTTGCCGGCGCTCGCGATCGCCATGATGCGGTCGCCGGGATTTGAGAAGACGTGCAGCTTGCGGAAGGTCGAGACATTGTCGAGGCCGGCATTGGTGCGGGTATCGGCGATCATCACCAGACCGTCCCGAACCAGGATTCCGCAACAATAGGTCATTTCCAGTCCCCGAACGCGTTTGCGCGGAATTACTAGCCAATTTCAACGGCAGGTCCAACCCCAATTCCGGAGGAGGTCGTCATTCCGGGGCGCGCGCAGCGCGAAAGCCGAAATCCATTTATCTCTAGGTCTGTGGCCCGATGGATTCCGGGCTCGATGCTTCGCATCGCCCCGGAATGACCGGAAGGAGCTATCCCTGCCGCTGGGACTGCGACTGCGATTGGCCGCCGCGGCCGGCCTGGTCCACCTTGACCGCCACGTTGAGCGTCTCCGTGCCACCGCCGTAACGGGTGCCGCGCACAGGCGCTGCGCCGAGATAGTCGAGACCGATCGCAACGCGAACATGGGCGTCGGTAGCGCAGATGCTGTTGGCGGGATCGAAACCGATCCAGCCAAGATCAGGCACGTAGGCCTCCGCCCAGGCATGGCCGGCATCCTGGTGCACGGTGCCGTCGGCGCGCAGGAAGTGACCGGAGACGAAGCGCGCCGGCACACCGGCGGTGCGGGCGCAGGCGATGAAGATATGCGCGTAGTCCTGACAGACGCCGCGCTTGAGCGTGAACGCTTCGGCCGCCGAGGTGCCGCTGTTGGTCGGATCCTCGTCGAAGGTCATGTGCTCGCTGATCTGCGTCATCAGCGTGTGCAGGAAGCCGAGCCTGTCGCTCTCGGCCTCGCTGCGCAGCTGGCGGGCCACCGCTGTCATTGCCGGGTTGACGGAGGTGAGATCTGTCGTGCGCAGGAACATGCCGGCCGGAAAACGCTCGTCGGTGCCGCGCAGCACGCCGCCGGTGTCGTGGGTCTCGATCAGGCCCTCGGCGCTGATCTTGATGTCGCCGACGGGTCCGCAGGACAGCACGTGGGTGACGTTGCCGAACGCGTCCTCGTGCGTGTCGAGCCTGGTATCCGTGGAGACGTCGATCTGCCATTCCGCCACGTACTGCCCGTCATGGCTGCCCGGCGTCATGCGCAGGATCTGGATCACGCTGGTGGCCGGCGGCTCGTAGCGATAGGTCGTGGTGTGCTGGATTCGCAGGCGCATGGTTTTCAATTCCGTCATTCCGGGGCGGTCCGCAGCGACCGAACCCGGAATCTCGAGATCCGGGTTCGCGCTGCGCGCGCCCCGGAATGACGATGAGTGAGTCCCTGTTCGACTAGATCAAATACTGCTTCGTGATGATTTCGCCCAGCCTGGAATTGTCGGTGATGAATTCCTGAATGAATTCATGCACGCCATGCTGGAAAATGTCGTTCATATTGCTGTGTTCCAGCCGGTTGCGGATGCCGCGGGCATGGCGCTGGGCCGGGCCCTGGCGGCCATAGGCGACGCCGATCTGGTCGAGGTTGCGCACGAGATTGCCGTAGCAGCTTGCCAGCGAGCGCGGCAGCGTGTCGTTGAGGATCAAGAGATCCGCGATCAGCCAGGGCTTCAGCGTCTCGCGATAGACCCAGTGATAGGCGGTCAGCGCCGAAACCGAGCGCAGGATCGAGCTCCACTGGTAGAAGTCGAGCGGACCGCCGACATGCTCTTCCTCGGGCAGCAGCACGTGATACTTCACATCAAGGATGCGCGCGGTGTTGTCGGCGCGCTCGAGATGCACGCCCATGCGCGAGAACCAGTAGGCGTCGTTGCGCAGCATGGTCCGGTAGGCCGAGCCGTCGAAGCGCAGCGAGGTCTCCTGCACGAAGCGCAGGAATTTTGCGAGGTCCTCGCGCGTCGAGGTGCCCCTGCTCCAGACCGCCTGCAGCTCGATCCAGGCCGAATTGATGGTGTCCCACATCTCGCTGGTCAGCGCCGTGCGCACCGAGCGCGAGTTCAGCCGCGCCGCCTCGATGCAGTTCCGGATGGAGGACGGGTTGTCCGCGGAGAACGAGAGATAGTCGACGACATTGTGCTCGTTGGCTTCCTCATGGGTCTGGTAGAAGCTGGCGGCGACGCCGGCGGTGAGCAGCGCTGAATCCCATTCGTTGGTCTTGCCGATATAGGCAGCCGGCAAGGCCGTGACGCGCAGGGTCGCATCGATGGTGCGCGCGAGGTACTCGGCCCGTTCGACATAGCGGGCGAGCCAATAGAGGTTTTCGGCAGTACGCGACAGCATCCGTCTACTCGTCCAGGATCCAGGTGTCTTTGGTGCCGCCGCCCTGGCTCGAATTCACCACGAGCGAGCCTTCCTTCAGCGCGACGCGTGTCAGCCCGCCCGGCACGATGGTGGTGCGCTTGCTGCCGGTGAGCACGAACGGCCGCAAATCCACATGGCGCGGCGCAAGGCCCGAGGCCGTGCAGGTCGGGCAGGTCGAGAGCGCCAGTGTCGGCTGGGCGATAAAGCCTTCCGGCTCGCGCTTGAGCTTTTCGCGGAACGCCTCGATCGTCGCTTTCGTCGCGGCCGGTCCAATCAGCATGCCGTAGCCGCCGGAGCCGTGCACCTCCTTGACGACGAGGTCGCCGAGATTGTCCAGCACGTAGGCGAGGTCCTTCGGCTCGCGGCAGCGCCAGGTCTGCACGTTCTTCAGGATCGGCTCCTCGCCGAGATAGAACTTCACGATGTCAGGCATGTAGGAGTAGATCGCCTTGTCGTCGGCAATCCCGGTGCCGACGGCGTTGGCGAGCGTGATGTTGCCGGCCGCATAGGCCGACATCAGCCCGGGCACGCCGAGCACGGAATCGGGGCGGAAGGTGAGGGGATCGAGGAAGTCGTCGTCGACGCGGCGATAGATCACGTCGACTCGTTTCAACCCTTCGGTCGTCCGCATGAACACTTCGTTGTTCTTGACGATGAGGTCGCGGCCCTCGACCAGCTCGATGCCGAGCTTGTCGGCGAGGAAGGAGTGCTCGTAATAGGCGGAGTTGTGGACACCGGGCGTGAGCAGCGCGACTGTCGGCTCGCCCGAGGCGCTTTGCGGCGCGACCGAGCGCAAAGCGGACAGCAACTCATCGGGGTAGCGCTCGACCGGCGCCACCCTGTGGCGGGCGAACAGATCCGGAAACAGCCGCATCATGATCTCGCGGTTTTCCAGCATGTAGGACACGCCCGACGGCGTGCGCGCATTGTCCTCCAGCACGATGAAATTCTCGGCATCAACCCGGACGATGTCGATGCCGGCGATGTGGACGTAGACGTCGTGCGGCACCTGCTGGCCGTTCATCTCGGGGCGGAAGACCGGGTTCTGGAAGATCAGATCGTCGGGCACGATCTCGGCGCGGAGGATGTCGCGGCCGTGATAAATATCGCGCAGGAACATGTTGAGCGCGCGCACGCGCTGCTTGAGGCCCTTCTCCAGCAGCGCCCATTCCTTGCCGGACATGATCCGAGGGATCACGTCGAACGGGATCAGGCGCTCGGTGGATTCGGCCTCGCCATAGACCGCAAAGGTGATGCCGATGCGGCGGAACAGGAGCTCGGCCTCCTGGCGGCGATATTCGAGCGCCTCGGGAGGCGTCTCCTTGAGCCAGCGCGCCAACTCCTGATAGGCGGGGCGAAGGTCCCCGCCGGGAATATTCATTTCGTCAAACGCGACTGCCATAGATCCCGACTGTCTTCCTGCCACGCACCAGAGAGTGCATGACTTCCCAGGGAGGTAGCAAGGGGCGGGCCAGCGCGATATGCATGGACTGACAGCATTTGGCGGGGAGGCCCGCGAACGTGCCTCAAAAAATGGCTGAGGACTGCTTATTTCCGCAGCAAAAGCGCGTGACTTCAACGCGTTACCCCGGCAAATTCGGCGCGACAGGTGAGGGACTTAAGTTATGAGCGAGATCGTCACGGCGGGCATTCTGGTGATCGGAGATGAAATCCTGTCCGGCCGGACCAAGGACAAGAATATCGGCTTCATCGCCGAATATTTGACCAATATCGGCATCGACCTCAAGGAAGTCCGGGTCGTCTCCGACGACGAGGACGACATCATCGCCGCCCTGAATGCACTGCGGCATCGCTACACCTACGTCTTCACCACCGGCGGCATCGGGCCGACCCATGACGACATCACCGCCGACAGCGTTGCGAAGGCGTTCGGCGTGGGCATCGACCATCATCCGGAAGTGGTCGCCCGCTTCCGCGAGCGCTGGAGCGAGCAGGACCTCAACGAGGCCCGCCTGCGCATGGCGCGCATCCCCGACGGCGCCGAGCTGATCCAGAGCGCGACCATCCTCGCCCCTGGCTTCAAGATCGGCAATGTCATCGTAATGGCGGGCGTGCCCTCGATCATGCAGGCGATGATGGACATCGTCTCGCCCAAGCTGAAATCCGGCGTTCGCATGCTGTCCGAATCGGTCCGCGCCAATGCGCGCGAGGGCGACATCGGCGGCCCCTTGCGGGCGATCGCCGCCGCCCACCCCGACACCATCATCGGCAGCTATCCCTTCATGGACGAGGAGCAGAAGCCCAACACCAATCTGGTGGTACGCTCGCGCGACGCCGATAAACTGGCAGCAGCGATGGCGGCAGTGAAGGACATGCTGGCGGGCCTGCACGCGAAGGGCTGAGCGACGTGACCAATCGAGATCTCGCGCTAACAGTCGCGCTCGGGGTCCCTTTTGCGTGCTTGATGATCGCCGGCGCAATTCTTCAATGGCAGCGGTGGCAAATCTACCACCGCATCGGAAACTATTCGATTGGACTAATAACTTTCTTTTGGCAACTCGATTGGCCAGGCGTCAATTTTCCGGGACCCAACATCCTCGAAGCCCAGATTGCCGCGCAGCCGGCCGACCTTCAGGCGTACATTGAGGTTGTCCGCCGTCGCGTGCGGCAGATGACTCGCGCAACGCTGCTTTACCTGGGATTTGGCGTGTTGGTCCTTTTCTTGTCTCGAAAATTGAGTTCATGATCCCAATGGACTTGAGCTGAAGGAGAAAGCGATGGCTGGTGAAGCACCAGAACTGAATGCACAGGAAAAGGCCGGCAAGGCCTTCCCGGTTTCCTGGGACCAGTTCCATCGGGATTGCCGGGCATTGAGCTGGCGGCTCAACGAAGTCGGTCCGTTCCATGCGGTGATCGCGATCACCCGCGGCGGGCTGGTGCCGGCGGCCATCGTGGCGCGCGAGCTCGGCGTGCGCGTGATCGATACGGTCTGCATCGCCAGCTATGATCACACCAAGCAGGGCGAGCTTCAGGTGCTGAAGGGCATCTCCGAATCGGCGATGAAGCTCGGCGGCGGCACCGGCAAGGGGCTGTTGATCGTTGACGATCTGGTCGACACCGGCAAGACCGGCAGACTGGTGCGCGAGATGCTGCCGGATGCGCATTTCGCCACCGTCTATGCCAAGCCGATGGGACGTCCACTGGTCGACACCTTCATCACCGAAGTGTCGCAGGACACGTGGATATTCTTTCCCTGGGACACCGCGTTGTCCTACCATCCGCCGCTGCGCGACGGCGCGGCGTAGTTTCGCCTCTCCCCGCGTGCGGGGAGAGGCCGCGCCGAAGGCGCGGGTGAGGGGGACTCTCAGCGAGTCCAGCTCTCACCATAGTTGTGGATGCAGCCCCTCACCCCAGCCCTCTCCCCGTAAGAACGGGGAGAGGGAGACGAGCAGCGCTCATGCCCCTGCAAAACCGCGTCACCCCCACCGGCGACATCATCGCGACGCCGCATCGCGGCCTGTTCACCGGCAATCGCGGCATCATCCATGATCCCGCGTCCAAGACGCTGCTCAAGAAGCGCTGGTCGACGCCGGCCTGGCTCACCTGCGTCTGCGAATTCCGCGGCCGCCACCGCGAGGTGATGGCGCAGCGAAGCTGGACCGAGCTGTTCTTCCTTGACGAGGCCACCGCGCTGGCCGCCGGCCATCGCCCCTGCTTCTACTGCCGCCGCGACGATGCCAATCGCTTCCGCGCGGCGTGGGAGAAAGGCAACCGCGTGCATGACGTCCGCATGCACGACATCGACACGGTGCTGCATCACGAGCGGCTCGACCAGGGCGGGAAGCGGCTGCACGCGCTGCTGGTACCGCTCGACCAGCTCCCTGATGGCGCGATGGTCCAGCAGGGCGAGCAGAGTTTTCTGGTCGTGCAGGGCAAGGCGTTCCTCTGGTCGCCGGCGGGTTATGTCGCGGTGGAACATCCGCCGAGCGAAGCAGCATTGCTGACGCCGCCATCGACGCTCCGCACGATGAACGCGGGCTATCAGCCCGTGCTGCATCCGAGTGCGTCGCCCTAGCGCAGCGGCCGCCCCTGTTCGTCGACCGTCGTGCGCGCATCGCGCAAGGCCCATTCCCGAATGATCTGGCGACAGCGGGTCAGTTCGGCCTCGCTGACGCTGCCGGCGTCCTTCTCGGCGCGTTGCACCATCGCCTTGCAGTTGAGCAGCACCGAGCGGTCCTCGGCGCCTGCCGGCCGTGCGATCGCCGCAAACGCCGCAGCGACGAGGATCGAACGGATCACCATCACCCGAGCTTCTCACGCGCCAGCGCGGCGCCGGCGCCGAGCGCCATCAGCTTGGCTTCGGCGATCTCCCGCCGCATCGGCGCCATGCCGCAATTGGTGGTGGCGGTGATGTTGCTCTTGGGCACGAATTTCGACACCGCGTCGATCACTTGCACGACCTCCTCGGCGGTCTCCACCGTGTCGCTGGCGACGTCGATCACGCCGGCCTGCACGATCTTGTTCTTGAGCAGCGCGAGCAGGTCGAGCGGCACCTTCGAGTTGCGACATTCGATTGCGACCTGCTGGATCGGGCTGGCATCGATCGCCGGAAAGATCTGCTCATACTGCCGCCACTGGCTGCCGAGCGTCTCCTTCCAGTCGGTGTTGGCCTTGATGCCGTAGCCGTAGCAGATGTGCACCGCGGTGGCGCAGGTCAGTCCCTGCGCGGCGCGCTCCAGCGCCTTGATGCCCCAATCGTTGACCTCGTCCATGTAGACGTTGAAGGCAGGTTCGTCGAACTGCACGAGATCGACGCCGTCGGCCTGGAGTGCCTTGGCCTCCTCGTTGAGCAACTCGGCGAAGGCAAAAGCCATCTTGACGCGATCGCCATAGTAGCGATCCGCGATCGTGTCGATGATGGTCATCGGACCGGGTAGGGTGAATTTCAGCTGCTTCTTCGTATGCGTGCGCGCCACGCGCGCCTCGAAGGCATGCACGCGCTCCTTGAGCCGGAGCGGCGCGACCACCTGGGGCACCATCGCCTTGTAGCGGTCCTTGCGGATGCCCATCTCGACCTTGTGGGCGAAATCGATGCCGTCGATCTTCTCGAGAAAACCGTGCACAAAATGCTGGCGGGCCTGCTCGCCCTCGGTGACGATGTCGATGCCGGCGTCCTCTTGGATCTTAAGCCAGATCAGCGTCGCGTCGCGCTTGGCGCGCAGAAGCTCGTCGCCTCCAGACTTCCAGGGCGCCCAGAGCATGTTGGGCTCGGCGAGCCATTCCGGCTTCGGCAAGGAGCCGGCGATCGTGGTTGGAAACAGCATGGCGGCCCTCCCGGCAGGCTGTGTTGCGCCCCTTCCTGCCATGTCCTAACGTCGAGGTACAGAACAACAAAAGTCGCCTTTTAAACCGGCGACGCCGGAGCGGAAGCGCTATGATCGAATTCTTCTTCGACTGTTCCAGCCCCTGGACCTATCTCGCCTTCCACAACATCCAGCCGCTGGCCAGGGAGTTAGGGGTAGAGATCATCTGGCGGCCGATCCTGGTCGGCGGCATCTTCAATACCGTCAACCCGAGCGTCTATGCGCAGCGCGAGACACCGGTGCCGCTGAAGGCGCGCTATATGCTGAAGGACCTCGGCGACTGGGCGCGCTCGGCGGGCCTCGCGATCAAGATGCCGCCGACGGTGTTTCCGGTGAACAGCGTGAAAGCTATGCGCGGCTGCATCTGGCTCGGCCAGGAGATGGTGCCGTTTGCGACCGCCGTGTTCAAGACCTATTGGGGCGAGGACAAGGACATCTCCCAGGACGCCGTGCTGGCCGCGATCTGCCAGAAAGTCGGCATCGACGAGCAGAAGTTCTTTGCCGGCATTTCCGAGCAGGGCATCAAGGATCAGCTCAAGGCCAATACGGAAGAGGTGGTCGCGCGCGGCGGCTTCGGCTCGCCGACGATCTTTGTCAACAAGACGGACATGTATTTCGGCAACGACCGCCTGCCCCTGATCCGCGAGGCGCTGTTGCGCAGCAAGGCGAGCGCGGCCTGATGGTGCGGGCTGTCGTCTGCCGCGCGCTCGGCGCGCCCGAAACGTTGCAACTGGAAGAGTTTCCGTCGCGCGCCCTGAAGCCGGACGAGGTGCGTGTCGCGGTCCGTGCCGCTGGCTTGAATTTCCCTGATGTGCTGATGGCGGCGGGCGAATACCAGCTCAAGCCGGAGTTGCCGTTCACGCCCGGCATGGAAGCCGCTGGCGACGTCACCGAGGTGGGCGCAGAGGCGAGCGGCGTTGCCGTCGGAGACAAGGTCATCGTGAAGATGCGCCATGGCGCGTTCACCGATGAGGCCGTCGTCACGCCGTCGCAGCTCACGCCGATGCCGTCGACGTTCGACTATGCAGAGGCCGCGACCTATCTCGCCGGCCACGGCACTGCCTATCACGCGCTGATCGATCGGGGCCGGGTCGAGCCGGGTGAGGTGCTGCTGGTGCATGGCGCTGGCGGAGGCGTCGGCCTTGCCGCGGTTGAGATCGGCAAGATGCTGGGCGCGACCGTAATCGCGACAGCGTCCAGCGACGAGAAGCTCGCCATCGCCAAATCGCGCGGCGCCGATCACCTCATCCGCTACGACCGCGAGCCGTTCCGCGAGGCCGTCAAGCGCATCACCGACGGCCGCGGCGCCGACGTCGTGTTCGATCCCGTCGGCGGCGAGGTGTTCGAGGACTCGATGCGCTGCATCGCCTGGGGCGCGCGGCTGCTGGTGATCGGATTCACCGGCGGGGTCGGTTCGGCCAAAACCAACCTGCTGCTGATCAAGGGCGCCAGCGTGCTCGGCGTGCGCGCCGGCGAAGCCGTGCGGAAAAACCCGGTGCTCGGCGAGATGCGCCTCAAGGCGCTGCTGCAATGGGCGGAGGAGGGCAAGCTGCGCCCCAACATCTCGCACCGGCTGCCGCTGGAAGACTATGCCAAGGCGATGCGGCTGTTGATCGACCGCAAGGCGATCGGGCGCGTGGCGCTGATGATGGATTGACGGTGCCGTAGGGTGGGCAAAGGCGCTCTTGCGCCGTGCCCACATCTATCGGCTATCGAAGTGGTGGGCACGCTTCGCTTTGCCCACCCTACGAGAGCGTCACTTGTACTCCCGCTCCGTCCACCACGGAAAATAATCCGGCATATCGCTCGACACCTTGTTCTTGAACTGCGCGGGGCGCTTCTCCAGGAACGACACCACGCCTTCCTTGACATCGTCGGAGCGGCCGCGGGCGTAGATGCCGCGGCTGTCGACCTTGTGGGCCTCCATGGGATCGTCGGCACCCATCATGCGCCACATCATCTGGCGGATCAGCGCGATCGACACCGGTGCGGTCTTGGCTGCGAACTCTTTTGCCAATGCGCGGGCGGTCGGCAGCAGGTCGTCTGGCGCCACGACCTTGCTGACGAGACGTCCCGCCAGCGCTTCCTGGGCCGGGAAGACGCGGCCCGAATAGCACCATTCCAATGCCTGCGAGATGCCGACGATGCGCGGCAGGAACCAGCTCGAGGCGGCCTCGGGCACGATGCCGCGCTGGGAGAACACGAAGCCGAAGCGCGCGGCCTCCGACGCAATGCGGATGTCCATCGCAAGCTGCATGGTGACGCCGATGCCGACGGCAGGGCCGTTCACCGCGGCAATGACAGGCTTGAGGCATTTGAAGATGCGCAGCGTCACCTGGCCGCCGCCGTCGCGCACCTGCGGATCGCTGTAGTCGACCTTGCCGTCGGCAAAGCGCTTCACCGGCCCGCGGCGCGCGTCGCGATCGAACGTGTCGGCGCCCGAGGACAGATCGGCACCCGCGCAAAAACCGCGGCCGGCACCGGTGACGATGATGGCGCGGACATTATCGTCCTTGTCGGCGGCGTCGAACGCATCGATCAGCTCCGCTTGCATCTGCGCGTTGAAGGCGTTGAGCTTGTCGGGCCGGTTCAGCGTGATGGTGAGGATCTGCTCGGCGACCTCGTATTTGATCGTCTCATACGCCATGGCGGTTTCCTTCCTGTGTTCTTTTCATTGCGTGAGTGGCGGACTCTCTTACCCTCCCCTGGAGGGGGAGGGTCGATCGCGCGTAGCGCGAGCGGGGTGGGGTGATCTCTCCACGCGGGCACTGTCGGACGTGGAAAGACCGTCACCCCACCCCGGCTCACATCTCGCTGCGCTCCGTGTGAGCCGACCCTCCCCCTCCAGGGGAGGGTAAGCAAGAGAGTTCGCATGCTGCCTGTCCCAGGCCATTCGGGCTTGCGCCTAAAGGGCGCAATTGCCCGGATGACGAGAGCGTCTCACGCCGCCGGCGGGCTCGGCCAGGGCCGCTGCGGCCCGCGCAGGCCTTCGAACGCCTTGGCCATGCCGAGCACGCCGATGTCGTCGAAGCGGCGGCCGACGATCTGCACGCCGATCGGAAAGCCCTTGGCGTCGAAGCCGCCATTGATGGAGACGGCCGGGTTCTCCGCCATATTCCACGGCACGGTATAGGCGATGTGCTCGAACGGCTTCATGGGATCATTGATCGGTGAGGCCCATTCCGCCGGAAAGTTCACGTTTGGCGCGGTCGGCGAGATCACATAGTCGAGCTCGCAAAACAGCTTTGACGCCGCAGCGCGGATCGTCATGGTCTGGTTGAAGCCGCGGATGACGTCAACGCCCGAGAGTTTTGCGCCGGGCTCGCCCCATTTGAAGATATAGGGCAGCACCTTTGCCTGGTCGGCCGGCGTGAGCTTCGAAAGGTCATCCCACATTCGTGCGCGCCAAAAGTTGTCGAGGCCGTCGAGCATTTCGCGGGTGAGGATGCCGTCCACTTCGGTCACGACTGCGCCGGCAGATTCGAACGCTTTCGCGGCCTTCACGGCGACCTCGCGCACCGGCTTCTCCAGCGCCATGCCGGTGCCGGGATCGAGCATCAATCCGATGCGCAGCTTGCGCGGCGACTTCTCCAGCCCCTTCCAGTTCAGCGGCTCCGCCGGCAGGCTCATGCCGTCGCGCCGGTCGGGCTTTGCGATCACGCTCATCATCAGCGCGCAATCGTCGACGGTGCGGGTCATCGGGCCGGCGACACGGCCGACATAGGTGGGATCGATCGGCACGCGGCCAAAGCTTGGCTTCAACCCGACGAGGCCACACCAAGCGGCGGGCAGGCGCACCGAGCCGCCGATATCGGTGCCGAGATGCAAGGGGCCATAGCCGGCGGCTGCAGCCGCACCGGCGCCGGCGCTGGAGCCGCCGGGATTCTTGGCGACGTCCCAGGGGTTACGCGCCAGCGCATGGAAGGAGGAGAGCCCCGAGGACAGCATGCCGTAATCGGGCATGGTGGTCTTGGCGAAGATGACCGCGCCGGCCTCGCGCAGGCGCGCGGCAGGCGGAGCGTCCTTCTCGGCCGGCACCAGCTTGACGCTGGCCGCCCCCAGCGGCACCGGCACGCCCTTGGTCGCGATGTTGTCCTTGATTGTGACCGGCACGCCGTCGAGCGGCCCCGACGGCTCGCCGCCGGTCCAGCGCGCGGTCGAGGCGTTCGCGGCCTCGCGCGCGCCGTCGGGGTCGAACGCATAGAGCGCCTTCAGATGCGGCTCCCACACAGCGATATGCGCGAGCAGATCCTCCAGCACCTCGCTCGGCGAGAACTGTTTTGCGCGATAGCCCGCGATCAGGTCGACCGCGGACAGATCGTGCAGCGACGTGACGGCCTCTTCGACGCTCTCTTTGTGCATTGCTAGCCCACCGGCATGCGCGTTTCGACGATGCGGGCGAACATGCTGGCGCCGATCGGCAGGATCTTGTCGTCGAGCACGAAGCCGGGATTGTGCACGGGCACCGAGCCGTCATGGCCGACCCAGAAATAGGCGCCGGGAATGTTTTGCAGCATGTCGGCGAAATCCTCGCTGCCCATCTTCGGCTGGGCGCGGGTGATCACCTTGGCGGGATCGACCACGGTGCGCGCGACCTCCTCGACCACCTTGGACTGTTCGACCTGGTTGACCAGCACGCCGAAGGTGTCGCGGATGTCGGCTTCGATCTCGCACTGATATGCGGCCGCGATGCCGGCGCAGATGGTGCGGATGCGTTCGGCAATCAGGGTGCGGACTTCCTTCGAGAAGGTGCGGATGGTGCCGCATAGATGCGCATCGCCGGGAATGACATTATAGGCCGAGCCGGCATGGATCTGGGTGATCGAGATGACCGCGGCCTGCAGCGGCTCGACGTTGCGGCTGACGATGGTCTGGATCGCCTGCGCCAGCGTGGTCGCGATGATCACCGCGTCCTTGGAGCGCTCGGGCATGGCGCCATGGGCGCCGTAACCGGTGATGCGGAGATCGAAGAAGTCGGCGCCGGCCATTGCCGGGCCCGGCAGGATCGCGATCTCGCCATGGTTGAGGTCGGGCGCGTTGTGCAGGCCGTAGAGCTCGTCACACGGAAATTTCTCGAACAGCCCGTCCTTGATCATCGCGCGGGCGCCGCCGAGGCCTTCCTCGGCCGGCTGGAAGATCAGATGCACGGTGCCGTCGAAATTCCGGGTCTCGGCGAGATAGCGCGCGGTGCCGAGCAGGATGGTGGTGTGGCCGTCATGGCCGCAGCCGTGGAAGCGGCCGGGAATCTTCGAGCTCCATTTCAGATTGGTGTTCTCTTCCATCGGCAGCGCGTCCATGTCGGCGCGAAGCCCGATGCGCTTGCCGCCCGAACCCTTGCCCTTGATGACGCCGATCACGCCGGTGCCGCCGAGGCCGCGATGCACCTCGATGCCCCAGCTCGTCAGCTTGTCGGCGACGATGCCGGAGGTGCGCACTTCCTCGAAGCCGATCTCGGGATGGGCGTGGAGATCGCGCCTGATAGCGGTGAGTTCGTCGGCGTAGCCGTCGATGCGGTCAATGGTGGGCATGGGGTCCTGTCCGGTTAACGTGAAAGAGGCGTGAAAGCGGGGCCGTTCGGCTTGATGCGGATGCCCGGCCGCAGCCGCGTCCAGGGCAGCGAAGCGGTATCGGCCGGCATCGCGCCGGGCGCGGCGCAGATCATCAGCTTTTCCGCAATCGGCTCGAAATCGGCGCGGAAATGCACCGAGCTCTTGTTGACCAGGATTTTCTCCTGCGTCGGCTCGATGCCGACATAGCGGTACATCGCTTGATCGGCGAGCTGCGCCTTGTGTGAGGAGACGACGACGCGGACGTCGCCGATCCGAAGGCACGCCGAGGGACCCATCTCCATCTCGCGGCCGCCATAATAGGGGCCGGGCGCGATGAAGCGGCCGTCGGAGAGCTGTTCGACCACGAACGTCTCGCGATAGGGCGCGTCGCCGGCAATGCCGGACTTGCCGCCGAGCGCCAGCGTCACACTGGCGCCGACGCCGGCCGCATGGGCGGCTTTGGCGGATTCCGGATCGCAGATCACGCCGGTCGCGGCGCTCGCCCCGTTGCGCACCAGCGCGCGCAGCATGCCGGTGGTGTCGGAATCGCCGCCGGCGCCGGGATTGTCCTGGGTGTCTGCGATGACGATCGGCTTGCTGGCGCTCTTCGCCAGCTCCATGGCATGGCGGACGCCGTCGTCGGGCGACCAGATCTTGCCGTCGAAATCGTCTTCGTGGCTTTCGATCAGCTTGATGATCGCATCCGCGGCTCGATCGGCGTCGGCTTGCGTCCTGCCATAGGCGAACACGCTCGGCCCGCAATCGCGGAAGTCGGCGGCCGGGAAGCCCGGCGCGAAGGAGAGGGTCGGAACCGCATCGCTCTCGAGCGCAGCGAGCTCCTCGTAAATGCCCTTGGTCGGCTGGTCGTTGGTGCATTGCCAGCTGATCGGGATCAGGAACGGCAGTTGCCGGAACGCCTTTGCAAAGCGCTGCTTGGTCTTCAGCAGCAGCGCCAGATGGCGCGCGGCGGCGCGGCCGGTGTCGGCCATGTCGACATGGGGGTAGGTGCGGTAGGCGATCAGCGCGTCGGCATTCGCCATCATCTCGGGCGTGACGTTGGCGTGCAGGTCGAGGCTCGCGACCAGCGGCACGTCCTTGCCGATGACGCGGCGCACGCGTGCCAGGATCTCGCCTTCGCCGTCGTCAAGATGCTCGGTCACCATCGCGCCGTGCAGGTCGAGATAGACCGCGTCGATCGGGCCGGCGGCTGCGATGCTGTCGACCATCACCTTGACGATACGCTCGAACGCATCCCTGGTGACATGCGCCGACGGGCTCGCGCCGCAGGCGATGGTCGGAACGAGGTCCCAGCCGTTGGCCTCAGTGCTGTCGGCGAAGCCGGCGAGGCCGACATTGATGCGCCGCATCACCTTCAGCACGTCGGCACCCACGGTCATTGCCGGCCAGCCGCCGCCATGCTGGAAATCCGCGAAAGTCGCCTTCGTCGGCGCGAATGTGTTGGTCTCGTGCAGGAAGCCGCCGACGGCGATACGTGTCATTCAGTTCAGTCCAGCCGATCAAAGGGTGCGCGACGTTAGCCTTGGCCTTGCGCAGAGAGCAAGGCGGGAAGCAATCGCGCCGCGCATAGGGTGAGCTCGTTTTGGGAATGCTGCGGATGCGGTGGCTGTCGAGCGAGGCGCGTCCACATTCTCGGCGTCGTCCCGGCGAACGCCGGGACCCATACCGCGAATCCATCGATCGTCCGGGAATCCAATCCCGAACGACCAGCCTTCGCCAAACTCCTCCCTGCGGTTATGGGTCCCTGCGTTCGCAGGGACGACAGCGGTGAGCATTATTAGAGCGTGGCCGCCACGCCCTCCGACACCGGCCGGAAATTGGCAAAATCCCAGCCGCGGCCGGGCGCTGCTTCGAGCAGCGCGCGGGTGTACGCCTCCTTCGGATGCGTCAGCACTTCGGCCGCCGGGCCCTGTTCGACGACACGGCCGTGCTGCATCACCACGACCTCATCGCAGATTTGCGCGGCGACGCGTAAGTCGTGGGTGATGAACAGGATCGCGATGCCGAGCCGCTTCTGGATCTCGTCGAGCAGGTCCAGCACCTGCGCCTGCACCGAGACGTCGAGCGCGGAGACCGCTTCGTCCGCAACCAGCACGTCCGGATCGAGCGCGAGCGCGCGGGCAATGGCGATGCGCTGGCGCTGGCCGCCGGAGAACTGGTGCGGATAGCGCGACACCGCATCGGACGGCAGGCCGACCAGCTCGAGCAATTCGCGGGCGCGCTTCATCGCATCGGCGTGGGAGACGCCGTAATTGATCGGCCCTTCCGCAATGCTCTCGCCGACGGTGACGCGGGGGTTCAGCGAACGGTAGGGGTCCTGGAACACGATCTGGATCTTCTGCCGGTGCGGCTGGAGCAGGCGGCGCGAGATGTCGGAGATCTCGCGGCCGGCGAGGCGCACGCCGCCCGAGGTCGGATCGATCAGGCGCACGATGCAGCGCGCCACCGTCGACTTGCCCGAGCCGCTCTCGCCGACGATGCCAAGGGTGCGGCCCTTGCGCAGCGTCAGCGTCACCTTGTCGGCGGCGACGACCTCGCGGCCTTTGCCGAAGAAGGCGCGCTCCTTGTAGATCTTGCTGAGGTCGTTGGTCTCGAGCACGACAGGCTCGCGGCTGTCCTCGCGCGGCGACCGCGGCACCAGGCTCGGCACTGAGGCGAGCAGGTTGCGGGTGTATTCCATCGAGGGATTGCGCAGCACGGTTTCGAGCGGGCCGGTCTCGACCAGCCGGCCCTGCCGCATCACCGCGACGCGGTCGGCGATCTCCGCGACCACGCCCATGTCGTGAGTGATGAACAGCACGGCGGTGCCGTGATCGCGCTGGAGGTCGCGGATCAGGGTCAAGATCTGCTTCTGCGTGGTGACGTCGAGCGCGGTGGTCGGCTCGTCTGCGATCAGAAGCTTCGGCTCCAGCACCAGCGCCATCGCGATCATGATGCGCTGGCGCTGGCCGCCGGAGAGGCGGTGCGGGTAGGACGCGAAGATGCGCTCGACCTGGGGCAGGCGGACCTGCTCCATCATGTCGAGGATGCGCTTCTTCCGCGCCTTGGCGTCGAGACTGGTATGGGCGCGCAGCACCTCGTCGATCTGGGCGCCGACCGGAACGACCGGATTGAGCGCGGTCATCGGCTCCTGGAAGATCATTGCCATCTGCGTCGCGCGGAGCTGGCGCAATCGGCGGTCGGTCGCGGTGAGAATCTCCTCGCCGACCAGCTTGATGCTGCCGCCGGTCGGCACCAGCGTGCCCTTGGGCAGCAGGCCCATCGTGGTGAGCGAGGTCACCGACTTGCCCGAGCCGCTTTCGCCGACGAGGCACAGCGTCTCGCGCTCGTGCACCTGGATCGAGATGCCGTCGATGATCTTCGCGCCGCCCGGCTTCTTGCCGACGGACACAATGAGGTTGTTGATGTCGAGGACGGGGTTGCTCATCGCTTTGTCGCCCATCACTTGCCCTCGCGCTGCTTCATGCGGGGATCGAGCGCGTCGCGGGCGGCGTCGCCGATCAAATTGATGCTGAGGATCGCGATCGAGAGCAAAAGGCCCGGCCAGAAGATCAGCGACGGCTTGATCTGGAAGTACTGGCGGCCCTCGGCCATGATGTTGCCCCAGGTCGGCGTCTCCGGCGAGATGCCGGCGCCGAGGAAGGAGAGGATGGCCTCGGTCAGGATCGCGGAGGCGCACACATAGGTGCCCTGGACGATCAGCGGCGCGATCGTATTCGGCACCAAGTGCCGCAACATGATCTTCGGCAAGGACGAGCCGACCGAGATCGCCGCCTCGACATAAGGCTCTTCGCGCGCCGACAGCACGACGGAGCGCACCAGGCGCGCCACGCGCGGAATCTCGGGGATGGTGATCGCGACCATCACGGTCCAGATGCTGGCGCCGGACAGCGACACCACGGCGATCGCGAGCAGGATGCTCGGCATCGCCATCAGACCGTCCATGATGCGCATCATGACGGCGTCGAGCAGCTTGAAGAACCCGGAGACGAGACCGATGGCAAGGCCGATGGCGACCGAGAGGATCGCCGAGCCGATGCCGATCAGCAGCGAGACGCGGCCGCCGTAGATGACGCGCGACAACAGGTCACGGCCGTAGGCATCGGTGCCGAGCAGGTACTGCGCCGAGGACGGCTTCAGCCGCTGCGACGGCGCAAGCTGGATCGGGTCGTGCGGCGCGATCAGCGGCGAAACGATCGAGATCAGCACGATCAGCGCGAGCAGCACAGTCGCCGCCGCGATGATCGGCGTCGAGGTCAGGAATCCGAACCGCGGCCGCAGCGGCGAGGTGATCGGAATGGAGGACCGGGGAAGGCTATCGACCGACATTTTTACTGTTATCCTTAGCCCTAGTACCGGATCCGGGGATCGAGCAGCGTGTAGGCGACGTCGATGAGGAGGTTGACGACGACATAGATCAGCGACGTCAGGAGGATCATCGCCTGGATCACCGGATAGTCGCGCGCCAGCACCGCGTCGACGGTGAGGCGGCCGATGCCGGGGATGTTGAACACGCTCTCGGTGACGACGACGCCGGATATCAGCAGCGCAAAGCCGGTGCCGATCACGGTGATCACGGGCACGGCGGCGTTGCGCAGCGCGTGCCGCATCATCACCGCGACCTCGTTGATGCCTTTTGCACGCGCCGTCCGCACGTAGTCTTCGCCGAGCACGTCGAGCATCGCGGCGCGCGTCATGCGCGCGATCAGCGCGATGTAGATGAAGGAGAGTGCGCAGGTCGGCAGGATGATGCGCTCGAAGAACGGTCCGAAGCCGCTCGATATGCTCTTGAACCCCTGCACCGGCACCCAGCGCAGGTCGATGGCGAAGACTTCGATCAGGATGTAGCCGACCACGAACACCGGCACCGAGAAGCCCAGCACCGACAGCCCCATCACGAAACGGTCGATCCAGGTGCCGTGCTTCCACGCCGCGATGACGCCGAGTGGAACCGCGACGATGACGGCGAGGATGATGGTCGACAGCGCGATCGAGATCGACGGCTCGACGCGCTGACCGATCATCTTCATGACCGGCAGGTTGGAGATCAGCGATGTGCCGAGGTCGCCGTGCAAGAGCTTGTTCACCCAGGTGATGAACTGCACGATCAGGGGCTCGTTGAGGCCGAGCGAGGCGCGGATGCGCTCCAGCCGTTCCGGCGTCGCATTGTCGCCGGCGAGAATCGCGGCAGGGTCGCCCGGTGTCAGCCGCAGCAACAGGAAGACGAACAGCGCGACGACGCCCATCACGGGCACGGCGGCGAAAATTCGGCGAACGAGATATCCCAGCAAGTTGGATCCGTCAGATTAGAGTCAAATCGCGGCAGGGCCTTCGGCAGGTTGCCATCAGCCTAACATTTCAGCAATTCCCGTGCCATCCGGACCACAGGATTTGCGGGACGGGCCACTTGGGGCGGCTTTCACTTCTTGGCGTTAGTCCAGCGTCGCCAGCAGCCCCGCCATCAGCCGGCCGCGATCGACCAGGCTGTCGACCTCGAGATACTCTTCTAGCGTGTGGCCGTTGCCGCCACGCACGCCGAGGCCGTCGAGCGTCGGGATTCCCATGGCACCGGTGAAGTTGCCATCGGAGCCGCCGCCGGCGCTCCCATGCGGCAGCTCGGCGCCGAGCGATTGGGCGATGCCGCGCGCTTTTTCATAGAGCGCCATGGTGCCGGCATCCGGTTCCCAGACCGGACGCGTCACGCCGCGCGTGACCTTGAAAGCGACGTCGTTGGTGGTGCCCGAGAGCGCCAGCATCCGCTCGACGCCGCGATCAAGATCGGCCTGGCGCTTGGCCATCGACAGCGCTTCGCCGGTGGCGGTCGTGGCAACGCAATTGACCCATTGGCCGCCATGCACGACGCCGACCGAGAAGGTGCAATCCTCCGTGGTCATCGCGTCGATGGCGAGGATCTGCCGGGCCATCTCGCGGATCGCCGAGCGTCCCGCCGACAACCTCGCGCCGGCGTGGCTCGGCCGGCCCGTCGCCTCCAGATTGAACCGCGCGATGGCGTAACGCCCGGTAGTGACGCCGTTGTCGGCGCGGCCGGGCTCGGGCACCAGCACGTATTTGTTGCGCGCCGCCTCCGCCTCGATGATGTCGCGGGTCGAGGGCGTGCCGACTTCCTCATCCGGCGTGAACAGCACGGTGACAGGCAGCGGCGTGGTGAAGGCGGCGCGCGCCAGCTGCCGGATCGCTTCCAGCGCGAGGTAATTGCCGCCCTTCATGTCGTAGATGCCGGGGCCGTAGCATTTGTTGCCCTCGCGGTGCCATTTCAGCTTCTCGATGGTGCCGACCGGGTGGACGGTATCCATGTGGCCGGCGATCAGGATGCCCGGCTCGCCCTGCTTGGGGTGCGGGAAGCGTGCACGGATGACGCCGCCAAAGCCTTGGCGGCCGGCGATGCGTTCGATCGTCGCACCCATGATGGCCATATCCCGCGCTGCGATATCGAGCATGCGGTTGACCGCGTCGGCATCCCAGGTCGGGCTCTCGCATTCCACCCAGGTGCGCAGGCCCTCGAGCATGGCCTCGGAATCAAACGGAAGATTGGCTGGATTCATCGTCATGTCTCTCAGGCTGCAAAAGATGGAACGCGCATTGCATCGGCGCGGGGCGGGACAAGCGGAGACTGTTGTAGAGCCAAACCGATCCTTGTGGAGCCCGTGCGGGCGATGCCACGGCCTGCACCGAAACCGGATTGACGCGCTCAACACTGTCTGCAAGTCTCGAAAGATAAAGGCATTGCATGAGGTTAATTCGCCTAAAGAACGAACCTGATGCTCAACCAATAACCTGCCTTTGAACAGTTTCACGTCAGGAGAAATTTTTATGTTGAGCTTGATGCGCCGGGGGCCTCGCGCGTTCGCCTCCAAACTCGCGCTGTCGGTCGTCGCGCTTTCGGTCGGGCTGGCCTCGCCGGTGCTTGCCGCCGGCAAGACCATCACGGCGGTGATGCATTCGGATCTGCGGATCATCGATCCGATCTTCACCACGGCCTACATCACGCGCGACCATGGCTACATGATCTATGACACGCTGGTCGCTACCGATTCGAACTTCAAGGTCCAGCCGCAGATGGCGGACTGGAAGGTCTCCGACGACAAGCTCACCTACACCTTCACCCTGCGCGACGGCCTGAAGTGGCACGACGGCGCGCCGGTGACGGCGGAAGACTGCGTCGCCTCGCTCAAGCGCTGGGCCGCCGTCGACGGCATGGGCCAGAAGCTGATGGACTTCACCGCGAGCCTCGAGGCGACCGACGCCAAGACCATCACGCTGAAGCTGAAAGAGCCCTACGGCCTCGTGCTGGATTCGATCGGCAAGCCGTCCTCGCGCGTCGCCTTCATGATGCCGAAGCGTCTGGCCGAGACGCCGCCGGACAAGCAGATTCCCGAGCAGATCGGCTCGGGCCCCTTCAAGTTCGTGGCGTCGGAATTCCAGCCCGGCGTGAAGGCGGTCTACGTCAAGAACACCGACTACGTGCCGCGCAAGGAGCCGTCGAGCTGGACCGCTGGCGGCAAGGTGGTGAAGGTCGACCGCGTCGAGTGGATCACCATGCCGGACTCGCAGACGGCGGTGAACGCGTTGCAGTCGGGCGACATCGACTTCATGGAGAATCTGCCCTACGACATGCTGCCGGTGCTGGAGGCGAACAAGGAGCTCAATATCGAGGTCTCCAACAAGTTCGGATTCCAGACGCTCGGACGCATGAACTTCCTTTATCCGCCCTTCGACAACGTCAAGGTGCGCCGCGCCGCCTTGCTGGCGATCAACCAGAAGGACGTGCTCGACGCGCTGGTCGGCAACGCCAAATATCAGAAGATCTGCGGCGCGTTCTTCGTCTGCGACACGCCATTTGCGAGCGACGTCGGCGCCGAGACCCTGATCAAGGGCAACGGCATGGCGGAAGCCAAGAAGGCGCTCGCCGAATCCGGCTATGACGGCACGCCGGTGGTGATCATGGCGCCCGGCGACGTCACGACGCTGAAGGCGCAGCCGATCGTGGCGGCCCAGTTGCTGCGCGAAGCCGGCTTCAAGGTCGACCTGCAGGCGACCGATTGGCAGACCGTGGTGAGCCGCCGCGCCAGCCAGAAGCCGCCGAAGGAGGGCGGCTGGAACATGTTCTTCACCAACTGGGTCGCGGCCGACGTGTCGAACCCGATCGCCAATCTCTCGATCGGCGGCCAGGGCAAAAAGGGCGGCTGGTTCGGCTGGGCGGAAGACGCCAAGATCGAGCAGCTCAAGGACGCCTTCGTCCGCGCGGCTTCGCTCGACGAGCAGAAGAAGATCGCGACCGAGATCCAGAAGGAAGCCTATGACCAGGTGATCTACATTCCGCTCGGTCAGTATCTTCTGCCGAGCGGCTGGCGCAAATCGCTCACCGGCGTGCTGGACGGCCCGGCGACCCCGGTGTTCTGGAATATTGATAAATCCGAGTGAGGCTGCGGGTCCAGCACCCTTCGTACCGATCGTTAGCGGCGCCGCTGTCACCAGCGGCGCCGCTCGCCAGCAGAACTTCCCAGGAGAACTTCCCAACAGAGCCTTCCAAGAAAGCTTCCGGGAGAACGTCAGTGTTCCAACTCATGCGCCGGCGTCATTTTCGATAAAGCCGCCCTTCGGAGCTTTGTGAGGCATATCCCATCCAAAGTAGACTTCCACCCGAACGATCTTGTCTCCGCGAGCGGTGGTTACCTCACAATTGCGAAACCTGTGACCTCCTGCAGCAGCTGCCTCATAGACGATGACTGCTCGATTTCCATCCTCGGTCGCGATGACTTCATCGAACGAACTGGTTTTTTCGCTGTTGGGCCAGCAGCGGCGCAGATAAGTCGCACGATCCAACTCATTGTCGATTGGACTTGAGAAGTGATAATCGTCCGCAAGAAGCGCTTCGATCGCTGTCCGATCCTTATGGACGTATGCCTTTAACCTGGCACGTGCCAGATCGAGCGTGCTTTTCGTCATGCCATTTTTCCTTTTAGAGTTCGACGGAACGAAAGGCCGACCGCAACTCCTCGACAAAGAGGCTCCGCATCGGACGCATAAAAGCGAAATGTGGTGACGCCCTCCATCGCGTTTGAACCTCGCAAGGTCAAGCGAGGCTAGCGGATGCACCTGACAGGAGAGCGCGACGCGGCATCTCATTCATCTCGGCCTCCAGGGGCGCCTTCCGCACGTAGTGGCGACTAGAAGCGACATCAGATAACTTGAGCCTCAACAACCTTCGGTAAAATCGTTCCGGGCTCACGCTGCGCTGACTGCAGCAGGTGCAGAACCGGACCCGCTGACATTGAGATGCTGCCATAGCTTGTCCGCTCAGGGTCAGACGCAGCCCCCATAAAACTAGCCGAGAAAGTCCGCTTGCCGGCCACGTCCAGACGAGAGGCCACTGGCGAACGAATGTTCCGCAGCGTAAGCTGCCAACACCAGCCCTCCAGAGGCTGGACAATAGTTTAGGGAGAACGCTGAGATGTCCCGTAACATTGCCATAGGATTATCTTTTGCGGCCGCGGTGCTGCTCAGCACGAGCTTTAGCACTGGGCACGCGAAGCCGTTTATGATCGTGGGGCTTGATGAGAAGCTGCTGTGGGACGACAGCGGCAAGCCCGTTCTCTCTGCACCCGGCAAGGATCAGGTTCTCATCGTCGATCTCGCCTCTCCTGAAACCCCCAAGATCGTTGCTGCCCTGCCGCTGAAGAACTCGGTGGTCGGCCCGCCCGTGAACGTCGCGATCGATCCCAGCGGTACGATGGCGCTGGTCGCCGACTCGGTCGATGTCGTCAAGGACGGAGAGGCGCTGAAACAGGTGCTCGACAATAAAATCTACGTCGTAGATTTGCGGGCCGATCCGCCCAAGCTGGCCGCGACGCTCACTGGCGGGAAGCAGCCATCCGGGCTCAGCTTCAGTCCAGATGGCAAGATGGCGCTGGTCGCCAATCGCGGAGACAATTCGATCAGCGTCCTATCCGTGAATGGCACTGACGTGAAGATCACGGACACCGTTGCGATGCCCGACAGTCCGTCGCACGTGACGTTCACCCCGGATGGCAAGAGAGCCCTGGTCGCCCGCTTCCCTGCTCACAAGATCTCAATGCTGGATATCGCAGGCGACAAGGTGACGTACAACAAGATTGACTTGCCTGCCGGCCAGTGGCCCTACAATGTTGCGGCCGCGCCCGGCGGGAAAATCGCCCTGACCTCGGACAACGGCAACGCAGGTGCCTCCGATGGAAGCGTGGATACCACGAGCGTCATCGATCTGGAGGCCAATCCGCCGCGTATCATTGATCGCGTGGTGGTCGGTGACGGTCCCGAGGGTCTTGCAATCAGTCCCAAGGGCGACGTTGCGGTTGCCGTGATTCTGCGCGGCTCCAACATGAAGAGCGCATACTTCTACGAAAAGAACGGCAGCATCACGGTGCTGAAGATTGACGGAAAGAAAGTGAGCAAGACCCAAGATATCGAAGTCGGCGGGTTGCCGGAGGCCGCGGTATTCACTCCTGACGGCAAATACCTTCTCGTCGGCAACTATCTGACACAGGACTTCTCGATCCTGAAGGTAGATGGCACGAACGTCACGGATACGGGCAGGCGCTTCCAGGTGCCGGGGCATCCCGCCTCGGCCCGGATGGGGCCGTAGCGCTTGTATCAATTGTCTGGCGCTGAGAAGTCGAAGGCCCGCTTCAAATCGGGCCTTCATTCTGTAATGAGAAAGTTCCGAATGTCACGCGGCGTTGCTGTCATCAGCGGCGCCGTTTTACTTTGTCAGGTCTGTGTCAGCCTTTAACCCTTTCAGTTTCCAATCATTGCTATTTATTTCTATCTTGAAATAGATGTGCGCAGCTTCCTCATTACTTTCGTTGATTTGATTCCCTTGCCTATCGATTTTGCATTCCAGGCGATGGCCGAACGGTCCGATCGCGCGCCGGCGCGCTGGCGCCGGCCGTTCCTGCGCTGGCTCGACGCTGTCGAGGCGGGCTGGGCCGTGCCCCTTCTCGTTGCCTGCTTCGTTGCGGCCTGGACGCTTTATCTTGCGATCGCCTATGCCGGCGGCGGCCTGCATCCCGACACGCTCGAGGCATGGACGCTGGGCCGGAATTTCGCGTTCGGCTATCACAAGCACCCGCCGCTGATGGGCTGGATTGCCGCGAGCTGGACCACCGTCTTCCCGCTGAGCGACTGGTCGCTGCAATTGATGGCGATGGCCAATGCGGGGCTTGCGCTGTTCTGCGTCGATCTCGTCGCGCGGCAGTTCGTGACCGGGCACAAGCGCGTCCTGGTGCTGCTGCTGTTGATGCTGACACCGGCCTATCAATTCCACGCACAGCGCTTCAATGCCAATTCGGTGCTGCTCGCGGTCTGGCCGCTCGCGACCTGGTGCTTCCTGCGTGCGTTCGAGACGCGCACCGCGCTGTGGGCGTCTGCGGCGGGATGCACGGCGGCGCTGGCGATGGTCGGCAAGTATTATTCGATCTTCCTGGTTGCGAGTTTCGCGTTTGCCGCGCTGGCTCATCCGGCGCGGCGCGCTTACTTCACCTCGGCTTCGCCCTGGATATCGGCCGTGACCGGGCTCGCCGTGCTGTCGCCGCACATCTGGTGGCTCGCGACGACGGGGGCATCGACCTTCACCTATGCGCTGGCCCACGCCAACGGCAATGCCGCAAGCTCGCTCATCGAGGCCAAGAACTTCGTGCTGGGGCTGGCAGCAGCCATGGGCGTCTCCGCCGTGGTCTGGGTGTTGATCGCGGGGAGGCGGCTCAAACAGTTTCCGGCCGACCTCGCGGCCATGAGTCCGGGCCTGCGGCTTCTCTTCTACGTCGCGATCGGCACGATCGTGCTGCCGGTGCTGACGTCGCTCGCGATGGGAACGGATCTGCCGTCGCTATGGGCGCTGCAGGGCTTGTTCCTGTTCGTCGTGCTGATCGTTTGCGGCGCGCGCTATCCGATCGAGCGCTTCTACACGGTCAATGTCACGGTGATCGTCATCGGCGTTGCGCTTGCGGCCGTCCTTGTCGCCGCGCCGATCCACGCCTTCTATCGCAACAATCACGGCTACGAAGAAGGCCGGAATTTCTATGCGCAGGCGGCAAACGAGCTGACGCGCCAGTGGCGCGAGCTGACCGGCGAGCCGTTGAGTGCCGTGAGCGGCGACGATTCGCTGGCCTTTGCCACCGCATTCTACAGCGCCGATCATCCCCATTACGCGCGGCCGTTCGAGTACCAATACAAGTGGGGCCTTCCGCGCAAGACGACGCTGGACGGCGGCTGGGCCGCGCTGTGCTTCCGTGACCAGGATCATTGCGGCAGGTGGATGGAATCGGTGCAAGCGGGATACTTTGTCCGGCGCGAGTTCACCGTCCAGGCAACGCTGTGGGGGAGACCCGGCGTGACGCGGGGCGTCCTGGTGCTGATGGTGCCACCGCACGACAACAGCGCGGCGCCTGAAAGCGCGGCCGACGAGTTCGGCGCCAGCAGACGTCCCGCGCAGTAAGCTTCGGGCTTAGCAGTGGCTGTCGCGCACCTGCTCAAGCCCCTCGCTCGCGAAGGGGGCGTGAATGCCGCTCGATCGGCGTTCAGAGCTGATGGCTCCGTCGCCTGCGCGTCCTTGTCGGCCCGGTTTTCGCGATGTTCCAGTTCCATTGAGGCAGCCTTTCGAATTGCTGCACGACAACATCGAGGCCGCCGCGAAGTTCCTCAAGCGGGACGGTGATGCGGCCGAAACAGCCGTCCCTTTTCCACCACCAGCACGATCGCGAGCGCAGCGAGCGTCGACAGGAAGAAGCCGACCGAGAACGGCAGCAGCGTGCCGTCAAAGCTCTGTCCGATCGCCATGCCAACCACGATGCCGATCAGCGTCGTGATCGAGCCGTAAAGCGAGGAGGCGGTGCCGGCGATATGGCCCTGCGGCTCCATCGCCAGCGCGGTGAAGTTCGCGACCATCATGCCGAACGAGAACATCATCAGCGCCGAGAGCAGCATGAACAGGGACAGCGGCAACATGCCGAGGCTTTCGGTCAGCAGCATCACGGCAGCCACCGCGGTGTAGAGGCTCAACGCGCCATGCGAGATCACGCGCATGCCGAGCCGTCCGACCAGCTGCGAATTGAGGAAGCCGGCCACGGCCGTGCCGGCCGCAATCGCGGCGAAGGCGAGCGGGAAATAATGGCCGAGATGATAGACCCCGGTGAACACCTGCTGCGCCGAAAACACGTAAGCGAACAGGGCGCCAATGACGCTGCCGGCGGCCGTCGCGTAGCCGATGGTCTGGCGGTTGGTGACGGTCTGCCGGAAGGCCGAGAGCAAATCGGCGGGTGCCAGCGACCGGCGCTCCGAGTGAGGCAGCGTCTCCGGCAGCCGCCACACGCTCCACGCCAGGGCCAAGAGCCCGTAGAGCATCAGCACGACGAAGATGCCCCGCCACTGCGTGACGAGAAGCACCGCCTGTCCGAACGAGGGCGCGATCACGGGCACGGCGATGAACACCATCATGGCGAGCGACATCACGCTCGCCATGCGGCGGCCGACATAGCAGTCGCGCACGATCGACGTCGCGATCACGCGCGTCGCCGAGGTGCCGAGCCCCTGCAGCGCGCGCGCCAGCAGCAGCGTCTCGAACGAGGGCGCGGCGACCGCCAGCACGCTCGCCACCGCATAGACCGCCATGCCGCCGAGCAGCACCGGGCGGCGGCCGAAGCGGTCCGACAGGGGGCCCGTCACGAACTGGCCGGCGCCGAAACCGATCAGGAAGGTCGACAGCACCAGCTGGAGATGGTTGGCGACGGGAATCTTGAAGGCTGCCCCGATATTGGGAAGCGCCGGCAGCATCATGTCCATCGCAAGCGGATTCAGCGCCATGATGGACGCGATCACGATGACGAATTCGGGAAAGCCCATGGGGCGGTGTCCGGCGGACACCCAATCGTCGGCATTGACGTCAGACAAGCAGCTCACCTCTGAAAATCAGAGGTTGTTCTATAGGTCATGCTGCGCCGCACAACCCATGTTTCGGGATGGCTGGCAGGCGGGGGGCCGCCCCTCCGGCCGCCACGTTCGCCGCGATCCGGCTCGGCAACCAGGGATTCACCATAACTGCGAGGGTCACCTATCTGGGAGATGAATCAGCAACCCATCCTCTCCATGGTGGCCGGAGGGGCGCCCGTGTTGGCGCCGCGAAAAACCAAGCCAAACAGGGTATCTGATTGTGTCCGATGTCACCGGTGCAGCGCGATGGTTGGAACCCGCGGCCGATGCGGCCGCGCGGCGGAACATCTGGCTCGCCGGCCTGATCGCGCTGACTGCGCTGCTGGTGTTCGGCAATCTCGCCAACGACGCCGTGCAGGACATGAACTATGGCTGGGACGTTCGCGTCAATTGCGCCGCGGTCGATGCCCATGCCAACGGGCTCGATCCCTACTTCGTCAAGAACCTGAAAGGCACCAAGCTCTCGTATCCCTATTTGCCGGTGACGCTGGACGTGTTCCGTCCCGTGTGCGGCGGCGGCTTTCTGGTCAATCACTTCAGAGGCATCCTGCCGATCCTCGCCGTGCTGTGCGGGCTGCTGCTGCCCGGCCTTGGCCGGACCAGCGCGCGCGATGTCGCGCTCAGGGTGCTTTGCGTGTTTGGCGGGTTCGTCGGTTTCGAGTGGGTGGAGGCGTCGGGGAATTTCGCGATCCTGAGCGGCCTCTTCACGGCGATCGCGCTGCTGCTTCTGCTGCCTCAGCCAGCTGCCTCGGACCATCCCGGTTATCGCTTGCAGCTCGCCGGTGCGGCGCTGCTCGGTCTCGTGACCTCGTTCAAGCTGGTGTTCTTTCCGGTGCTGGCCGCGCTCTATTTCCTGCCGCTGCCGCGCCGCCGCAAGCTGGCGCTGATCGCGGCGGCGACGTTCAGCTTCGCATTGCCGATCTTGATATCGCGCCTGTTCTATCCCGATCTGTTCGCGAGCTGGCAGCTCGCGATGGCCGGCAAGATCCCCGACCAGCACGTCGTCGAATTGTTCGAGACCAATCCGTCGCTGCTGCTGCTGGTGCACGATCTCACGCATGCCGTCGGCCTCGGTGACAGCAAGCCGGTTATGTTCGCGGTCTATGCGCTCGCGGCCCTCGTGCTCGTGCTCGGGCCGTTCGCCCTGTCGGTCCTGCGCGCGGCCGGGGGCCAGCCGGCGCGCGACGGAGAATCGGTCCTGACGCGGCTCGACCGCTGGCTGATCGATCATCCCCGCGCTGCGATGCGCATCACTGTGTTTGCGATGTTTGCGCTCTATCTCACTTCGCCGCGTCTCAAGGAATATGCCTTCTTCGAGCTCGCGATCTATGCCGCGATCCTCGTCGTCGATCTCCCGGCCATGGCGCTCGGCGCCTTCCTCATCGTCGGCGTGGCCTTTCCGGCGCTGATCTCGATCCTCGGGATGGCGTTCGAGGGCAGCTTCATCCTGCTCATCGTCGGCCTGATCTGCTTCTGGATCCTGCTGTTCGATCTCCGCAGAATCCTCGCCAAACCAGCTATCTGCAAACAAGGTATCCGATAGTGTCCGATGTCACCGGTGCAGCACGATGGTTGCAACCCTCGGCCGATACGGCTGCGCGGCGGAACGTCGGGCTTGCCTGCCTGATCGCGCTCATGGCGCTGCTGGTGGTCGGCAATCTCGCCAGCGACGCCGCGCTCGATCTGGAACTCGGCTGGGACGTGCGCGTCAACTGCGCGGCGGTCGACGCGCATATCGGTGGGCTCGATCCCTATTTCGTGAAAAATCTGAAGGGCACGAACTTCTCTTATCCCTACCTGCCGGTGACGCTGGACGCCTTCCGTCCGCTGTGCGCCGGCGATTTTCTCGTCGGTCATTACCGCGGCATCTATTTCGTCCTTGCGATGGTCTGCGGTCTGCTGCTGCCCGGGCTCGGCCGCGGGCGCGGCGGCCCGCGTGATGTTGCGCTCAGGGGCCTCTGGGGGCTCGGCGCGTTCGTCGGCTTCGAATGGGTCCTGGTCTCGGGCAATTTCGCCATCATGAGCGGCGCGCTGACGGCGGCCGCCCTGGCGCTGCTGCTTCGCTCGACGCCGTCAGACGCGGACGCTGATCGGGGCTTCGGCGCGCGCCTCGCCGGCGCTGCGCTGCTCGGCCTCGTCGCCTCGTTCAAGCTGGTGTACAGCCCCGTGCTGGCCGCGCTCTATTTTCTGCCGCTGGCGCGCCGGCAAAAGCTCGGTTTGATCGCGGCCGCGACCGCAGGCCTGGCATTGCCGGTCCTGCTCTCGATGGGGCTCTATCCGGATCTGTTTGCGAGCTGGCTGCTCGCGATCAAAGGTCAAATTCCCGACCAGCATACGGTCTATGTGATGGACACCACGCCCTCGCTGCTGCTGCTGGCGCAGGGCGCCCTGGATCATGCCGGGCTTGGCGGCAGCAAGCCGGTCGTGTTCGCGGCCTACGCGCTTGCCGCGGTCGCGCTGGTGCTCGCGCCGTTTGCCCTGGTCGTGCTGCGCATTGCTGGCGGACTGGCGCGCGCTGAAGACTCTTTCCCGGCCCGGCTCGATCGCTGGCTGATCGATCATCCGCGCCTTGCGCTGCGGATCACCGTGCTGGCGATGTATGGGCTCTATCTCTGCGCGCCGCGCCTGAAGGAATATGCCTTCTTCGAGCTGGCGCTGTATGGCGCCATCCTCATCGTCGATCTTCCTGCCGCAACCCTTGTCGCCGTCCTGACCATCGGCATTGCCATCCCGACGTTGGTCTCGCAGTCGGGCATGCCGATCCAAGGCAGCTTCGTCCAGATATCTGCCGCGCTGGCTTGCTTCTGGATCATGCTGCGGGCGCTGCCGGGCGCGTCAGTTCAGGTGGTGCGGGCAGCCGGGGTCGAACCGGCACAGCGCTTGCGCACCGAGGGATTTTAAGTCCCTTGCGTCTACCAATTCCGCCATGCCCGCTTGATCCAACGGGATCAAACACTTAAGTCCACATCCGGCGGTCTGGAATTGGGCTTTGCATCGCCGGAAGGGGTGGCTCTTCCATAAGCGAGCCGGACGCACAAGGCAAAGCCTCAATCCGGACATCTGTTGTTGCTTTAGGCATTCTCAATCCACGGGGACTATTCATCCGGCATGGCTGCTTCGTTGATCCACCGCCTGCGCGGCTTTGGCGCGCCTCTCGTGATGCTCGCCTCGTCCGCCGCGCTGTGTGGCTGCGCCGGGATGAGCGAGACGGTCGCGCCCGCCTTTGCCGATCCCGGCAAGTACGAATTGTACGACTGCAAGCAGCTCGAGGCCGAACGCAAGTCGCTTGCGAGCCGCACCGCCGAATTGCAGAAGCTGATGGACAAGGCGGAAACCGGCGCCGGAGGCGCGGTCGTGTCCGAGCTCGCCTATCGCAACGACTACGTCTCGCTGCGCGGGCAGGCGCAATTCGCCGAAGACGCCTGGCGCCGCAACAAGTGCCGGGAGACGCCGCCGGAGGCGGCAGCACCGGCTGCACCGCCGTCGCCCGCGGCTGCCGCCAAGCCCGCGCCGAAATCCGGCAAGGCGGTCCGCTGAGGTTCAGCGCCACACGCGCGCCGCGTCAGGGCCGCCAGGAGTAGATCCAATCCTGCCGCGCCAGCATGCGCCCCTCGCCGAGCGCGCGGATCGCAACATCGCGCGCGAGCGCAAGCGGCCCGCCGAGATGGTAGATGCGGCCCTGCTGCCGCGCGGTCCGCTGCACCCGCCGCACGCGCGTCTCGCGCATCCGGCCATATTGCTTCAGCGCGGCCGTGACGCCGGCGGCAGACTCGGCGGCTTCAAGACTGAGATGCTGCGCGAGCACCGCGGCATCCTCGATCGCCATGCCGGCGCCTTGCGCGGCGAACGGCAGCATCGCATGCACGGCATCGCCGAGCAGCGCGACCGGGCCCTTGCTCCAGGGACAGCCGTCGGGCACGCTGAACAGCGCCCATTTCCGCCAGCTGTCGACCGCAGCCAGCATCATCCGCGCCGGCGGCGGCCAGCGCGGCGCGGCGAAGGCGTCCATCACCTCGAAGGGATCGCCGGGCGTGCTCCAGCCCGGCCTGTTCCAGGTGCCCGGCAGCACCGCAACCACGTTGATCTGGCGACCGCCCGCGATCGGGTAGGCGACGAGATGGGCGTTCGGTCCCATCCAGAGCTGCACCCGGCGCGAAGTGTACTCCTTCGGCAGCTGCGTCGCCTCGATCGTGCCGCGCCAGGCGATCAGCCCGGAGAAGCGCGGCTGCACCTCGGGAAACAGATGCTGGCGGACCGTGGACCAGATGCCGTCCGCGCCGATCAATGCGCTGGCGAGATCGCTGCGGCGGATCGTGCCGCTGCGATGGACCACCGTCAGCCCCTTGGCGTGGGGCGCGACGTCCTCGAAGGTCGCACCCAGCTTCAGGTCGACGTCGGGATGATCGGCGACAGCGCCGGCCAGCGCCGATTGCAGGTCGGCGCGGTGCACCACCCAATAGGGGGCGCCGGCGCGCGCCGAGGCCGCCTCGCCGAGCGGCATCCGCAGCAGCTCGCCGCCGGCGCGCGCGCTCATGATCGAGACCGCTTCCGGGACAACGGCGCGCAGTTTGAGGCGTTCGGTGAGGCCGAGCTCGACCAGCACGCGGCTGGCATTGGGGGAGAGTTGCAGGCCGGCGCCGACGTCCTCGAGCCGCTCGACCTTTTCCAGCACGACGATGCGGAAGCCGCGGGCCGCGAGCGCAAGCGCGGCCGTCAGTCCACCGATGCCGGCTCCGGCAATGACAATCGTTCGGGAGAGCGCCACCCCTGACCGACAGTGCCGGTCAGGCTGCCTTATCCTTCAGCACGCATTCCGGCGGGCGGGCTTCGCCCGGCTTCAGGTCGGCTGCGAAGCGGTACAGCGTCGAGCAGTACGGGCAGATGATCTCGTTGTCGTTGCCGAGGTCGAGGAAGACGTGCGGATGATCGAACGGAGGGTTGGCGCCCACGCACATGAACTCTTGCGAGCCGATCTCGATGACGGCAACGCCGGCATCGTTGTGGAAGTGCGGGACGACATGGTCGGACATCGGAACTCATCCTGGAGTGGCAATGGCGGCAGACACAATCAAAAACTGACGCGGCATCTTTAAGGCGCCGCGGACCATACTGGCGGGTGCTGATGATTGCTAGTCCAGCGGAACCGAAAGGTTCGCAATGCCCCATGCTCATTTGCTCATGCAAATTCGACACAATCTTCCGGCCTGAGAGAAGCCCTTCTTTCGTCGGGGACGTTGTGTCGCAATTTTGGCATACTATGTCTGTGGACGTGCACATTTGCGACGAAAGACGAATCGTCCGGCGCAAGTCGAATTCAAGTCGATTGCAAGACGATTTCGAAGGACCGTCCAGGCTTTCAGCATGAAGTGGCTGCGAATCACCACAGCGTTGACCGGGATCGCGGCATGCAGCTTCATGCTCATGCAGGTCGCGCCGCATGCCCGCGAGGCCGGCAAGATCTTCGCCGCGCAGGACGATCCGGCCGCGCTGTCCGAGCTCAAGCTCGATGCGCTGCTGCGGCAGAACGACCGCCTGGTTCAGGACAATATCGAGGCCGCGCTCGCCGCTGGCGATGCCGATCTCGCCGACAGTTTCGTTGCGCTGGCACGTGACCGCAACATCGCGCTGCCCGATGATCTTCTCAACCGTGTCAGCGACGCGGTCAAAGACCAAAACTCCACCTCGCAATTCGCCAAACGGTTCGCCACCGGTCTCGTCACCGGCAATGCCGACGATGTCGCGAGCCTGTCCGGAACTGTCGCCGGCGATCTCTTCGTGATCGGCGACATCAGGGACGTCGTGCGCGAAGGCAAGCACCTTGTGATGGGCGAGGACACCGACCGCCTGGTGCTGGGTCTTGCGACCGCCGGCCTTGCGGTGACGGCCGCGACCTACGTCTCCGTTGGCGGTGCCGCGCCGGTGCGTGCCGGGCTGACGCTGGTGAAGGACGCCCGCAAGGTTGGGCGGCTCGGCGAGGGGCTCGCCGCATGGGCCGGCCGGTCCGCGCGCGAGGTGGTCGATACGCCCTCGCTCCAGAACGCCGTCGCCAAGGGCTCGGTGTTTCGCCCCGGCGAGACCGTCAGCGCGATCAAGGCCGCGTTCCGGGCCGAGAAGGCCGGCGCGCTGGTCCGGCTCGGCAAGGACGTCACCCGGGTTGCCGAAAAGACCGGCACCCGGGGCGCCATGGATACGCTGCGCATCGCCGAAGGTCCCAAGGACGTCGCGCGCGCGGCGCGGCTTGCGGAAGCGCAAGGCAGCAAGACCCGCGCGATCATGAAGCTGCTCGGCCGCGGTGCGCTGCTGCTGATCGGCGGCGCCTTCGATCTGGCACTCTGGCTGTTCGGTGCGGCGCTGACATTGTTCGGCCTGCTCTCTTCGATCAAGGCGACGACCGAGCGCATCACCCAAGGCTGGTGCGATCGCAGGCGGGCGCGGCGGCTCCGCCGGGCCCAGCTCGCGGCCGAGGCCGCTCTGGCGCACGCGGCCGTCAAGGCCTGAAGCACGACGCGCGTCAGGTTATCGTTTGAGCATGATGTTGCCGGAAAACCGCTGCACACTTTTCCGGATCATGCTCTAAGACCAGTCTCTCCCCTCAAGACCCGCGGAACTGATGATGCCGAGCTTTCACAACGGCGCTGTTGAAATTGCCTATCTGGACGAAGGCGAGGGCGATCCGATCCTTCTCGTGCACGGCTTTGCCTCCAGCAAGAACGTGAACTGGGTTTATCCGACCTGGGTCTCGGAGCTGCGCAAGAACGGCCGGCGCGTGATCGCGCTCGACAATCGCGGCCACGGCGAAAGCGCAAAGCTCTACGAGCCCGCGCAATACTCGATCCCGACCATGGCCGGCGACGTGCTTGCGCTGATGGACCATCTCGCCATCCCGCGGGCCGACATCATGGGCTATTCGATGGGCGGGCGGATGACGGCGTGGCTCTCCCTCAACGAGCCGCAGCGCCTGCGCTCGGCGATCCTCGGCGGCATCGGCATCGGCGGCCTGATCGAGGGCACCGGGCCCGGCGAGAACGTCGCCAAGGCGCTGGAGGCGCCCTCGCTCGACGACGTCACCGATCCCGTCGGCCGCACGTTTCGCGCGTTTGCAGACCAGACCCGCTCCGACCGCCGCGCGCTCGCCGCCTGCCTGCGCGGCACGCGCGAGCTGATGACGAGGCAAGAAGCTGCGCGCATCGACGTGCCCGTGCTGATCGCCGTCGGCAGCGCCGACGACATCGCGGGCTCCGCCAGCGCGCTCGGCGCCATCATCCCGGGATCGGAAGTGCTCGACATTCCAGGCCGCGACCACATGCGCGCAGTCGGCGACAAGGTCTACAAATCAGGCGTGCTGGATTTCCTGTCACGCCGGGGCTGAAGGCAATGTTGTCTGGGCGATGATGTTGTTGCCCAATATCCTGAAATGTCCCAAGTGGACGACGGACAGCCTTTCCGCCTGTGCACACCAACCATCCGCAAGAAAGTAAATGCCACGCCCACTCACCCCCAAAGAGCGTGATTTGGTTGCCTATGTTCTAGGTCATTCCTTGCCATTGCATAGTCAGTTTGATCTCGTTGAGGACATGAATGACGGTGGGATGGGTAGCCTTCGCTTTGTCGGTAGCCTAGACCGGCGGCTAGGCAAGTGCATTGGCGAAGCCGAATTCGACGATGCAGATGGTGTGCTAGTCTCGGTCGCGCTGAACGTCGATCAGCGAGGAGAATTGTTTGAGCTCGATCTTTGGAAAGTGGATTTTTCACCACTACAGCAGATCGCGCCCCTCGGTGAACTCCGCGCTCCGGCGTTAGGTCACCGTAAAATCTCAGATTAAGCTCTGCTCGAAACGTTCAAACAACTCCGCTCGGCTGGAGGTCCGCTACCTCGGGTCTCGGCTATTGCCTTGTACTGCCAGCATCCGCGGCAGGGTGATGATGAACTCTGTAAATGCTCCCGGCGCAGTCTCGAAGGCGATCCTGCCGCCGTGCTGTTTGGCGATGATGTCGTGGCTCATCGAAAGGCCCAGCCCGGTGCCTTCGCCAGCGGGCTTGGTCGTAAAGAAAGGACTGAAGATCTTCGCTCTGACCTCCTCCGGAATCCCGAGGCCGTTGTCGCGGATCCTAATCTCCACTTCATTTGCCAGAGTTCTCGTGGTGACGCTTAATGCCGGCTCGAAGTCATCGCCGTCAGCTTCCTTACGCTTTTGAGCCGCATAGAAGCCATTGGAGATCAGGTTCAGGAGCACCCGCGTGATCTCCTGCGGATAAACCTCCGCCGTTCCGGCGTTCGGGTCGAAGTCACGTTTGAGCGTGACGTTAAAACCGGATTTCTCCGCACGGGCGCCGTGATAGGCAAGATTGAGGCTTTCCTCGACAATTGCATTGATGTCGGTCGGACGACGTTCGCCGGCGCCCTCGCGCGAATGCAGCAACATGTTCTTGACGATGGAATCGGCGCGTTTGCCGTGCTGGACGACCTTCTCGAGGTTACCCTTCAGCATCTGCGCAAGCTCGTCTACGTCTGCGCGGATCTTCTCATCGAGTTCCGCATTTCCGAGCAGCTCGTTGAGCTCGCCGATCAATTCGGCGGACAGAGAAGAGAAATTGTTGACGAAATTGAGCGGATTCTTGATCTCGTGGGCGATGCCAGCGGTGAGCTGGCCGAGGGATGCGAGCTTCTCGGTCTGCACCAGGCGGTCCTGGGCGGCGCGCAATTCATCGAGGGACTTGGCTAATTCGCGGGTGCGAGCTTGAACCTCATCGAATAAGCGGACGTTGCCAAGCGCGATCACCGCCTGATCGCCGAAGGTCTGCAGGAGCGTGACTTGCTTGTCGCTGAAGGGCTGCACCTCGGTGCGACGAAGTACGATCGCACCAATGCTCTCACCTTCCCTTAGCATCGGCACGGCAAGAATGGTCCGGCAACCATCCTGTCGTGACATCGCCTGCGCAACAGGAAAGTTGCGGCCTTCGTCGGAGAGGACGTCATGCAAGTGTATCGGCACCCGCTCGGCAATTGCCAGCCCCGACACGGAGGTGCGGTCGTCGATCCATGTCTGAGTTCCCATTCCGATCGGTCCGTGATGCGCGCGAACGACGAGATTCTGGCCGTCCTTCAGGACTACCACCGAATCATAGGCCGCGCAGAGCTCGCAGGCGCTCTCGACGATGGTGCGCAGGACCGGCTCAACGTCGGTCGGCGAGGAGGCGATCACCTTGAGAATGTTGGCACTTCCAGTCTGATAGGTGAGAGCCTCGGAGAGGTCGCGCGTCTTCGCCTGCACTTGTTCAAACAATTTAACGTTCTCGATCGCGATCACCGCTTGATCGGCGAACGTCGCTACCAGTTCGACCTGCTTGTCCTCGAAGGAACCGACGGTGAAGCGAAACAGGTTGATGACACCGAAGGCGTGCCCCTCCCGGACGAGCGGGACACCCAGCGCGGCACGCATGCCAATGAGCTTCTGTGCTTGCGGGCGATTGAAGTCGGGATCAGCAAGTAAATCCGGGACGCGAACGGGACGACCATCGAGAATAGTTCGGCCGAAAATCGAGCCGCGGTCTGCCTTCGTCGTGTAGGTCTGGAAGTGCTCGATCCATTCGGGTTTGCAGCCATACGCGGCGGCAAGCCGGTAATTTCCCTCGTGCTCGTAACGGATCGTTCCAATCTCGGCGTCGCACAGCCGACAGGCTGACGAGAGCAGGGCATCCAGCACGGTCCGCAGATCGAAGGCCGAGCGACTGATCACCTTGAGTACATCGGCGGTCGCGGTCTGCCGCTGCAAGGCCTCGCTCAACTCATGCGTCTTGAACCGAACCTGCTCGAACAGACGCGCGTTCTCGATAGCGATCACTGCCTGGTCGGCGAAGGTTTGCAGTAACTGCACGTGGTGATCTACGAACGACCCCGCTTCGAGCCGCGTCACGCTGATGAGGCCGATCGGAACATTGGCGTTCATCAGCGGCGCGAGCAGCATGCTGCGAAAGCCACGCGCCCGAGCGATCTGCTTGATCTGGGAGTCCGGAAGAGTCTCGATATCGCCAATCTGAATCGGTTTGCCAGCTTGTGCGAGCCTGAACGGCTCGAAGCGGCCAACGGGCGTCGGAAATCCGGCCTTCAGCACCTCGTCGGCGGCCGAGCTTGTCGGCGTGAAGGCCGCAAGGTGCGCAATATCGTCGACGAAGCGGAATACCGCCGTCGAAAAGCCGCCGATCAGCCGCTTAGCACTGCTCGCGATGGCGTCGAAGACCGGCTGTACGTCGGAGGGCGAGGAGGCAATCATCTTTAGGATGTCAGCAGTAGCGGTCTGCCGCTCCAGCGTGTCCCTGGTCTCGTTGAAGAGGCGCGCATTCTCGATCGCCATCGCTGCGTGGCCGGCAAAGCTCTGCAGCAGTACGAGCTCATTATCGGAAAACGGCTCGAGCCGGTCGCGGTGGACGATCAGAGCGCCGATCGCCTTGCCTTGGATGCGCAGCGGCGTGCCGCAGATCGTCCGGGTGCCGGCAGCCCGGGCGTGCGGCAGGTCGGAGAACTCGGCTAGATCGGGATCGGGATCGTCGAGATTCGGCACGTGGATTTGCACATTTCGAGCGACCACCGCGCCTGGCATGTTGCGGCCGCGGAGGTTGATGGCCCTGAGCGATAGGTCCGCACGGACGAGCCGGTCGCTCACGCCGTTCCGGTAGGCCTTGCTGCATTCGTCGTTCCCGGCAAGCTGGATCGAGACGCTGGAGGCACCAATCAGCCGGGCGGTAGTCTCCGCTATTTGTTCCAGAGCTCGGTCGGCATCACCCGAGGTGCTCGCAATTGTTGCAAGGATATCCGCGCTGGCCGTCTGGCAACCCTGCGATTGTGCGAGCTCGCGCCGCAGGCTTTCGGTCTCGGCGGCGCTCGACTGGAGCTTCTGTTCTAGCTCGGCGATCCTGCGCGCAACATCGCCGTCTTGGGACAGCGCGGTCATCGATAAATCCATATCGTCCAGCGCCCGCCGGCGCCAAAATCATCTAAAAACCAATTACTCCACGCTCAAGCTGAGCCGGCCAGCGATATCGTTGCAGATATTGGGCCAACCGTCGAGTACCGTTCAGGTTCCGGGACGAGGCAGCTCGGCTCCTGGTGGTGAACTCGAGCAGCTACGTGTCGTCTTCCACCTCTGGCTAATGCGGCTGACCTCTGGCACGACGCCTCAAGCCCCTTGGCCAGCCGAAGCTGCGGGCCCGGCGGCATAGTGGCCGGCGGTTTAGACGAATTATTGAGCGGGATCGACGTGATCGGAATCCGTTGGCGGACCGCAGCTCGAAATCTCAAAAGCGGCGGGCGTCGGCTTCGGGTCACTATCCGATATCGACCGAGCGGGCCTCGATCTTCTAGACTCCGCTAGTGGCGGTTATCCGACGCCAGGCACAGCAATTCAGTCGGCCATCGGCACGTTTGCTCGTTCCAAGATTGCTCTGAGCTGAAGCATGCTTTTCTTATCGGCCACTCTGCTGCGTCAGCGCGGAGATCATGCTTAGACAAGAAACCAAGCGCGATGGCTCTTCATTCCAATTTCGTCGCTTTATTGTCGTCGCCAAAACGGCGGGCCAGCGGCATCAGCACCACGAAGGTCGCGAGCCAGACCATCCGCGCGCCGTAGCGGTCGTGCGGGCCGGAGATCACGCCGCAGATGAAGGCGTTGCCGAGCAGCGCCAGCGTGACGGTCGCCGCCAGCAGCGTCAGGTCGTCGAGCCGGCGGTTTGCGAGCGAATAGGCGAGCAGCGTCACCAGCCCCAGCATCGAGATCAGCGCGACCGGAACGTGCAGCCGGTTGACGGCGTCGAAGTTGAGCTCCCAGTGCTGCTGGCGCGCCGCGCGCATCGGTGTGACCTGCGCCGGGATGTAGCGTTCGATGATGCCGTAGGTGTGCGGAATCCAGACCGTAGTGCCTTCGCCGGTCGCCACATGCAGCAATTGTTGTCCCATCGCCCGCAACGCCGCGCCGGCCTGCCAGGCCGGATAATCGGCGAGCGACTGCACGACGATGTTGCCCATCTCCTCGTTCAGCCCATCGAAGCGGCCGAGCGTGTTGAACATGCTCTTGCCCCACAAGAACTCATCGGCGGTCGCCGGCAATTCGTTGCGATAGGGACAAAGCTTGAAGTCTTCGCGCGGGCAATGGTCGTTGAGGAAACGCGCGACGATGCCGTCCTGCATCATGCGGCCGAAAGCGACGCCGTAGCCGCCGGGAGTCCAGGCCCATTTGCCCGACAGTGCATGGTTCGCCGACACCAGCATCAGGGCGCCCGCGACGATGGTCAGGCTCGCCTGCGCCAATCCGGCAATCGGCAGACGCTGCTTGAGGAACGGCCACGCCATCCAACCGACGGCGCAGAGGCCGAGCAGCACGCCGAGCGTGCCGCTGTGGGTCGCGGCGGCGAAGGCGGTGAAGACGAACAGCGAGATTTTTTCGAGCACCGAAATCCGGCCTGCGCCGACCACCAGCAGGAACAGCGACAGGATCGAGAGCCCGGCAAAAATGTCGGTGAGCAGCATGCTGGCGAGCCAGGGCAGTGCGGTCGACAGCATCAGCAACAGGCTGATCGCAACGAAGCGGAAGGTTTGCATCAGGCCTAGCACGCGCAAGGTGAGCTGCAGCAGCCATAATGTCGCCAGCGACTGGACCGCGAGGTTGATCCAGAAACCAAAATTCTCACCATAGTGCAGATAGACGCCGAACACGGTGGAGCGGCTCGGGACCAGATAGCCCTCGTACCAGCGCGCCAGATAGCCGCCGGTATCCCATTGCAACAGCGGATAGCCATTCCAGAACGCCGGCGCGATCATGAGGAGGGGCAGGGTTGCCGCCGCGAGCCGCAGCCAGAATGTATCAGCGGCGCGCGCGCGCAATTGATCGGTGGTGATGCTCAAGACCGCTCCGTCGTCCTCCGGACCATGCCCGCAATAACCGTCGAGACGGAATTCACCAATAGTTTGACGCCGCCCGGCTTGAATTTGGCAAAACTCTGACCACTTTGAAGCGACCTTGCCGGGTGGGGCGTCAAAAGAAATCATTGTGATTCAAGGTGTTGGCATGTTTTCGGGGGGCAGGGCGAGGTTCACTCTCAGGCAAGCCCGTCGGGACTTTGTCGCCTAGACTGTGTTATAGAACCGGCAAAACGAGCCAATTCCAAAGAGCAGATCCCAAAGAGAAAAATCATGGCAGTGCATCAGGTCAATCCGGGAGGAAAGCTCGCATCGCTCGATCCGATCTGGGACCGGATCAGGAGCGAGGCGGAGGACATCGTCCATCGCGAGCCCGAGCTTGCAACCTTCATCTATTCGACGGTGCTGCATCACAGCCGGCTCGAGGATTCGGTGATCCACCGTCTCGCCGACCGGCTCGATCACTCCGCGTTGTCGGGCGATCTGGTGCGCCAGACCTATGACGAGGCGCTGCGCGACGATCCCGATCTCGGCAATGCCTTCCGCGCCGATCTCGTCGCCGTCTACGACCGCGATCCCGCGACCTCGCGCTTCATCGATCCCTTGCTCTACTTCAAGGGCTTTCACGCGATCCAGACCCATCGCCTCGCGCACTGGCTCTATCTGAAGGGCCGCAAGGACTTTGCGTATTATCTCCAGAGCCGCGCCTCCGCAGTCTTCCAGACCGACATCAATCCCGCCGCGCGCATCGGCCGCGGCATCTTCCTCGACCACGCCACCGGCTTCGTCTGCGGCGAGACCGCTGTGATCGAGGACGACGTCTCGATCCTGCACGGCGTCACGCTGGGCGGCACCGGCAAGGAGAACGAGGACCGTCATCCGAAGATCCGCCACGGCGTGCTGATCGGCGCCGGCGCAAAGATCCTCGGCAACATCGAGGTCGGCCATTGCGCGCGCATCGCCGCCGGGTCGGTCGTGGTCAAGCCCGTGCCGCACAATGTCACCGTTGCGGGCGTGCCTGCCAAGATCGTCGGCGAAGCCGGCTGCGCCGAGCCCTCGCGCACCATGGATCAGATGATCAACGCCATGGGACTCTGAGACCGGGCTCCGACGTTGGGAAGGGCCGGAATTTTCCGGCCTCATGTCGTTCCCGAATTCCTTGGCAATTCATGCTGGCGGTTCGTCGCGTCTCGTCCTAAAACCCGCCGAACAATTTCGATCGGAGACTTGCCGTGGACGTCAAAGAAGTCAGAAAGTTAGATGCGTATCTGAAGCGGGTATTCGGCAATCCCAAGATTCGCGTCGTGCCGCGGCCGAAGAAGGACGATTCCGCCGAGGTCTATATCGGCGAGGAGTTCATCGGCGTGCTCTTCGTCGACGACGAGGACGACGATCGCTCGTTCCAGTTCCAGATGGCGATCCTCGAGGACGATCTCGTCGATCAGGAGTAGTTGTCACACGTCATTGCGGGTGAAGCATTGTCTTCGCCGTGCTCGCAATGAAGCCGTGCGGGCGACAGCGCGGCGTTCTCTCGTGTCCCGGACGCATTGCAGCGCCCTCAGCGTTGCAGTGCAGAGCCGGGACCCAGAAAGCCACACAGCGCATCTCTGCAACATGGGCCCCGGCTCTGCAGCGCACCGTTGAACGGACGCTGCGCTGCGTCCCGGGCACGCACGAAGATCGAGCCGCGCTCTCTCCACGAACGACAGCTCCGCAATCGCATAACTCTATTTCCTTGCAAGAATGCGCAGCCGCGCCGTGGCATCGGCGACTATGATGCCCGCGGCATCGACGAGCTCGGCTTGCACGACCATGTCGCGCTCCGTCCGTTCGGCGACCCATGCCCGCGCCGTGATGGCTCCGACCGCCGCCGGCTTCAGGAAGCGCGTATCGAGGCTCCTGGTCACCACCGTCAGGCCGGGCGCGAGCGCCGCCAGCGCGCAAATCCCGGTGGCGGAGTCCAGCATCGCCGCCAGGAATCCGCCCTGGATCGTCCCGTGCCTGTTGGTGAACGCCTGCTGAGCCCTAAAGCGGATCAGCGCACGCCCGCCCTCGTCGAAGCCAAGCCATTCGCGTCCGAGCAGTTCGGCACCGGGCGGGAGATGTGTTGCCGCATCGTTCACGTCGATTGCCCCATGATGGCATCATGCCACTGTTTCGCCCGACGGGTCAAGCGCGACTTCGAAAAACGCGAATTATCGAAAATACGAAATCATGGCAGACGCTTGGCTACTGTGCATGGGGTTGTTTTCGAGATTTTTTGATCAAGGAGGCGCCGGGGTCGTAGCTGCAAGCCGCTTTCGCGGCGGGCTTGCCAGGGCCGCGCTCAGCCCTTCGGCCCGCGGAGCTGCGCCGTCAGCCGCTCCATCGTCTCCGCGACCTCGCGCCATTGCGACAGCCAGCTGCGTGGAAAGCGGAAGGTGAGGTCGGCGCCGCCGATGCGGCGCTCGGACAGGCACATGCCCGGGGTCGCCGCATCGCGGGTGCAGCGCGCTGTCAGCGCGGGGTTTGCGGCGGAATAGAGGTCTTCGCCGCCGTAAGGGGTCTCGGTGCGGAATATGCGCATCGTCAGCCCGTCCTCGGGCTGGGTTGCGGCCTGGTCGAGATAGCGCGGATAGATCGTGGCGGTGCGCTGCTCGGGCGAGAGCGCGTCGTGATGGGCCGCGATCGACAGGAAGATGCGGTCGATCGATTGCACCGCCACTTCCACGGTGTCGGCGGTGACGTGCTTGGGCGCGCCGGGCGGCTCCAGGGAAGGGTAGAGGAAGTCGAGATCGATGCGCTCCTGCGGCCCGGAGTGCCGCTGGATCTTCATGCGGATCGCCGCCGTCGGCAGGTTGAACAGCGTGCCGCCGATGCTCACCGGCAGCTTGTCCGGCGCGTTCGCGCCGCTGGTGCCCCAGGTCGGCCACAACAGATAGGCGACCAGCGCGACCGCGCCGGCCGCCGCCGCGCCGCCGAGCACGATCGGGACGACATGCGCCCGCGTGCGCGTCCGGGGAAACCTGAGGGGAACTGCCGAAAACATCGTCATGAGTTGCGCTAGCCGGATGCCGGCCGCTGGCCGACGAATCAGCCGCGAATATGCCATGCGGCGGCGATTTCGCGCAGGCGTTCCCACCTGCGGGCACGGGGAGGGTCATGCGCGGGCCGGCCGGCGGCGTTAACCTTCCCTTAAGGATAATGTAGCGTTAACCAGCACTTTTTGTCACAGGAAGGCTCCTCGCGTGGCGTAAGGACGGACCGTTCCGATGACACCTGAAGCTCTCAACACCTTCTTCTCGATCGGCATCGGTTTCGCGCTCGCCGGCGCGCTCGTGAATGGATATCAGGCGGCCACGCAGCGGCCCGCCGGCTTCGGCCTGTTGCAGGCCGGCGTCGCGCCGAAGACCTTCGCGGCGGTGCCGTTCCTGGTGTTCGCGGCGCCCTTCATCATCATGCGCAACACCCTGCGCGGCATGCGGCTGGAAAGCCGCCGCTTCGAATTCGTGATGATGGCGACGGTCATCGCCGGCTTCTGGAGCATGATGAGCGGCACCTTCTTCCTGATGACGCTGCGCGCCGCCGGCGTGCTGGTCTGATATCCGCGTGCCGGCCGGCCCTTTGCTTCAGGGCCGGCGTTTCGCTATGGCTGGGTCAACATGACAGGAGACCTCCATGGCGATTTATGAGCTCGACGGGCAGGCGCCCGATCTTCCCGCCGACGGCAATTATTTCATCGCGGAGACCGCGACCGTAATCGGCCGCGTGCGCCTGAAGGCGGGTGCGAGCGTCTGGTTCGGCGCGGTGCTGCGCGGCGATAATGAGTGGATCGAGATCGGCGAGAGTGCCAATGTACAGGACGGCTCGACCTGCCACACCGATCTCGGCTTTCCCATGGTCATCGGCAGGAACTGCACCGTCGGCCACAACGTCATCCTGCACGGCTGCACGATCGAGGAGGGCGCGCTGATCGGCATGGGCTCGATCGTGATGAACGGCGCGAAGATCGGCCGCAACAGCATCGTCGGTGCAGGCTCGGTCATCACCGAGGGCAAGGAGTTTCCCGAACGTTCGCTGATCATCGGCTCGCCCGCGCGCGTGATCCGCACGCTCGATGACGCGCAGGTTCAGAAGATGGGAAGCGCGGCGAAATTCTATGTCGCCAACGGTCCGCGTTTCACCAAGGGACTGAAGCGTATCGGATGAGAGATGGATGCGGCCGCGTCGGTCCGGCGCGGTTCCATACCGTAACAATACAGGGCGCCGGTTTAATCTTCTGCTAGCGCAACCAGGTTTAGCTTGGTGCGCTTTCAACCAGAAGGAGAGGCGCCATGAACGCTGCGGCGCTCGGATCCGGTTTCAATTCCGGAACCAAACTCTTTAAGAAATTTGTTCAGTTCGCGCGCGGCGCCGATGCGCTGAGCGTCGCGGAGAAGGTCTACAGCATCGCCGGCTTCCTGGCGATCGTCACCGCCTTCCTGCTCGTCATGTCGATCCAGTCGGTGCGATTGCAGACGACCTATCGGCACATGCACGCTAGCTCCGCTGAGGCTGCGATCAATGTCGGACTCGTCAACGCGCTGATCTATGCCATCGTCATGGATTCGCGCGGCATCTATATGTCGAGTGATCGTGCCGCGGTGAAGCCGTTCGCCGACGGGGTGGTGCGCCGCAATCGCGAGCTTGCCGACGCGGTGAGGAGCATGGAGCGGACGGTCGGTGACGATGATGCCGGAGAAATCGCCACGTTCCGGCAGCGCATCGCGCAGTTCATCGACTTCCGCAAGGAACTGGTGCGGCGCGGCCTGGAGATCAGCCCGGCGGCGGCGCGCGAATGGGGCGACAACGACACCAACCGGACGCTGCGCAGCGAGCTCAACGGGGATCTCGAGACGCTCGAACGGATCTATCGGCAGCGGGCCCACGATGCCGACGAGCTCGCCAACGAGAACCGCTACGCCGCCGCCTATTTGTTCGGGCTCGGACTCGCGGCCCTCTTTCTCGCCGGCTTGAATGTCGTCGTGATGCGGACCTCCGTCGTCGCGGCGCTGGCCGAGATCACGCAGGCGACCGACCGGATCGCGGACGGCGACGTCGAGAGCGAGGTGCCGCATCTGGGCCGTCATGACGAGATCGGGCGCCTCGCGCGCGCCGTGCAGCACTTCCGCGACGCCGTGGCGCGCATCTTCGAACTGGAGGAGCTCGAGCTCGGCACCGCGCAGGCGCGCGATGCGGCGAGGTCGGAGCGCGACAAGTTCAATGACAAGTACCAGGCCAAGAAATGGCAGCTCTCGGCTGCGATCAACAGCATGCCGCAGGGCCTGATCATGCTCGACGGCAAGGCCAATGTGGTCGCGATGAACGCCAACTACCGGCGGATCTACAATCTGCCCGAGACGATCCAAGCGGGATCGACGCTCGAGGAAATCCTCCAGCACCGGGTCGAGAGCGGGTTGTTCAACGGCGACGTCGGGAAATATGTTGCCGCAGTTCTCGCCCGGATCGCCAAGCGCGAGCCGACGGCCTATGAGATCACCCTGAACGACGGCCGCACCATCAAGATCTATGAGCGTCCCATGGACGGCGGCGGCTGGGTCTCGGTGCAGGAGGACGTCACCGAGCAGCGCCAGCGCGAGCGCATCCTCGAGCGGACCGAGCGCTTTCTCGCCACCATCGTCGAAAATGTGCATGAGGGCATCATCGCCAAGGACGCCCGCACGATGCGCTATCTGTTCATCAACAAGGCTGCCGAGAAGCAGATTGGCCTGGCGCGCACTCAGATCGTCGGCAGGACTGCGCGCGAATTGTTCTCGGCGGAGACGGCCGAACTCATCGAGAAGCGTGATGGGCAGTTGCTCTGGCAAAAGCAACAGCTCGAGCCGATCGTCGACACCATCAACAATCCGGTTCGCGGCCGGCGCGTGGTATCCTGGAGACGATTGCAGATTGGCAGTGCGACGGAGGACTCGCACATATTCGTGACGATCGCCGAGGATCTCGCCGATCAGGCGGGAGCGGCTGCGTAACGGCAATTACATCACCGCGATGTCCTCCCGGCGATCGGTGATCGTGATGTGACGGCACTTGTTCCGGAACGGGTCTTGGGTCGGACCGTTGACGGGTAAAGGAGTGTGTCCGATGGCCCTCTCGTCTGCAACCATGTCAACGAAGACCCTGATCGTGATCCTCAGTCTCGCTGCGATGCCGGCCGTATCGTTGGCGCAAGCCACCGGCGGCGCTGGCTCGACGGGATCGACCGGCTCGACTGGGTCAACCGGCTCAGCTGGTGGTGTCGCAAATTCCCCGGCTTCGCCGCCCGGCACCAACAGCCTGGGGACGGCGCAATCATCCGGCCGCGGATCGGGCATCACCACCGGCACCGGGACCGGTGCGGATCCCACCGCCGACGCCACGGTCAATTCCGAGAACCGGCTGCTCGACCAGAAGATGAAGAGCATCTGCCGCGGCTGCTGATGCTCGCGCGGAAGTGAGGCAGTGCGGCTGTCGGGAATGCCCGAGTGAGGTTAGCTTCCTGCTTTGAAGCGTGGAACGTGTCCACGCGGAGGGATCGAGTAATGTTGCGCAAGATGATCATGACGGTGCTGGCCGTTGCGGCGGTCGGGCTGGCGCCGCAGGCGGCACAGGCTGCGGGCGGTTTCGGGCATGGCGGAGGCTGGCACGGCGGTGGCGGCTGGGGCCATGGCGGCCACTGGCATGGCGGCGCCTTCTGGCCCGGCGCCGCCATCGGGGCGGGGCTTGCCGGCGCCGGTTACTACGGCAGCTATTACGGCTACGGCTATCCTTATTATTACGGCGAGCCCTACTATTATGATACCGGCTACGACGACGGCGGTTATAGCGGCTGCTACGTCGTGCGCAAGCGCGTGATGACGCCTGCAGGATGGCAATATCGTCGCGTCGACGTCTGCGAATAGCGGGACGACCGGCCGGCCCCATAAAAAACAAGGCCGTTGACGCAGTATACCGTCAACGACCTTGCCAGCCCCGGATATTGAAATCGGCTCACGCCATCCGGTGACGGCGAGCATCGCGCGGAATCACACGGGCGAATGTGATCCAGTTCACAAGTCTCGAAAATAAAGTCCGGCGCTGCGGCCGGGTGCTCAGCCGCGCGAGCGCTTGCGGGCGCTGGCGTGCACGCGCTGCCGTGCCGGTTTCCTGCGGGTAACCGAGGGTGTCTCGACCTCGTTGGAGCGGGCGCTGGCAAAGGACTGTCGCAAGCCCTCGATCGACTCGTTCAGCGTCGCGACCTGCTCCGAAAGGCGCTTGGTGTCGGCCTGCTGGGCCGCCATCAGCCGTTTCATGGTCTGGAGCTGGTCCTGCACGACCTGAAGCTGGTCGATCGATTCCTGCTGGGTGGCCTCCAGCCCCTTGGTCTTCTCGACCAGCTGCTCGGACGCTTGGGCCGTGCGGGCCTGGAGCTGCCGCGACGCGACCACTCGGTCGGTCTCCGGCGCAGCGCCAGTGTAGGCGCGCCAGATTGCGATCGAGGTCACGCCAGCAATCAGCAGGAGAAGGGCAGCGGCCGTCAGCGCGATGGGCTGGGCGCCGAGGCGAAGCAGCGGGTTGGACGATGTGTCTTCTGCGAGATCGATCATTCGCTGACAAAACCCAAATTGAAACTTGGTGAGTGGCGAAGACCGGCACCCCAGGAACGCAGAACCGGGGCGGCCGGGGGTGTCCCGAAAACGTTAGGTTTCCGCAAGGAATGGGACCAAAAAGAGGCCGTCAGCCGAAAAACGTAATTGTCCCAAGCCCGCCGGCTTTTTCGGGAACGGGATCGGCGCGCCAAAAAAAGCCCGCCCACGCCGAATTCGGCATGAGCGGGATATCGCGGTTCGATCAGCCGTCCGAGGACAGCCCTGTGTTCATGCAACGAATCCGCTAGGGACGGGCGGCCTTCAACGAAGGCTGAATCGTCATGCGGTAGGCAATGAACGCGCTGCCGTCGAAGGTCTCCACGACCTCGTCGCAGGCCGGACAGCGGTACTCGCCCGTGTTGGGCGGCGGTGTCGTCAGTGCCAATCGCCGGAAACCGGCGCCGCACGCGGAGCACGTCACGTCGTTCTTTTTCATGCAAGTCCCGTAAAAATACTGGTGCGGCTTCTTAGCACGGGCCGGAGCGAAAATGGGGCGCTCTATGACAGAAACATAAAAGTTGATCGGCAGGTTGCCAGTCAAGGCTGAAACGGCGCGAACGGGCCGGAATAGGGCTTCGATCGCGGCGCGGCGTAGGGCCCGAGCCGCGACGTCTTCAGCCCGAGCCGCACCAGTCCTTCCGCCAGCATTACCGCCGCGGCGATGCCGTCGATCACGGGTAGGCCGTGCGTCGTGGTGAGTTCAGTGGCGAGATCAGCCATGCCGGCGCAGCCGAGCACGATGGCTTCGGCGCGATCGTCGCGGATCGCAGCCGTGATCTCCGCGGAGATTTTTCCCAATGCGTCTGTATTGCGCTCCTCGAGCGCGAGCACGGGGACCTCGGCGGCGCGGACGCGGGCGCAGCGCTCAGCGAGGCCGTATTTCCGCAAGTTGTGTTCAAGCGGCACGATGGAGACACCGAGCGTCGTCACCACGGCAAAGCGTGCCGCGATCAGGCTGGCGACGTGGAAGCCGGCTTCGCCGATGCCGATCACCGGTGCCTTCGCGGCAGCACGGGCGGCGTCGAGGCCAGTGTCATCGAAGCAGGCGATGATGTGTGCATCCGCGCCGTCGCGGTCGGCCTCGCGGATGCAGCCGAGCATGCCGGGCACCGCGAAGGCCTCGTCGTAGAACCCCTCGATCGAGACCGGGCCCATCGACGGCTGTCGCGCATCGATCTCGGTGCCGGACGAAGCCATCGCGCGCGCAGCGGCAGCGATCTTCGCCGTCATCGACGCGGTGGTATTGGGATTGACGACGTGCAGTCGCATCGTTTTAGACGAGTCCCTGGCCGGCATCCGAACCCTTGGCCGCTTGCCGCTTGTTGAGCACGTGGATGGTGCCGAGTGCAAGGGCAATGACCGTGAACGAGACCGCCGAGATCACGGTGCCAAGCGCATAGATGTCGGGGTTGGTCACAGTGGTGGTGAGGCCCTGGAGGTCGAGCGGCAACGTGTTCACCGCGCCGATCGCCTGGCTGGAGTGGGCAAGCTCGTCCCAGGACAGCGTGAAGCCGAACAGGCCGATGCCAATAACGGAAGGCAGGATAATCGGCAGCACGACATAGCGGAACGTCTGCCACGGCGTTGCGCCGAGATCGCGCGCGGCCTCCTCCAGCCTGGGGTCGAAGCGGTTGAAGATCGCGAACATGATCAGAAGCCCGAACGGCAGCGTCCAGGTCAGATGCGCACCGAGACCCGAGGTGAGCAGGCCCATCGAGGTCTCGAAATTCTCATTCCAATGCGCCTTGATCAGATCGTCGATGATGCGGAATTCCAGCGAGATGCCGAGCGAGGTGATGATCGAGGGCACGATCAGGCTCGCGATGGCCGAGTAGAACAAGATGCTCTGTGCCTTGAACTTGCGTCGGAACGCCATGCCGGCGGCGACCGACAGCACGACGGTGACGATCATCACGATCAGGCCGAGCAGCAGCGAGCGGCGGAAGGCGGCGCCGAGATCGACGATGCCGGTGCCGTGGAACAGTTTTGTGATCCAGAAGGTCGACACGCCATTCATCGGGAAGGTGAGGCCGCCCTGCGGCCTCTGGAACGACAGGACATAGATGGCGATCATCGGGCCGTAGAGAAACAGCACTTAGGCCGCGAAGAAGATCGCGAGCACGTAGAAAGAGCGGGGGCGTCCTTCCTTCATGCGCTAGAGCTCCTTCTTGATGTCGACGATGCGCGACATCATGGTGATGATCAGGAAGGTAATGGCGAGCAGGATCACCGCGTTGGCGGCCGCCGCGGGGAATTGCAGCGCGTTCACGCGCGTCTCGATGATCTTGCCGGCGGCGGCGATCTGCTGGCCGCCCATTACGCCGATGGTGATGAAATCGCCCATGACAATGGTGATGACGAAGATCGAGCCGATCACGATGCCGGGCTTTGCCAAAGGGATGATGACGTTGGCCAGGGTCTGGAAGCCGGTGGCGCCGGCATCATAGGCCGCCTCGATCAGCGACTTGTCGATGCGGATCATCGAATTGAAGATCGGCACCACCATGAAGAAGGTGAAGAGATGGACCAGCGCCAGCACCACGGAGAATTCGGAGAACAGCAGCCACTCCAAGGGTTGGTTGACCAGCCCGGTCTTCATCAGGCCGGAGTTGACGAGGCCGTTGCGGCCGAGCAGCGGAATCCAGGCGATCATGCGGATCACGTTGGAGGTCCAGAACGGGATCGTGCAGAGCAGCGACAGTCCCATCTGCCAGGTCCTGGACCTGACGTGGAAGGCAAGGAAGTAGGCGACCCAGAAGCCGATGAACAGCGTGATGGCCCAGACCAGGAAGCAGAGTTTGAGCGTCTTCAGATAGGTCTTGCCGATCGTGCAGAGATCGGGGAGCTGCGCGATGCAGCCTTCGAATGTGTCGGTGTAGCCGCGGCCCGAGAAGGCCGGCAGCAGCTGGTATTCATTGTAGTCCCAGAAGGAGACGATGACGACGAAGACGAGCGGAATCAGGAAGAAGGCGAGAAACACCAGCATCATCGGTCCGGCCTGGAGCCAGGAGACGCAGGAGGGCGACAGCCGCGTCGGCTTTGCGGCGCGCGCTGTGCCCGACCCCGGGATCAATCCCGGGGACGCCTGTTGCAGGACCTCTTCCGACATGTCCGTTACGCCGCGATGAACTCGTTCCACTTGCGGACCATGTAGTCGTTCTCGTCCATCACGGCGTTCCAGCACGCGACCGCGCCCATGCGATCCTCGTAGGAGCCGCCGTCACGCACGGAGCCTGCCTTCTCCAGCAGCGAGCCGTCGGGCGCCTTGATGTCCTTTTCGGCCGGCTTGCCTTCCATCCAGTACGCCCACTCATAGGGCTCCATATGCGCCTTCGCGGTGGAGAGCACGGCGGAGTAGTAGCCCTGGCGATTGAGATAAGCGCCGGCATAGCCGGACAGGAACCAGTTGACGAACTCATAGGTCCAGTCGAGCTTCGCACCCGACACGCCCTTGGAGACGCAGAAGCCCGAGGCCCAGGAGCGATAGCCTTCCTTCAGCGGTTGGAAGGTGCAGGCGATGCCCATCGAGCGCACCTTGGTCACCGCCGGCGACCACATCGACTGGATCACGGTCTCGCCCGAGGCCATCAGGTTGACGCTCTCGTTGAAATCCTTCCAGAACGCGCGGAACTGGCCCGCCTTCTTGGCCTCGGTCATCACCTTCATGGTGAGATCGATCTCGTCCTTGGTCATGTTGCCCTTGTCGGCATATTTGTACTTGCCCGTGGCTTCCACGACCATCGCGGCATCCATGATGCCGATCGAGGGGATGTTGAGGATCGAGGCCTTGCCCTTGAACTCGGGGTTGAGCAGCTCGGACCACGAGCTGATCGGCCGCTTGATCAAATCGGGGCGGATGCCGAGCGTGTCGGCGTTGTAGACTGTCGGGATCAGGGTGACGAATTCCGTCGCCGATGTCGCGAATTTCTTGGAGTCCTTGCCTTCGAGATAGAGCACCTTCCAGGGCGCGGTGCCCTGGCCGCCGATCTTCTTGCCGCCGGGCGTCTCGCCCTTGGTGAAGACGGGCGTGATGTTGTCGAATTCCTTGATCTTCTTTGCGTCGAGGGCAAGGATGTTGCCTGACGGCACGATCTTCTTCAGCGAGAAATATTCGGTGTCGAGCACGTCGAACGAGTTCGGCTGGGTCATCACGCGGTTGGTGACGTCGTCGGTGGTCGCGGTGATGTATTCGATCTTGATGCCGGTGTCCTTCAGGCACTGCCTGGAGATGTCGTCGCCTTCGTTCACGGCGGTACCGAGATAGCGCAGCACCTTGGTCTCGGCCGACTGTACATAGGGAAAGCCGGTGATCGCCCCGGAGCCGGCGGCAAGGCCGGCGAGACTGGCACTGCCCTTGAGCAGGGTGCGGCGGCTGAGGCCCTTCTTGGTCGTCTCGGTCATGTCAGTCACTCCTCTGTTGCGCATTCCACGGATTGAGCGGCGCTATTGCAGACGCTGCGCCTTGGCGGGATCCCAGGTGACCAGCACGCGATCGCCCGGACGGAAGGGGTGGACGTCGAAGGTGGCCTCGGGAACGTGGGAGAACAGGGCGGTGCCGTCGTCGAGCGTGAGCGAGACCGCGATGTAGGAGCCCTGGTATTCCGTCTGGGTCAGCAGCGCCGGCGCGCCGAACGCGCCGTCAGCGACCGACCGGATGCCGAACTGATCGGCGCGCACCGCGATCAGTTTGCCGGCGTCGCTGAGGACGTTGTGGCCGCCGATGAAGCGCGCCACGAATTCGGTGCGGGGATGGTGGAAGATGTCGCGCGCGGTGCCCTGCTGCTCGATCCTGCCGTGGTTCATCACCACGATGTGGTCGGCGAGCGCCATCGCTTCCTCCTGGCCATGGGTGACCTGGATGAAGCTGATGCCGAGCTCGCGCTGCAGCCGCTTCAGCTCGCCGCGCATCCTCACCCGCAGGAATGGATCGAGCGCCGACAGCGGCTCGTCGAGCAAGAGGATCTGCGGCTCAGTGATGAGGGCGCGGGCGAGCGCAACGCGCTGCTGCTGGCCGCCGGAGAGTTGTGCAGGGAGGCGGCTGGCATAGGATGTCATCGCGACGAGCTCGAGTAACTCGCCGGCACGCTTGTGTCTGGCAGCACGGTCGACGCCGCGCATTTTCAGGGCAAACGCCACGTTGTCGAGCACGGTCAGATGCGGAAACAGGGCGTAGGACTGGAACATCATCGCCGTGCCGCGCTTCGCGGGCGCGAGGTCAGTGACGTTCTGCGCGCCGAGGATGATGTCGCCCGCGCTGACCGCCTCGTGGCCCGCGATCATCCGCAGGGTCGAGGTCTTGCCGCAGCCGGAGGGGCCGAGCAGGCAGCAATAAGTGCCGGCCGGGATCTTCAGGCTGACGTTGTCGACTGCCAGCGTGGTGTCGTAGCGCTTGGTGACGGCGACCAGTTCGAGAGCGGCGGGAGTGGCCATGGCGTGTCCGGGAGGAGGGCGGTGCTTCATGCCTCTCTCCGCAAGGTCCGTGCCAACAGCGTTTATTCGGTCGATTCTGAAAAGTGTGTAGCGGAGTCAGATCGTTAGATCGAATGCGGCGCAGTCGGGCTGCCCGCCACCTGCGCGATCTCCTGCACACAAAACGGGCGTCGATTGTATAAAGTTTCGCCTGTGATTGGATACGAGACATCGACTAACCTCCGCACAGATCGTCGGCGATCGAGCTTCAAATCCGAATCCGCAAATCCATGGCCGCCAACACCCGCCAAAAATCCGTCGTGCCAGATGCGAGCGATCGCGTCAGCCGGATCAGGGAGGGCGTGACCGCCGCGATCCTCGAGCATCGATTGCTGCCGGGGACGAAGCTCGGCGAGGATGAGATCGGCGAGATCTATGGCGCGAGCCGCACGCTGGTGCGCACCGCGCTTCAGCAGCTCACCCATGAAGGCATCGTCAACATCGAGAAGAACCGCGGCGCCTTCGTCGCGCGGCCGAGCCCTGCGGATGCCCGCGAAGTGTTCGAGGCGCGCCGCCTGATCGAGCCGACCATCGTCGATCACGCGATCGATGCGGCATCATCTGTCTGGATCGATCGCCTTCAGCAACATCTTGCCGAAGAGCGCGAGGCCGAGCTGCGCGGCGATGCACGCGCCTCGGTCCGCCTCTCCGGCGAATTTCACCGTCTCGTTGCCGAAATGAGCGGGCACAGCATCTATCTCGGCTTCCTCAAGGAGCTGATCGCGCGCTCCTCGCTGATCATCCTGCTCTACCGCCGCCATGACACGCCGGTCTGCGGCACCTCACATCACGGCCGCATCGTCATCGCGATCCGCAAGCGCGACAAACAGGTCGCGCGCGCGCAGATGCTGTCGCATCTGCGCGAGATCGAGGCCGAGCTATTCCTGAAGGATCCCGCTGCCGACGAGCTGCGGCTAGCAGACGTGCTCGGCGCGTGAGCAAGCTGCGCCGGCTGCCTATGGCAACCGAGATCCTTCGTTTCGCCTGACAATCTTCAGCACCATCAAACCTGCGCCAAGAACCAGGAAAAGAACGCCGAACAAAGTCGTGCCGCTGGATTCGAAGGTTACGCCGATCGCGGTTAGCAGGCATCCGACGATGATGGCGAAGAGCCCGCCCAGCTTCTTGACCAGCAGGACATGTCCGTCACTCGTTTGTGCTACCATATTGCGCCTCGTTCATTTCATGTAGGGCTGTCCTCGCGCCTCCCTTCACCCCATGATGCTCTCGCGCAGCCCGCGGGCGATCGTATCCCAGGGCATGCGTATTGCAATCTCGCGTTGAGATTTGCTTCGAGGTCGTTTCGCTCTTTTGATTAGAGTTCGATGCAAGCGCGACAGAAGCGCTTACGCACATGCCGGAAATTCCCGGCCCTGTGTGCAGCCGTTGATCTCTCATAGAGTCGAATGGCTGAGATGCAAAATCGCCTTGTGGTTGCAAATTGACTCACGGCGATTATCGGAATCAACTGAAAAGCGAGCGTCGAGTTCTAGAACGGAGCCGACATTAGGTGAATCCGTTCTGCGGAGTGCGTCCATGGCGCGATCTCTGGCTGACGAGCGAGATACTGCCCACCAGACGGGTTACGTCTCAACCGGCCATTTGCCCGGCTCTGAGACTGTGCAGTCCTTGGTGAACGAGGCGCAGCGACGGTTTCAATCAAATCGCGACGGAACCAATTCGCAGGTCTACCCCGCGCTTGCGCGGGTCCCCAGTGAGCTATTTGGTGTCTGTGTCGTCGGAACCTCGGGCCAAGTCTACGGTGCCGGCGACGTTGACTACCAATTTTCCATCATGAGCGTGTCAAAACCGTTCCTGTTCGCGCTGGTCTGTGAGGCGATCGGCCCCGAGGAGGCGCGCACCAAGCTTGGCGCAAACGCGACCGGGCTCCCGTTCAATTCGCTTGCCGCGATCGAGCAGGGCAGCGGCCGCACCAATCCCATGGTGAATGCCGGCGCGATCGCGACGACCAGCCTTGCGCCGGGCGCTACTCCCGCAGCGCGTTGGAATTTCATCCACGAGGGGTTGTCGCGCTTCGCCGGCCGCGAGCTCCCTCTCAATGAAGAAGTCTATGCCTCCGCATCGCAGACCAATTTCCGCAATCGCAGCATCGCGCGGCTCCTGGAGAGCTACGATCGCATCTATTGCGATGCGAAGGAGGCGACCGACCAGTACACCCGGCAATGTTCGCTGAACGTGAGCGCCCGCGATCTCGCCGTGATGGGGGCGACGCTGGCCGACGGTGGTGTCAATCCGGTCACGAAACAGCGTGTGGTCGACGCATCGGTCTGTCACTACGCGCTCGCCGTCATGATCACGGCCGGGCTCTACGAGACGTCCGGAGACTGGCTCTACGACATCGGCCTGCCCGGAAAGAGCGGGATCGGCGGCGGCATCGTCGCGGTCTCGCCCGGCAAGGGCGGCTTCGGCACCTTTGCCCCACCGCTCGATGCCGCCGGCAACAGCGTGCGGGGACAGCTCGCCGCGAAGTTCCTGTCGCAGCGGCTGGGCCTGGATTTGTTCGTATCGCAACCGGAAGAGTGAATCGAATGCTGCAGGGATCGGAGGGCCCTTGGCCTTGCCGGTCGCAACACCGATGAAGCCGGAGGACGCCATGGCCACGCAGACAATCTCGATCGGCGGCATTCACCAGGACGAACGCGCATCGTGGATTCCCATGATCGCGATCGCGCTCGGCCAGATGATCATGTCGTTCAACGTGGCCTCGCTGCCGGTCGCAATGGGCGGCATGGTCGCGAGTTTCGGCGTGGCGCCGACCACGGTTGCGACGGGGATCGTCGCGTACTCCATGCTGGTCGCGGGTTTCGTGATGCTCGGCGCCAAGCTCGCCCAGCGTTTCGGCGCGTTGCAGGTGTTCCGCGGTGCGGTCGTGCTCTTCTTCGTCTCCCAACTCATGATGACGTTCAGCCCGACGGCGACGGTCATGATCGCGGCGCAGGCGCTGTGTGGCGCGGCAGGATCGGTGATCGTTCCCTCGTTGGTTGCGCTGATTGCGGAAAACTATGCCGGCCGGCAGCAGGCGACCGCGCTGGGCGCGCTCGGCTCGGCACGCGCGGCCGCCGGCGTGCTGGCCTTCGTCATCGGCGGCGTGCTCGGCACTTATATTGGCTGGCGTCCGGCGTTCGGTATCCTGATTGCGGCCTCCGCCATCGTCTTCCTGATGAGCTTCCGCCTGAAGCCGGATCGCGGCCGGCCTGATGTGCAGATCGATCTCGTCGGCGTGGCTCTTGCCGCAAGCGCGGTCATCCTGATCAGCTTCGGCTTCAACAATCTCAATGGCTGGGGCCTCGCGGTCGCGACCTCCAATGCACCCTTCGATCTCGTCGGTCTCTCGCCTGCGCCGATCATGATCGTCCTCGGCATCGTGCTGGGCCAGGGCTTCCTGATGTGGACGCACCGGCGCCAGGCCGCAGGCAAGACACCGCTGCTGGCACTCGAGGTGATCGACTCGCCGGAAGAACGCTGCGCGGTCTTTGCACTGTTTGCAGTCGTGGCGCTCGAGGCGGCTCTGAACTTCACGGTGCCGCTCTACATCCAGATCGTGCAGGGGCGCTCGCCGATTGCGACCGCGATCGCCATGATGCCGTTCAATCTCACGGTCTTCTTCTCTGCGATGCTGATCGTGAATGTCTATGAGCGGTTGACGCCGCGTCAGATCGGCCGCTACGGCTTTGCATGCTGCACCATCGCGCTGGTATGGCTCGCCTTTGTCGTGCGCAACGACTGGAGCGAGGTCCCCGTCCTGCTCGGGCTGGTGCTGTTTGGCATAGGCCAGGGCTCGCTGGTGACGTTGCTGTTCAACGTGCTGGTGACGGCCTCGCCGAAGGCGCTTGCCGGCGACGTCGGCTCGCTGCGCGGCACGACGCAGAATCTCGCCGCGGCGCTCGGGACAGCCGTGGCGGGAGCTCTGCTGGTGGGCCTGCTCAGCACCATCGCACTCGGCAAGATCACGGCGAGCCCGGTGCTGACGCCGGAGCTTCAGGCCCAGGTCGATCTCGACAACATCACCTTCGTCAGCAACGACCGCCTGCGCAGCGTGCTCGAACGTACGAGCGGCACGCCGGAGCAGGTCGCGGAGGCGGTGCGGGTGAATACCGAGGCGCGGCTGCGAGCGCTCAAGATCGGCCTTCTGATCATGGCGGGCCTCGCGCTGATCGCGATCATTCCGGCGGGACGGCTGCCGAACTATCTGCCGGGCGAGATTCCCGGCGATGAGTCCGCTGCAAAGACCTGAGCTGAAAGCAACGGCCAGGGGATTTGGCAGGAGATTTGGAAGGAGAACCTCATGAGCGAGATGGATCGCCGCGGCGCGCTACGCGCATTATTCGGGGGCGTGATCCTCGCCGGTGCCGGTGTGGGCGTGTGGACGCAGGCTGCCGCGGCCTTGTCGGATCCGTCGCCCCTCGATCAGCCCGCGCCGCCCAGAATTGAACCCGCGTCTCGCGCCTATGCACAGGTTGCCCGTCGACGGCCGGCTCCGGTCCATCGCCCGCGGCCCCGGCCGCGTCCGCCGGTGCACCGGCGGCGCCGGCGCTGGGAGTGCTGGTGGCATCGCGGCCGCCGCCATTGCGGCTGGCGCTGGAGATAACCGAAGGAGGACGACATGACGACTTACGATCACAGCGCGCCGATGGGCGCAACCGGCCTGCCGCAACCGTCCCGCTGGGTCTGCGTGCTGCTCGGTCTCTTCATGGTGTTTGCGGGACTCATGGTGCTGGGCGACGTTGCGTTCTTCACTATGGTCAGCGCGCTCTTCATCGGCTGGATGGCCATCGCCACCGGCGCGTTCGAGATCTTCCATGCGTTCTGGACCAAGGGCTGGGGCGGCTTCGCCTGGCAAATGGTGCTTGGCATTCTCTACATCGCCTTTGGCATCATTCTGGTCAGCCAGCCGGTGACCGGCGCGCTGCTATTGACCTATGTGCTTGGCCTCGCGCTGCTGATCTCCGGCGTGGTGCGAATGCTGATCGGCTTCGGCCGATGGCGGCTAGGCGGCGGGATCATGCTCGCGTCCGGCCTGTTCGGCGTGCTCGCGGGGTTCGTCATCCTCACGGGCTTTCCGATGACCGGGCTCTGGGTGCTCGGCATGCTGCTCGGCATCGATCTGCTGTCCCACGGTATCGGATGGCTGACCTTCGCCTGGCGGCCGACGGCGGCAACTGCGTAACGGCACACCGGCGGAGACTGATCATGTCGAAGGCGCGGGCCGGCATCGCCGCGCTGCTTGCGGCGCTTCTCTGTAGCGCATCGCCCGCGCCGGGCCAGCAGGACTCCGTCGTCCTGTTCCGCAACGTCAGAATTTTTGACGGAAGCAACGCTGCGCTCTCCGGCGCGTCCAACGTCCTCGTCAGGAACGGCAAGATCGAGAAGATATCGATCGCGGACCCGGCAGCCACCGCCCAGGTGATCGCCCAGGTGATCGAGGGCGGTGGCCGCGTGCTGATGCCGGGCCTGATCGATGCGCATTGGCACGCGATGCTGGTGCGCCCGACGCCGATGGCCGCGCTCGCCGGTGACATCGGCTACAACAATTTGCTCGCCGCGAGCGAGGCGACCGCGACGCTGATGCGCGGCTTCACGACGGTGCGCGACATGGGCGGGCCGAGCTTCGGCCTCAAGCAGGCCATCGACGAGGATCTCGTCGCAGGTCCTCGCATCTATCCATCCGGCGCCATGATCACGATCACCGGTGGCCATGGCGATTTCCGCCAGCTGTCCGATCTGCCGCGCACGATCGGCGGCATGCTCAGCCGCATGGAGCGGATCGGCGGCAGCATGGTCGCCGACAGTCCGGACGAGGTCCGCGTGCGGGCGCGCGAGCAGTTGATGCAGGGTGCCTCACAGGTCAAGCTCACGGCAGGCGGCGGCGTCGCATCGCCATTCAGCCCGCTCGACGTCTCCACCTTCACCGAGCCCGAGCTGCGCGCGGCGGTGGAAGCCGCCGACAATTGGGGTACTTACGTGGCCACGCACGCCTACACGCCGGCCGCGATCCAGCGCTCGATCGCGGCCGGCGTGAGATGCATCGAACATGGCCATCTCATGGACGAGGAGAGTGCGCGGTTGATGGCGGAGAAAGGCATCTGGCTCAGCACGCAGCCGTTCCTCGATCTCTCCGGCGCCGCCGCATTGGGACCTGCGGAGGAGGACAAGATGCGGCAGGTGGTTGCCGGCACCGATCGCGTTTATGCACTCGCAAAAAAATACCATCTCAAGACTGCCTTCGGCACCGACATCCTGTTCTCGAAGGCGCTGGCGGACAGGCAGGGCTCGATGCTTGCCGCGCTGACGCGCTGGTACACGCCGGCCGAAGCACTGACCATGGCGACGTCGACCAATGCGGAGCTGTTGAACCTCTCGGGCCCGCGCAATCCCTATCCCGGCAAGCTCGGTGTGGTGGAGGAGGGCGCGCTTGCCGACCTGCTCCTCGTTGACGGTAATCCGCTCGACAACATCGCGCTCGTCGAAGATCCCGCGGAGAATTTTGTCGTGATCATGAAGGGCGGCAGGATCTACAAGAACAGCCTCGCGCACTGACGCGCTGTGCGCGTGGCGCGGCCTTGCGGCCTTGGAGCCGACTAGTCGCGATCCTCAGGTGCCGGCTTTTTGCGCCGCGAGGCGGACGCAATCTCCGGAACTGCCGGCGGCCTCGCCGGGCCTGTCACGATCTCGGGCCCATCGTCCGAGGCGTGACTCCTAAGCGTCTCCAGAACCAGAAAGAATTTCTCGGCTAGCATGAGCTCGTCACGCGTTCATCTCGATTTGGCGACCGACGAGATTCGCCGGCGACTCGGTCACTTACTGTACGCTGCGGCAATTTAATTGGTGATGCCAAGCCGAATTATGACAGTCCGCGCCTGATTTTCGCGCCCGCAGCATCGTGTGGACGATGATGCGTTGCGACCTAACGTTCCTATTCCTTGCGGGCCCGACCGGCTATATGCTGGCTCTGTCATCGAATTGTCATGTCACCGGAAATGCTAAAATCAGACGCTACGCCGGCTCGCAAGACCACGAGCGCGCCGGATGGGAATCCTGTCCCAAAGGACAGTAAGAGAACGCACGTCGTTGCCGGCTTCCTCAGGCAAATTGATCCTGCTGGGCCCGCTGCGGCACCTGCGATCGTCGAGGGCGCTGTGATCGATCAGACGCCATCGGAAAGCACGACGGCTGCGCCAGAGCCGAACCCTGCGGGGCGTCCCGCCGGTGAAATCGAGCTGAAGCTTCTCGTCGATGCCGAGCGCATGGCGCATTTCAATGCTGCGCCGGTCATCGCTGCCAATGCGCGCAGCAAGGGCACGCGCAAGCATCTGAAATCCGTCTACTACGACACGGCCGACCGCGCGCTTCGCAACAGCGGCCTCAGCCTGCGCGTGCGCCAGAGCGGCGCGCGCTTCGTGCAGACCGTGAAGACCGAGGCCGTCGACGATCCGCTGCGCCGCGGCGAGTGGGAGGCGAGCGTTCCCTCGCTTGCGCCCGATCTCGCCCTGGCGATGCCGTTCATTCCGGAGAAGCTTCGCGAACACCTCGAGACGCAGCCGCTCGAAGCGGTTTTCACCGCGGACATCCATCGGCATGCGCGGATGATCGACCTGCCGTCGGGCACGGTCGAGATCGCTTTCGACCAGGGCGAGCTCACGGCCGGCGAGCGGTCGCTGCCGGTGAGCGAGATCGAACTTGAACTGAAGAGCGGCAGCGCCGGCGCGATCTACGAGATTGCGCTGCGCCTTGCCGAGCACGGGGCGGTGAAGCCGTCGATCCGCAGCAAATCGGCGCGCGGCTTCGATCTCGCCGCTGACAAGCCGCCGGCGGCACGCCGGCCGCGCAAGCTTCAGCTCGATGCGTCGGTCACGCTCGACGAAGCCTTCGAGACGATCTTGCGCTCCTGCCTCCACCATCTGCTGCAATCGCTGCCGGCGGCCGAGGATGGCCGCAATCCGGAAGGCGTGCATCAGCTGCGCGTCTCGCTGCGCCGGCTTCGCTCGGCGCTCGACCTGATGCGATCGGTCGGCGCGCTCAGCAATCTCGATGCGCTGCGGTCGGAAGCCAAATGGCTGGCGCAGGACCTGTCGGCTGCGCGCGACTGGGACGTGTTCCAGCTCGAGACCTTGCCGATGATTGCGTCAGCCTGTCCTGCGGTCGCCGGTTTCGACACGCTGGGCCGGGCCGCGGCCAGGCGTCAGTCCGAGGCCTATCGCAAGGCGCATCGCGCGCTTGGCGATCGCCGCTGCGCGGTGTTCCTGATCGGCCTCGGCGGCTGGATCGAGACGCGGGGCTGGCGCAACGACGTCGCCGCCGAAGATCTCGGCCAGCTCGCCGAGCCCGCCGTCAATTTCGCCGAGCGCATCCTGTCGGAGCAGCACGCCAAGGTGCTCAAGCGCGGCCGCCGCTTCAAGTCGCTGTCCGCCGAGCAGGTGCATCGGGTGCGGCTCGCGGCCAAGCGGCTGCGCTATCTCAGCGAGTTCCTGCTGCCGCTGTTTGCCGATCGCAAATCCGCGAAACGCTACTCGCGCCGGCTCGCCGGCCTGCAAGAAGAGCTCGGCGCCTTCAACGACATGGCCGTTACGGCTTCACTGCTCGATGAGCTCGGTGGCGAAGCCCCCGACAGCGCCATCGCGGCCGCTGCGATCGCTGGCTGGCAGGCGCGCGCCTCGGTCGGGGTGCAGCCCGCCCTGCAGAGCACGTGGCGCGATTTCGCCGCCGCGCGGGTGCCGTGGTCGCGGCAGGCCGAGCAGGGCTGATCGGGTCTCGCTTTCCCAAACCCGACTTTTGCAATGCGTCTCGCTCGGCAGGCCGGATAGGAACTCTCTTCCTGCCGCGCCGTTTGGTTGGTCGAGGAGCATTGTCATGAACGTACGGGACGAGCACACCCGATCGCTCTGGATGGATGTTCCGGTTGCCGATGCGCCGGCGCTATCCGGGACGATCGGCACGGACGTCGCCGTCGTCGGTTCTGGAATTGCCGGGCTATCGATCGGCTATGAGCTCGCCAGTCATGGACGCTCGGTCGTGGTGCTGGACCGCGGCGGCATCGGCAGCGGCATGACGGCGCGCACGACCGCGCACCTCGCCACCGCACTGGACGACGGCTACGAGGCGCTGGTGCGGGTACGCGGCTTTGACTGTGCGCGGCGCTACTATCAGAGCGTCGCCGACGCGATCGATCGGGCCGAAGCCATCCAGGCTACCGAGCACATCGATTGCGATTTTCAACGCGTCGACGGTTACTGGGTGCTGGCGCCCGAAACGCCCACGTCCGAGCTCGACAAGGAATTGGATTGCTGCCGCAAGCTCGGGATTCCCATCGAGAATTGCGTCGAGCCGACCCCGTTCCACTCCGCGGACGCCGTGCGTTCGTTGCGCTTTGCCCGGCAGGCGCGGCTACACCCGACCAGATATCTCGCTGGGCTCGCGAGCGCACTCCAGCGTCGGGGGGCGCGGCTTTACGCCGATACCTGTGTCGAGAGCATCCGTCAGCGCCATGGCGACATGGTCGTGACGACTACCTCAGGTCACGAGGTCCACGCCGCCGACGTGGTGGTCGCGACCAACTCGCCCGTCAATGTGCAGGTGGCGATCCACACCAAGCAGGCGCCTTACCGCACTTATGCGCTTGCCGCCAGGATCGCGGCCGGCGCGCTGAAGGATGCGCTCTATTGGGATACGCTCGATCCCTATCATTATGTCCGGCTCCAGCCGCTCTCCACCGACGAGGATATCGTGATCATCGGCGGGGAAGATCACAAGTCGGGTGAAGCGAACGATGGCTCACAGCGCCTCGATGCGCTCGAGCGCTGGGCGCGGGAGCGGTTGCCCGGTCTGCGCGAGGTCACTCATCGATGGTCCGGCCAGGTGCTGGAGCCGGTCGATTTTGCCGGGTTCATCGGCCGCAGCCCCGACGAGGAGCATGTCTTCATCGTCAGCGGCGATTCCGGGCAGGGGATCACGAACGGCCTTGTCGCCGGCCTGTTGGTGACGGATCTGATCACGACGGGCGCGAGCCCGTGGGAAGATATCTACGCGGCGTCACGGAAGATCCAGAAGAACATCGGCGAGTTCATCAGCGAGAACATCACGCCGCTGAAGAATTTTGCGGAGTATCTTGCGGCGAGCGAGATTGCGAGCGTCGAGCGGCTGCGCCCCGGCGAGGGGCGCCTTGTCCGCAGCGGCCTGAAGAAGATTGCGGCTTGCCGGGACCGTAACGGGCGTCTGCATCTGCACTCGGCGAGCTGCACCCATCTCGGCTGCGTCGTGCACTGGAATGCGCTGGAGCAGTGTTGGGATTGTCCGTGTCACGGTTCGCAGTTCGCGCCCGACGGCACAGCGCTCAACGGTCCGGCGATTTCGCCGCTGGGCGCGGCCGATAGACCCGCCGACGTTGAAGCCGCGGAGTGAGCGGCAATCCCCAAAGAAGTTGCGGCCAGGCTTTGGGGGAAGCCTGGCCGCGCGCGAACCGGTCTGGGACGGGGAGGGGTGGGGATGTGACCGGGTCGCGTAACTCGTTCTCTCGTACCTACTGATCGTAACTACTGGTCTCTTGCGCTGGCGGTGGAGACCGCCGGCTTGGTATCTCCGAGCGAGACCCAGACGTTGGGATCGCTCTGCGACTGGCGCTTGACGAAGCGGTAGCCGGTCTCCGTCCAGGCCACGACGCTCTCGTTCTGATTGTCGAGAACGAACTCGCCCTTGTCGGTCTTCACCGTCAGCACCGCGTGTCCTTCGCCCTTCTTGTCGCGCACGACGGTGATGAGCAGGGCCTCGCGGGGCCATCCGGCATCGATCAGCATCTTGCGCTTCAACAGCACGTAGTCTTCGCAGTCGCCGTAGCCGTCGGTTGGCAGCGACCACCGCTCGATCACGCCCCAGTGCTCCTGGTCGGTCAAAGGCTTGACGGTCTCGTTGACCCAGCGATTGACCTTGACGAGGTCGCGCCATGCCGCCTGCGACATCACGATGTCGCGGGGCTGCGTCGGCCCGCCCTGGCACTGCGCGGCATTGTCCGCACAGAATTCGACCCAGCCGATCGGCGCACGCGTGGTGTCGCCGAGGCTTGCGTAGAGCAGACGGCCTTCGCCGGCCTGCGCTGTCGCGCTGATCCCGAAGAGCATGGCGGCGATCGCCAGTCCCTTCCCCTGTCCCCTGAAATCAAACATTGCGGCCCCCGTTTCTTGTTGGGACCACATTGCGCGCGGAGCTTTTGCGTTGCCGCTAAGTCAGCCAAGTCAAGTCGAGACGAATGCAAGTAAAACTGTCGGCGAATTCGATCTATACTTGAATCGAAGTCGAATAAAATTCGAGAATACTGCAATTGATTCAAATTTTAGGAATTAACGCCGAAACGCTGATGCAGCTGGCGTTTCCGCGCGCCAGTGCGTCGGCATTAACCCGCGCCAGGCCGGTCACGACACATGAAAAAGGCGGCGTCCGCATCGCGGAGGCCGCCTTTGAGCTGGAAAAGCAGTGGTTTTGGCGCGCTTTCGCTTTACCGCGCGGTAACGCTCTCTTCGAGTGTCTCGGCCGGCTGCTCGTGCATGAACTCGAGCGCGAAGCCGTCTTCGAGGTTGCGGACCACGCGGCCCTGGACCCGGCCGAGCAAAACCGTCGATTTCAGCGGCGGCCGGTTCTCGGCGGCAATGGCCGCGCCCGACAGCGACAGGTCGATGATGCGGCAGGTCATCTTGGTGCCGTCCTCGAGCGTCAGCACCGCGATCGGATTGCGCGGCACGATACGGTCGTGGCGGCGATCCTCCGGCAAATTGAGGATGTCGCGGTTGGCGAGCCAGGTCAGCTGTGCGGCGAGCTTGTCGCGCTTGCGCGGCGTCGCCCCGATCGTCATGGCAAAGCCGTTGTCGATGATGCGGGTGATCTTGCCCTCGACGCGGCCGATATGGTCGAGATAGGCGACCACGCGGTCGCCGACATTGCCGATGCCGGGCGCGAGCAGCGCGACGCCCCCCGGCGACATGTTGATCACCTGGCAGGGGAATTCACGGCGGTCCGGCAGCATGTAGCGGCCGAGCAGGTGAACCTTCACCCGCTGGAAACGCCGACGTTCCTCGGCGGCCGGAAGAAATTTTTTGTTCGCCAACGCCATTTTCACAACCCGACCCCCCGCCTGGCGGAGTCCGGGACGACCCTAAGATGCACAGGGTTAATGCCGCGTTAGGATCGAGCGTGGCGATGACGGACGGAAACAATGCGCTCGAAAAGCCACACCAGGGGCGAGCAGGCCAATACCGTCAACGCGCCACGAACGAGCCGGGACGCGTCTATGGGATTTTGCGGAAGCGGGTTCAATGTCACCTGGGTAGGACTGGATCCGTCCCTATACGGTCGCTGGTGAGCGCTCTTGGGTGTGGGAGCCCACGGTCCCGCGCCCGGAGGAGCGCAGCGGGACCCGGGTGTCCTCCACGGCGGCAACGGCCTAACCGATCTCACGGCGAACATAGGCTTCAGCCAGTTCGACGAGACGATCAACCGCGCCATCGGCGGAATCGAGTACCAGATGCTCCTGATCCCAGGATTCATAGTGGCGCCTCGCTACGTCGTCCCAGCTTGGCAGTTCGTGACCGCTGATGTCGGGATCTCGGCCTTCAACGCGCCGCCGGTGCAAAGCCATGTCGCTACAGACCATCTCGATCTCGACGATATGTGCCGAGTTCTGCAGGGCGGTCTGCCGCCAGCCCGCCCGGCTTGCCAGCACCGGATTTACGCAATCGGCAATGACGGTGCGGCGAAGCTTGAGATTTTCAGCGGCAAGAGCGTTCGCGACGGCGTATCCCGTGACTCCAACTGCGAGACCTGCACTCCGCAAGGTCTGCTCAATAGTATCGATCCGGAGATAGGTTGCGGCGAGCCGTTGTGTCAGCTCGCGAGCGACCGTCGTCTTCCCGGTGCCGGGAAGGCCGCCGAACACGATCAACGCAGGTGGTCGCAATTCCATGGTCTGATCCCGGCGGAGGTCCGAAGCAGGCTTGCGTGGCCATGTGCAGCCTGCGGATACAACTGCGGCGTGTCGATGTGCCCAGGTATTTCCAACGTCGCAAGGCTGTCATAGGCTGATCGCAGCCCGCACCGATCAATCATAACAGACGGACATTGAGGAAAACCCATGGACCAGATCCGCGTCTGCACCCATGCAGGGCCGGGCTCGGAGCCCGTCATCCGCACCGTGCCGTGGCCGAAGGTTGGCCGCAAGGGCGCGTTGATCAAGGTCGGCGCCTGCGGTGTCTGCGGCACCGACCTGCATATCCTGAAGGGACATTGGCCGAAGCCGCTGCCGTGGCCGTTCACGCTCGGCCACGAGCTCGGCGGAATCATCGTCGAATGCGGCGACGAGTTCACTGAAGACTTCATGAGCAAGCCGCTGACCGTCGGATCAAAGGTGATGATCCCGCCGCTGATGCCCTGCGGGCGCTGCTACTATTGCATTCACTACCCGCAAACCGCTAACAAGTGCGTGACGCCGGTCTATTACGGCCGCTATCTCGGCTTCGATAAACCACCTCATATGTGGGGCGGCTGGGCCGAATATGTCTATGTCGATCTCGAGATGCTGCCGGGCACCAAGATCTACAAGCTCCCGGACGACATGTCGCTGCGCCTCGGTGCATTGTCCGAGCCGCTGACCTCCTGCATCCGCGCCTTCAACCGCGCGGCCCGCGCCGGCGGATTTTCCTGGGGCGACACGGTCGTGATCCAGGGCTCTGGTCCGATCGGCATCCTGGCGGTCGCGGCCGCAAAGGAGATGGGGGCGGGGCGCGTGATCTGCGTCGGCGCGCCGGAAGAGCCGCGGCTCAAGCTCGCTCGCGAATTCGGCGCGGAGGCGACCGTGAACATCGAAGAGCTCAAATCGCCGCACGAGCGCATCGATCGCGTGCGGAACATCGTCGGCGGCTTTGGCGCCGATCTCGTGATGGACTGCTCGGGCCACCCCTCGGCCGGCCCCGAGGGCATCGAGATGCTGCGCGACGGCGGCACCTATGTGGAGATGGGCCAGTTCACCGATGCGGGCTCGATCGAGACCTCCTGGCACCGCATCTGCACCAAGGACCTCAACGTGCTGGGATCCTGGGGCTTCACCGGCAACGACCTGCCGCTCGGCGTCGACATGCTCTACCGCACGGCGGGCAAATATCCTTGGGCGAAGATGCAGACGATCTATCCGTTCACGGAAGCGGGCATCGCGCAGGCGGTGAGGGATGCGATGGCGATGAAGACGGTGAAGTCGACCATCGTGCCGTGGCCGGAATTGGTGGAGTGAGATGAAGTGTCCCGCATATCGCTTCGCTCATGCGGGCGAGGGATCGGAGTTTGGGCTGAAAAACGAGATGACACCTGAACCATCCCCGCTCTCCCCCTTCCGCGCCATCCGCGCGATCGACTACACCGTCATCTTCGTGCGCGACATGGCCGCGATGCGGCGCTTCTACGAGGACGTTCTGGCCTTGTCCGTGCTCCGCGACCTCTCGCCGAACTGGATCGAATACGGCCTCGGCAGCAACACGTTGGCGCTGGCAAGACCGAGCCGGACCGCGACTGACGCGCCGGTACCGGCTGGGACCGCTTCGCTGCAACTGGCCTTCAAAGTGTCCAGGGCCGAGGTCGATCAATGTGCCGACGAGCTCGTGCGCCGCGGCGTCGCGCTGCTGTCGCCGCCGACGGATCAGCCGTTCGGACATCGCACGCTGTTCTTCCGCGATCCTGACGGCAATCTGTTGGAAATCTATGCGGAGATATGAATCGGATGCCGTAAAAGTTCCATCTGATATCCGCGACTTATCCATGCTGAGGTGAAACTAAGGCCCAAGTTCCGGCTTTCACTTCGCATGAGAGGTGCTGTGAAGCGAATCCTTAAACCCATCACCTACATCCTGGCCGCCATCTACTTCCTGGTGGATGCGGTCTTCATGGCCGTCGCAAGGCCCATAGGGCGCTGGATCGGGCGGCATTTCGAATTCAGGCGATTGCGCGCCTGGATCAAATCGCTGCCGCCTTATCCGTCGCTTGCCTTGTTTTCCGTGCCGGTGATCATTCTCGAGCCGATCAAGCCGGTGGCCGCCTACCTCGCGGCGACCGGCCAAATCCTGAGCGGGGCGGTGACCTTCATCATCGGCGAGTTGCTCAAGCTCGTGCTGGTCGAGCGCCTGTTCCATCTCACCCGTGACAAGCTGATGCGGATTCCAGCGTTTGCGTGGGCGTACGGGAAAGTCGTCGAGGTGAGGGAGTGGCTGCAGGCCACCGAGGCCTGGCGCATGGTCCGCGCCCTGAGCCATGCAGCGAAAGACTATGTTGTGCGGGCACGGGCAAGGCTCGTCGGCGGCTTCAACAGGCTGGTGACCTCCAGGGATTAGGGCCGCCGCAAACGCGCTTTAGGCGAGCTTGCGCGCTGCGGCGGTGGCCTTGTCGCCGGTGTTCGGTGTGCCGGTCGGCTCGATCAGCAGGAGATGAACCTCCTCGCGTGCCACCGGGCGATGCTCGACACCCCTGGGCACGACGTAGAGCTCGCCCGGACCGAGCGTCACGGTGCGGTCCCGCAATTCGATATCCAGCTGGCCCTTCAGGACGAGAAAGAAATCGTCGGTGTCGTCGTGCTTGTGCCAGGTGAACTCGCCTTTCACCTTCACCACCATCACGTCGCAATCGTTGAAGGTGGTGACCGTGTGCGGCGACCAGAAGTCCTGCAACGTCGTGAGCTTGTCGGCGAGCGAGATTCCGTCGGCCATGTATCCTCCCCTCTTGCACACTCGTGGGCCACGATTTGGGATCGCGTGGCTGACACGACAAGGCGTGCATCCGGTCAATCGCCGTTCTTCACCACCGTTGCGCCCACCACCTTGGTGCCCTCCAGCTCCCGCACGATCCGCTCGTCCGGCCCAACGATGCCGAGATCGAACTCGCGATCTGGCGTGACGAGGATCACGCGCTGGCCGGCGATCACGAGCACCGTCATGTCGCTGCTCTCGCCTTCCACGGCCCAGGCGCGGATCTCGCTGGTATAGGGCTCCTTGCGCCAGGCATTGGGAGAGCCTGGATCGCAACGGATTTCGACGCCGTCCTCGGACGTGGTCAGGACCAGCTTTGAGCGGCTCGGCTTCCAGCGCTCGTCGAGGAGGTCATTGACGAGCCAGAGACAGCTGAAGCTCGCGCATTCGGCAGGCCGCTCGGCGTAGATCGCGCAGCCGCGACCGGGATTGCAATGCGAGCACCAGGTGCTCGCCGGCTTGGCGAACGCCTCGATGGCCATCACCTTGCAGCAAAGCGTGCAATCGCCACAGGCGCGTTTGACGGAAGGCGTCACGCGGTCGTTCCCTTTGGAGCCGGTTGGCTTCAGGTTAATCAAGGTGGCTGCAAAAGTCCGCTGCAACCTTCAGGCGCGGCTCTTATCAAGAAGCCATGCATCACAGGGATGGTGATTTCCCAGCACTTGGCGTAAAGAGCCTCCAATCACATCGCCAGCGTGCGGCCGGGCCGATTGCCGCGCACGCCAGCTCAGGTCCGCCGGTTCATCGTTCCGCGCCTGAATTAACCAAGGTTTCCCATCTCGTGTCTGTTCCGGCCCTGACCCCGCCGCTCGCCCAAGCTTTGGCCGAGCGGAACTATGATTCACTGACCCCCGTCCAGCTCGCCGTGCTCGCCCACGAAGCCAATGGCCGCGACCTTCTGGTCTCGGCCCAGACCGGCTCGGGCAAGACCGTCGCCTATGGCTTGGCGATTGCCAAAAATCTTCTCGATGATGCCGAGCGGTTCGAGCAGGCCGGTGCGCCGCTTGCCCTGATCGTGGCGCCGACCCGCGAGCTTGCGCTCCAGGTCCAGCGCGAGCTGGCCTGGCTGTACGGCCAGGCGGGCGGGCGCGTCGTCTCCTGCGTCGGCGGCATGGATCCGCGCCGCGAGCAGCGCGAGCTTGCGGCCGGCGCGCATATCGTCGTCGGCACGCCCGGCCGGCTCTGCGATCATTTGCGCCGCGGCCGCCTCGATATCTCCGAACTGACCGCGGTCGTCCTCGACGAGGCCGACGAGATGCTCAATCTCGGTTTTCGCGAGGACATGGAGTTCATCCTCGAGACCACGCCGGAGACCCGCCGCACCCTGCTGTTCTCGGCAACGTTCCCGCGCGGCATCGTGGCGCTGGCGCGGCAATATCAGCGCGACGCCTTCCGGATCGAGGTCGCCGGCGACGAGGGCGGTCACGCCGACATCGAGTACCGCGCCATCCGGATCGCGCCCGCCGACGTCGAGCACGCGGTCGTCAACGTGCTGCGCTTCTTCGAGGCGCCGAGCGCGCTGGTGTTTTGCAGCACGCGCGATGCGGTCAGGCATTTGCAGGCGGCGCTTTTGGAGCGCGGCTTCTCCGTGGTCGCGCTGTCGGGCGAATTGACGCAGAACGAGCGCACGCTGGCGCTGCAGTCGCTGCGCGACGGGCGCGCCCGCGTCTGCGTCGCGACCGACGTTGCCGCCCGCGGCATCGATTTGCCGAGCCTCGACCTCGTCATCCACGCCGATCTGCCCAATGATGCCGAGGTGATGCAGCATCGCTCCGGCCGCACCGGTCGCGCGGGACGCAAGGGGACCAGCGTCCTCCTGGTGCCGCCGGCGCGGCGGCGGCGCGCGGAGCTGTTGCTCAATCTCGCAGGCGTCGATGCGGTTTGGGGCACGGCGCCGCAGGCCGACGAGATCCGCAAGCTCGATCACGCGCGCATGAAGGACGTGCTGTTCACCGAGGAGACCACCGCCGACGATCTGGCGCTGGCGCAGGCGTTGCTCGCCGAGCGCCCGGCTGAGGACATCGCAGCCGCACTGGCGCGGCTCTATCGCGCGCGGCTGCCGTCGCCCGAAGACATCATCGGTCCCGGCGAGCGCAGCGGCCGGCCGCGCGACGAACGCGGTCGCGACAACGTTCGGGCAAAGGGCGGCGATGAACGATCCGAGAGGCCCCGGCCCAAATCGGGCAAATCGCCGTCGAAACGTGGCATGACCGACGGCAGCGTCTGGTTCCGCGCCAACATTGGACGAAACAAGAATGCCGAAGCGCGCTGGTTATTGCCGATGATCTGCCGCCGCGGCGGCATCGACAAGGGCGACATCGGCGCCATCAAGATCATGGATACCACGACCGAGTTCGAGATTTCCGAGCGCGTCGCGGACTCCTTCTCCGTCAAGATCAAGCGTCCGGACAAGGAAGACAGCATCCGCATCGAGCCGATGGCGGATGCGCCGCTGCGGCAGGCGTCTTCGGAGGAGCGGTCACACGCGCCGCGGCGCGAAAGGGACGACCGCGATCACCGTGAACGCCGGGGCGATCACCCACGCGATGCCCGTGAATTCAAGCAGCGCGGCAAGGCGCTCGGCGAGCGCGGGCCGAGATTCGACGATGCGCCTGCGTTCGCAAAGAAAAAGAAGCACAAGAACAAGCCGGGCCACGCAGAGCCTGCGGTCACGCCGTGGCCCGTGAAAGGCGCCGCCGGGAAAAAGAAGACGAAGAAGAAGCACCGGGGCTGAACGGCTTCGGTCAGCGCGAACGGACATGATGCCGCCGGATCGCGCCGACGGCATCATTTGAAAAGTCGGCGAGAGCTCAGCGGCCGCCGCCGCCTCCGCCACCGCCGCCAGCGCCGCCGGCATCACGCAGCGACGTGTTGTAGCGCGGATCGGTCTGCCGCATGTAAGTGGGCGAGATGTCGCTGGTGATGCGAAGCACGCGACGTCCGCCCTGCGGCGGCGCTTCGATCAAGCCCATGCAGCCTTCGAAGAAGGCGGTGTCACAGCCGTAGGTCCGGTACTGCGCTGCGCTGGCACTCGTCGCGCTGAATGCGGCTGTCGCAGCGAATGCTATCAAAGCAACTTTCGACAATGTGAGTTTCATGGAAATTCTCCCAGTCTCGGTTCGGCGAGACCAGAACGGTCCGCACAGCCTTTCGACGGGAGTTGATCGAAGCTGGTTCGGGCCAGACCCTTCACGCCCGCGTGAGCCGGGCCGCCGGGGGCGTTGCGTCGTAGAGAGGTCGCGCAGCATGCAGGTCGCAGCTTCGCCATAGGATGCGAGCCTGGCGCGCCAGTGCGGCTTGCTCATGTCGATCCGTCTCACGCCGTCCAGTTTATTCCGCCGCACGGCTGCGCGCAGCGAGAAATATCTTGAGCGCGATCTCAGGAATACCACGCCACGCGCGGCGTCCTACCCATGCAAGCCAATTGCATGACAGGAGAACCCATGACGTCCTCGATCCGCCTTGCGCTCACACTCGCCGCCGCGCTCGCCATCGTTCCCGCCGCCTTCGCCGCGTCGCCGACCAAGACCGGCAAGACTGATAAGGGCAACGTGCTCACCGACGCTAAGGGCATGACGCTTTACACCTTCGACAAGGACATGGACGGCAAGTCGGCCTGCAACGGTCCATGCGCGACGAACTGGCCGGTGCTGAAGGCGGAGCCGAGCGACGCCGCGGCGGATGGCTACACCATCATTACGCGCGACGACGGCTCCAGGCAGTGGGCCTACAAAGGCAAGCCGCTCTACACCTTCGCCAAGGACGCCAAGCCTGGCGACATCACCGGCGACGGTTTTCTCAACGGCGCCTGGCATCTGGCGATGCCGTAATGCGTGAAGCTGCCTACCGCAGTCCCTCATACACCATCAGCCCGCGGGCGATCTGCAATTTGCGGATCGCGCGCGGCAACAGCTTCTCCGGCTGGTGCAGATAGCGCCAGGAGGTGAGGGTGAAGGGGCCGAGCGCGCCGCATTCGTCGTCGAACGGCGCGAGCACGCCCGTGACGCTGACGGGCGTGTGCGGGCGGGCGTTGAACGGGAGCAGCAGCAGCTCGAGATGCGCCTTGCTGCCGTCCTCGCGCGCGGCGGTGACGCCGGCGATCGCGCCCAGCGTCTCGTCGGCGACGACGGTCGTGATCTCCTCGATCTCGCCGCGACTCGCCTCGCCGAACAGCGCCGCAAAGCTTGCGTCCTTGAGGTCCGTTCCCGCCAGCGCGCAGACACGTGTGCCGGCGACCCGGAACGGGAAGCCGAGCTTGGGCTCGCAGGATAGGACAAAAATGTCGCCGAGCAGGCCGCGGACGGCGGCCGGATCGATGTCGGCCCGGTCAGGGGCCCGCGCAGTGCCGCGCTTCTCGTCCCAATACGCGAAGAAGTCCCGGCTCGACCTTTGTTTCATGACTGAACGCTCGCCCCGGGGTGCGACCTCGCGGGACAAACCTGTCCCGCTTCAGTGCACCCGCGATCCCTTTGTTGTTGTGCAGGAGGGGCTTTGCAGCGTCTATGCCGTGGAGGCGTTTTCGCGTCCGTTAACGCCGCCTTTGCGCTGTTAACGTTAAATTAACTACGCGCTTTGCGCGCGTCCCGCCGCTGCTATGGTGACCGCTGTCGCAAGCCTCGCCGCTTTCATCCAGGTTCTCGGCGAGGCCTGTACACGGGCGTCAAACAGTTTGGCCGCGGGCCGGGGAGGGGTGGGGATACACCTTCATTCCTCCGGGATCGGAAGGCCAACACGGATAGGCAGGGCTTTCCCAGGGCCCTGCCTTTTCCTTTTGTGCACTTGCGCAACGCCGGCAAAGGCGACTATCTGCAAGCGGTACCGCTCCGATCGCGCCCGAAAGCGAAGCTGCCTTGGATTCCCCGCCACATTCTCCGCAAGACTCTCAGCCGGTCGTCGCTGAGGAAGCTCCGCGCGAGCCGATCCTGACGCTGCCGCTGGCGCTGACCGCCTATATCCTGCTGCTGGCGCTGATCCATCTGCGGGTGCTGCTGCCGCCGGAGCTGGAGAACTGGACCATCGACGTCTTCGGCTTCATCCCGAAGCGCTACGATTCCTCGCTCCTCAATTTGCAGATCCCGGGCGGGGCCGGGGCCAAGGTCTGCACTTTCGTCACCTATTCGCTGCTGCACGCCAATCTGACCCATCTCGGCTTCAACGTGCTGTGGCTGCTGCCGTTCGGCAGCGCGCTGGCGCGGCGCTTTGGCGCTGTCAGGTTCTTCCTGTTTCTGGCGGTGACGGCAGCGGCCGGCGCGCTCGCCCATCTCGTCACCCATGAGCATGCGGTGGCGCCGATGATCGGCGCCTCGGCCTCGGTGTCGGGGGCGATGGCGGCCGCGATCCGCTTCGCCTTCGTTCGCGGCAGCTTCCTCTCGTTCAGCCGCTCGGATGCCGATACCGCTGCAAAGGTTCCGGCGCTGCCGCTGTCGCGCGCACTGCGCGACGGACGGGTGGTCGGTTTCCTCGCGGTGTGGTTCGGCGTCAACATCATCTTCGGCGTCGGCGCGATCGGGATCGATTCCGAGACCACGAGCGTCGCCTGGCAGGCGCATATCGGCGGCTTCTTCGCCGGCCTGCTCTTGTTCGCGCTGTTCGATCCCGTGCCGCGCGTGCGAAGCGATGATGCTGCGGATGCGTCATCACGGGACGTTTCAGACCGCATTTGAAGCAGCGCTTGCGGCGCAGCCCGAATTCATCCATCATTTGCGAGAAGAATGTTCCGGAGCCACACGTCGTTAGCGGCGATGCTTCGCAAAGCGCCCGAGCATGAAACCGGCGCTGAAACTGTTAGTTGAAGACTCGCGAACAAGTCCGGACCGCGCAAAGCGGACGGCTCCGATTCAGGGAGGCGACAATGACGGTACGTTCCATTCTCAACGCCAAGGGCCACCAGATCATGAGCGTCGAGCCCGACGCCAAGCTGGCTGCCGCGGTCAAGCTGCTCGGCGAGAAGAAGATCGGCGCGGTGCTCGTGATGAACCAGAGCCGGCTCGAGGGCATCCTGTCCGAGCGTGACATCGTGCGCGTGCTCGGCGAGCGCGGCGCCAGCGTGCTGGAGGAGCCGGTCTCGGAGGTCATGACCCGCAAGGTCGTGACCTGCAAGGAGACCGACACCGTCGCCGAGCTCATGGAGATGATGACGACGGGCAAGTTCCGCCATCTGCCCGTGATCGACAACGGCAAGGTGGTCGGCCTGATCTCGATCGGCGACATCGTCAAGCGCCGCGTCCAGGAATACGAAGCCGAGCAGGAAGCCTTGCGCGACTACATCAAGACGGCCTGACCCGCCTCCGCGTCCGCCTCACTCGTCGGCTTTGGGCGCGTTGCCCGCGGGGGCCGGCGCGAGCACTTCGATCGCCTCCTGGATCGACTCCAGCGCGCGTTCGGCGGCGCGGGTGCCGTGTGCGATCAGGTCCTCGGCGCGATGGAAGTCGAACCAACCGAACTGGCCGACCCGGGGTATGATCAGCATATCCGGGGGATCGCCGGCGAGGCGCGCGCGGGTGATGCGGTCCTGCATGATGTTGAAGGCGTCGACCATCACCGAGGAGATGCCGGGACGTCCACCGCCGCCGAAGAACTCGCGCTTCATGGTCTTCTCGGGCGAGAAGAAACGCGGAAAGCGCCGCTTGGCGGCCGGCTCCTCGGCGACAGGTGCGATCGTCGCGGGCATCGCGCCGTGCGAATAGATCGTGGTGGAATGGGTGAAGACATCGCTGGAAAGGTTTGCGGCGATGACGATTTCGGCGCCGAGCGCGCGAGCGGCCGAGACCGGCACCGGATTGACCAGCGCGCCGTCCACCAGCCAGCGGTCGCCGATCAGCACGGGCGAAAAGATGCCGGGCAGCGCATAGGAGGCGCGCATCGCATCGACCACGCGGCCCCGCGTCAGCCAGATCTCGTGGCCGGTGCGGACCTCGGTCGCGACGGTGGCGAACTTGATCGGGAGATCCTCGATCAGGGTCTGGCCGATCGCCTCCTCGAGCCGGGTCGCCAACTTCTCGCCGCCGATCAGGCCGGAGCCGTTGAGACGAATGTCGAGATAGCCGAGGATGTTGCGCACGCCTTGCAGGCTGCGCCCCCACTCTTCCAGCGTGTCGAGCTGGCCCGCCGCATAGGCGCCCCCGACCACGGCACCAATCGAGGTGCCGACCACGACATCAGGCACGATGCCGTTGGCGATCAGGGTCCTCAGGATTCCGATATGGGCAAAGCCGCGCGCTGCGCCGCCGCCGAGGGCAAGACCGATGATCGGGCGCCGTGTGGTCCCGAGACCGACCTTGTCGCCATTCGAGCCGTTCGCACTGCGGCCCTTCAAGATATCAAGCACCAGACTCTCCTACCGGCCAGCCCTCATACCAGACTAGGCACCGCAACTCCGCTCCGCCAGAACGAGGGCCGAGCATGGTTTATACCGTTCGGGAAGCAGGGGGGCAGGAGTGTGGCGAAGGCCACCTGCCTCTCTTCTAATCACGCAGGCGTCAACAAGGTTCCAAAGTCCGTATTTCCCAGGCTTTCCAAGGCTTGAACCAAGGCTTGAATTTGCCGCGTTTTCGGTGAAAAGCAGGTGACATGACACGCGGGGGTGACGGCATCATCGGATGGCGGCGCAGCGGCAGGCTGCTGCCGGCGCTGATCGTTGCCGTGTGCCTCGCGATTTCGGGCCAGAACACAGCGCAGGCGCAGCTTTTCTCCGACCGGCCACCCCCGGTGCCCCCGGCATCGGTGCCCGACCCCGGCAACGCCATCCAGCTGGCACCCTCCGGACAGGCCGCCGGACCCCCGAGCCTGCCGCCGACCCTGACCCAGCCGGTGACGCCCAGCATGCCGCCCGCAGTCGCGACCGTGCCGCCGCCCGCGCCGCTCAACGCGGCCGTGCCCGGCCAGGGCGTGCTGTCGCTGACCGCGAAATACGGCAAGGACTCAGCCGCGATCACCAGCGGCCTGGTCTGGCGCGTGTTTGCCGATCGTCCTGACGAGAACGGCACCTTCAAGCTGATCAAGGAGGATCGGAACGCGACGCCCAACATCGTGCTGCCACCCGGCAATTACGTCGTGCACGTCGCCTTCGGTCTCGTCAGCGCGGTGCGCACCGTCAGCCTGAAGACGGAGACCGACCGCGAATCTTTCGTGCTGCCCGCCGGGGGCCTGCGCATCGAAGGCCGCGTCGGCACCAGCCGCATTCCGCAGAACCAGATCTCGTTCGCGATCTACAAGGGCAGCCAGTTCGAATCCGGCGAGCGCGCCTCGCTGGTGCCGAACGTCGCCGCCGGCGACGTCGTGCTGCTGCCGGAGGGCACCTATTACATCATCTCCAACTATGGCGACGCCAATTCGGTGGTGCGCTCGGACATCCGCGTCCAGGCCGGCAAGCTCACTGACGTCACCATCACCCACCGCGCCGCCGTCATCACCCTCAAGCTCGTCAGCGACCGCGGCGGCGAGGCGCTCGCCAACACCGCCTGGTCGGTGCTGACCCCCGGCGGCGACGTCATCAAGGAATCGATCGGCGCCTTCCCCCGTGTGGTGCTTTCCGAAGGCGAATACCGCGCCATCGCCAAGAACGAGGGTAAGGTCTATGAGCGCGGCTTCAACGTCGTGAACGGCGTCGACGGCGAAGTGGAAGTGGTGGCGCGGTAGTCTCCTGTCCCGGACGCGGTGCGGCGTGCAACGCCGCTCCGCAGAGCCGGGACCCAGGAAGCCCCACATTTATCTGATGGATGGGCCCCGGCTCTGCAGCGCACCGCTAAAGGAGCGCTGCGCTGCGTCCGGGACACGAGAGCAGAGTTCGCCCTCACTTCCGATACCGCAGCGCCTCCACCAGCACGGCAAAGGCCGGCGTCGGCTGCCGACGGCTCGGGTAATACAGGTGATAGCCCGCGAACGGTGCGCACCAGTCGGCGAGCACGTGAATTAGCCGTCCGTTGGCGATCTCCCGCTTGACCAAATCTTCCGGCAGGTAGGCGAGGCCAAGGCCGGCCAGCACCGCATTCATTCGCAACAGGCCGTTGTTGAAGATGAGCTGACCGTCGACGCGCACCTTCATCGCCCGGCCGCGCTTCTCGAACTCCCAGGCATAGATCCCGCCATAGGTCGGCAGGCGGATGTTGATGCAATTGTGTTCGGTGAGATCGTGCGGCCGTTTCGGCTTCGGCCGCGCGGCGAAGTAAGCAGGCGCGCCGACGACGGCCATGCGCATCTCCGGCCCGATCCGCACCGCGATCATGTCCTTGGCAACCTGCTCACCGAGACGCACGCCGGCGTCGTAGCGCTCGGCGACGATGTCGGTCAGTCCGTTGTCGAGGACGAGCTCGATCTTGACGTCGGGATAACGCGGCATCAGCCTTGCGAGCGTAGGCCAGAGGATTGTCTGCGCTGCGTGCTCACCGGTGGTGATGCGGAGGGTGCCGGACGGTGTGGCGCGCAGCGCGGTCAGCGCCGACAGCTCCGCCTCGATCTCGTCGAAGCGCGGCGCGACATTGCGCAACAGCCGCTCGCCGGCCTCCGTCGGCGCGACGCTGCGGGTCGTGCGGGCGAGAAGCCGCAATCCGAGCCGTTCCTCGAGCGCGCGCACCGTATGGCTGAGCGCGGATTGGGATACGCCGAGTTGCGCGGCGGCGCGGGTAAAGCTGCGCTCGCGAGCGACCGCGAAAAAGGCGAGGAGGTCGTTGACATCGGCGCGGGGCATTCATGAATCCAGATCATGAGTTCATGTGGGTTTTATCACCTAATCCCGGGCGGGCGCGCGACCTAAATTGCAGCTGAGTTGATTTCAAGGAGAGATGCAATGCAAACACGTCAACTGGGCAAGAGTGGCCTCGAGGTCTCGGCACTCGGCCTCGGCTGCATGGGATTGAGCTACGGCTACGGCCCCGCGACCGCGACATCGCAGGCGATCGCGCTGATCAGAACCGCCTTCGAGCGCGGCGTGACTCTCTTCGACACTGCCGAGGCCTATGGGCCATTCGTCAACGAGGAGCTTCTCGGCGAAGCACTGGCGCCATTTCGGAACAAGGTGGTGATTGCTACCAAATTCGGCTTCAAGGGCGGCAAGGTCGAAGCGGGGCTCGACAGCACCCCCGCCAACGTCAAGGCGGTGGCGGAGGCCGCACTGAAACGGCTGAAGACGGACCGCATCGATTTGTTCTACCAGCACCGGGTCGATCCCGAAGTGCCGGTCGAGGACACTGCCGGCGCGGTGAAGGAGTTGATCCGCGACGGCAAGGTCCTGCATTTCGGCATGTCGGAGGCGAGCGCGCAGAGTATCCGTCGAGCGCATGCGGTACAGCCGGTTGCCGCATTGCAAAGTGAATATTCGCTGTGGTGGCGCGAGCCGGAGCAGGAAATTTTGCCGACGCTCGAGGAACTCGGCATCGGCTTCGTTCCCTTCAGTCCGCTCGGCAAGGGGTTTTTGACCGGCGCGATCAACGAGAGCACGACGTTCGACAGCGGCGATTTCCGCAATATCGTCCCGCGCTTCTCATCCAGCGCACGAAAGGCCAATCAGACGCTGATCGGTCTGCTCGGCGAGATCGCGGCCGCGAAGAAGGTGACGCCGGCGCAGATCGCGCTGGCCTGGTTGCTCGCGCAAAGGCCGTGGATCGTGCCGATTCCCGGCACCACCAAGCTGCACCGGCTCGAAGAGAATCTCGGCGCAGCTGCGGTGACGCTGTCGCAAGCGGACCTCACGGCCATTGCAGAGGTGCTGGCCAAGGTCGAGGTGCAGGGCGACCGGTATCCCGCGCATCTCCAGGCGCGAGTCGGACGTTAGATGCTGTGATGGGAGGCCGGTGAGCATTCGCTCACCGGCCTCCGCCTCCAGTGCTCCAGCTCTGTCGGCGCTAGCAGCAGCGCGGCGAGAGGTTGAGTGACACCGGCAGCATCAGGTTATTCCATAAGCGCGTCGCCACTTCGTCACAGCCGGTGCAAGATAGGTATCTCGACAAATCAATTTCATTCTCTTTCCGTCTTGCTAAGCTATATGTCGGGCATCGGTCCAAGGGGGAAGTCGGGCAGCCTTGCCTGCGGGACCGGCACGGAAGCAGGGGACCAAGCCCGTCGGCATGTTCGAAGTGATCCTTACCAAGCGCAAACGGTTTGGCTGGCGGTGGCAGGTGTGTGACCAGTCCGGCAAGGTATTTGCCGACGGTTTCGAGCGCACCCGGCCGTCCGCCAAATATCAAGGTGAGCGCGCATTGTTCTTCCTGTTGTCCCAAGCCTATCTGCGCAACCGCTCCGCGGCGTCAAGCGAGGAGTAGCCTCACACGTAGCGCCGGGCTACGTCCGAAGCCGTTCGCTAGCCCGGATTGCGCTGCGTTCCATGCGGGCTACGAGAGCTTGCGTTGCCCGTCGGGCAAAACACGCAAGCCGTAGGGCAATCCGCGTGGCCAAAAATATTCCACTTTACCGAAATTCGGAAATGACGTATGTGTCGGCGCAACCCGGCCCAAGGAAAAGGGGCGTATCGCGATCGTCACGAACGCGGGCCGGGCGGCGGTGGACGCAGGTGACATCGGCGCGGAATGGTTTCGCAGGGCGGGCAACCGTGAGCGAAAGGCCTCGCGCGCACGACCGGTGTGATCGGCGTACGGCAAAATCGTGTGGTCCTGGCGCCCGGGGTCTGTGCGCCAAGTGTTGCGGTGATGTGCCGGCCCGACCGGGTCCGTGCATCGCTCATCCGCAACGCGACGGGGGCAATAGTGCATCGCTCCCCGGGGAGAGCACGACATAAGCCGTAAAACCACTGCGCAGGGAAGGCCGGTTGTTTTGGCTTCACCTGTATGCCGCTGTGCAAATTCTTTGTTGCCACCTCGCACAGTGGACCGTGGGTGCCCGGCCGGCACCCGGTCTTCCCTGCGCCCTCTTTCAATTGAGGGTGAGGCATCGAGGCAAAGCTCGGGCGAGCAAGCCGCGAGGACGCGAACCTGTGTCTGCAGGTCCACGCATCGCATTTCAAGCAACCGTCATAGTGTCTAACGCCCACTAACCAACGTCTGACTTAAAACTGTCATAATCGCTAAATTGGAACTCGCTTCTGCGTCCTTTTACACGCCATTAAGCCGGCCGGCATTTGGATGCGCGGGGAATGTGCGTTGGGGACTGCAATGAGTGCCGCGAAGAAAGCGTCGGGAAAACCGGCCACCGAAATGTTTGACGACATCCCGGTTCTTCAACGCAAATGGCGTGCCGCGTTGAAACCGGGAGACCGGCTGCCGCGCTATGAGGACGTGATGCTCGGCAGCCTCGGACGGCTTGCCGACCATATCGCGCTATTGAAGAACGACGGTGCGCTCGAGCTGTCGCGCAGCGGACGCTATGTGCAGAAATGGCTCGGCGAGGAGCGCTGGGACATTCCGGTCGCCGAGCTCCCGCCCGATTGCGCCACGGCGCTGTCGGAAGCGGTGGCGAGCGCGGTCCAGAATGGCCGGCCGCACCACGCGAGCGCGCATTGCGTGCGCGACGGCATGGTCCGGACCTACGACGTGCTGGCGCTGCCGACGTCCTCGCGCTGGGGCGCGACGCTGGTCGGCGCCTATGTCAACGAGCGCGGCGCCCAATACAATCTGCTCGATGCGATCTTCTCCTCGACCGACGACGCGGTGGTCTCGCTGGCGACGTTGCGCGATGCCGAGGGCAAGCCGTTCGATCTCCAGGTCGTGCATCACAACAAGAGCGCGGCGGCGCTGCTGAACGCCGCGAAGGGAAGCCTGTTGTGGCGCCGGATCGGCGAGGGCAGCACGCTGCTGGCCTCGTCCGAGGTCATGGAATTCCTGCTCAAGGCCGTCGCGGGCGGCCGCGGCGAGCAGCTCGAGATCGAGAGCGATGGCCGGTATCTGCGCCTGAGCGCCACCGCCTTCGCCGACGTGGTCTCGCTGACGATTTCCGACGTCACCGCCCTGAAGCGCCGCGACGCGTCGTTCCGCCTGCTATTCGACAACAACCCGATGCCGATGTGGGTGTTCGACGCCGAGAGCAAGCAGTTCCTCAGCGTCAACGACGCCGCGGTCCAGCATTACGGCTACAGCCGCGCCACCTTCCTGCGCATGAAGCTGCACGAGATCTGGCCGCAGGACGAGTGGGACAGTCACGCCGAGGCGCTCGAACGCGTCGGCGACACCTATCATTCCTCACGCAACTGGCGGCATCTTCGCGCCGACGGCAGCGAGATCGAGGTGCTCACCTTCGGCCGCCGCGTCGCCTTCGACGACCGCGACGGCTACCTGGTCGCGGTGGTCGACATCACCGAGCGGCGCAAGGCCGAGGCGCGGATCGCCCACATGGCGCACCATGACGGGCTCACCGACCTGCCCAACCGCGAATATTTCCAGGAACGGTTGAAGCAGGCGCTCGACCAGGCCTCGGGAAAACGCGTCGGCGTGCTCTATATCGATCTCGACCTGTTCAAGAACATCAACGATTCCTTCGGACATCCGTCGGGCGACCGCCTGCTCAAGGAGGTTGCCGAACGTCTCACCACGGCCGTCCGCGGCGCCAATCTCGCGGCACGGCTCGGCGGCGACGAATTCGCAGTGATCCTGGCGGCCGACGTTTCGCCGAACGAGGCCAGCGCCTGCGCGACCTTGCTGATCGACATGCTGCGCGCGCCCTATGAGATCGATGGCCAGGAGATGGTGATCGGTGCCAGCATCGGCATCGCGCTGTCGCCGGGCGACGGCACGACGTCGGAAGAATTGATGCGCAATGCCGACATGGCGCTGTATCGCGCCAAGTCGGAGGGCGGCGGCGTACACCATTTCTTCGAGCGCGAGATGGACCTCCAGGCGCAGAAGCGCCGCAACATGGAGCTCGATCTGCGCCGAGCCTTTGCCAATGGCGAATTCGAGCTGCACTACCAGCCGCTGGTGTCGATCGCCTCCGACCGCATCTCCGGGTTCGAGTCGCTGCTGCGCTGGCGTCATCCCGACAAGGGCATGATCTCGCCGGCGGAGTTCATCCCGGTCGCGGAAGACATCGGCCTGATCTCGCAATTGGGGGAATGGGTGCTGCGCGAAGCCTGTGCGGAGGCGGTGAAATGGCCTTCCGACATCAAGGTCGCGGTGAACCTGTCGCCGGCGCAATTCCGCAGCCGCAACCTGGTTCAGGTCGTGATCTCGGCGCTGGCACAATCCGGCCTGTCGCCGAAGCGGCTCGAGCTCGAGATCACCGAGTCGATCTTCCTCGCCGAGACCGATGCCAATCTCGCGATCCTGCACCAGTTGCGCGAGCTCGGCGTCAGCATCTCCATGGATGATTTCGGCACCGGCTATTCCAGCCTCAGCTATCTCCGCAGCTTCCCCTTCGACAAGATCAAGATCGACCGATCGTTCGTGAAGGATCTCGCACAGCGGCCCGATTGCGTCGCGATCGTGCGCGCGATCTCCGGGCTCGGCCGCAGCCTCAACATCACCACGACCGCGGAAGGCGTCGAGACCGAGGACCAGCTCGACTGGCTCCGCGCCGAAGGCTGCAACGAGGTGCAGGGCTTTCTGTTCAGCGCGGCGCGGCCTGCCGCGGAGATCGCAAAACTGCTCGCCGATTTCGGCCAGCGCGCCTCACGGGCGGCGTAGCGCCTCCGGATAGCAGTCATAGACCAGCGCCTTGAACGCAGGCGTGATGCGGCTGCGCTCGTTCTGGGTCTGCTGCATCATCAGGTAGACCATGTCGAGCTTGGGATCGACGCCGAAATAGGTGCCGCTGCCTGAGTCCCATTTCAGCTCGCCGAGCGAGCCTGGCGGCGGAGGTTTTGCATTGCCGGGATCGGTGCGCACGGCAAGGCCGTAGCCATAGCCGAAGCCGTCGCCTGGAAAATAGAAATAGTCGCGTCCGACGCCGGAACCGGGCCCGACGTGATCGGTCGTCATCGCTTTGAAAGCCGCAGGGCTCAGATAACGCTTGCCCTCGAACTCGCCGCCGTTGAGCAACATCTGCGCAAAGCGCTGATAGTCGGTGATGGTCGACAGCAGCCCGCCGCCGCCGGACTGCCATTCGGGATGATCGAGCCGGTCGCGCTCGCCGGCGAGCAGGATGAAATCGTTCGGCAGCGGCCGCGCCATGCGCGCCAATTCGCCTTCCGTCGCCAGTGCGAATTTGGTGCTGGTCATGCCGAGCGGATCGAAGATGCGCTGCTTCAAGAATTCGTACAGCGTCTGGCCAGAGATGATCTCGATGACGGCGCCGAGCACGTCGGTGGAGTGGCCGTAGCGCCACAGCGTGCCCGGCTGGCGCGCCAGCGGCAGCCTGGCGATGCGGTCGGCGAATTCCCTGTTGTTGAATTGACCCTCGAAGATGTTGGCGGCCTTGTAGGCCTGCTCGACCCATTTGCCGCCGATATAGTCGTAGCTGATGCCGGAGGTGTGCCGCAGCAGATCCTCGATGTTGACGGGACGGACCGGCGGCACCAGGTCGAGCTT